>NZ_CP054301.1:2556250-2887500 GCF_013372285.1 Marinomonas primoryensis | reverse complement strand
CCCCAAACCGACACAGGTGGTCAGGTAGAGAATACCAAGGCGCTTGAGAGAACTCGGGTGAAGGAACTAGGCAAAATGGTACCGTAACTTCGGGAGAAGGTACGCCGGCCGGTGTGAAGGACTTGCTCCGTAAGCACTAGTCGGTCGAAGATACCAGGTGGCTGCGACTGTTTATTAAAAACACAGCACTCTGCAAACACGAAAGTGGACGTATAGGGTGTGACGCCTGCCCGGTGCTTGAAGGTTAATTGATGGGGTTAGCGTAAGCGAAGCTCTTGATCGAAGCCCAAGTAAACGGCGGCCGTAACTATAACGGTCCTAAGGTAGCGAAATTCCTTGTCGGGTAAGTTCCGACCTGCACGAATGGCGTAACGATGGCCACACTGTCTCCACCCGAGACTCAGTGAAATTGAAATCGCAGTGAAGATGCTGTGTATCCGCGGCTAGACGGAAAGACCCCGTGAACCTTTACTATAGCTTCACAGTGAACTTTGAACCTATTTGTGTAGGATAGGTGGGAGGCTTTGAAGATAGGACGCTAGTTCTATTGGAGCCAATCTTGAAATACCACCCTGGTATGTTTGAGGTTCTAACTCAGGTCCATTATCTGGATCGAGGACACTGTGTGGTGGGTAGTTTGACTGGGGCGGTCTCCTCCCAAAGAGTAACGGAGGAGCACGAAGGTGTGCTCAGCATGGTCGGAAATCATGCGTAGAGTGTAAAGGCAAAAGCACGCTTAACTGCGAGACAGACACGTCGAGCAGGTACGAAAGTAGGTCTTAGTGATCCGGTGGTTCTGTATGGAAGGGCCATCGCTCAACGGATAAAAGGTACTCCGGGGATAACAGGCTGATACCGCCCAAGAGTTCACATCGACGGCGGTGTTTGGCACCTCGATGTCGGCTCATCACATCCTGGGGCTGAAGCCGGTCCCAAGGGTATGGCTGTTCGCCATTTAAAGTGGTACGCGAGCTGGGTTTAGAACGTCGTGAGACAGTTCGGTCCCTATCTGCCGTGGACGTTTGAGATTTGAGAGGAGCTGCTCCTAGTACGAGAGGACCGGAGTGGACGAACCTCTGGTGTTCCGGTTGTCACGCCAGTGGCATTGCCGGGTAGCTACGTTCGGACGGGATAACCGCTGAAAGCATCTAAGCGGGAAGCCTCCCTCAAGATAAGATCTCACTGGGACATAAGTCCCCTAAAGAGCCGTTCGAGACTAGGACGTTGATAGGTTGGGTGTGTAAGTGCTGTGAGGCATTGAGCTAACCAATACTAATTGCTCGTGAGGCTTGACCATATAACACCAAAGTGGTTTTAGATGATAAGTGAAGAGAGAATGAAAAAGACTCTAAGCAAATGCATCAAAGATTACAGAGACACATTACGATAAAAACTGGTTTAACCTTGATTACCGTTATTTCAAAAAAGAATTGTTAAAGATCCAAGCATGTCTTCGCGTGTTTTGGTTGGAAGAAAGAGATGATAGAGATTATGATCTTAAGAAACCGCCAGAACGAACGCAGCAGAATTGCTTGACGATCATAGAGGCGTTGAACCACCTGATCCCATCCCGAACTCAGAAGTGAAAAGCGCCATCGCCGATGGTAGTGTGGGAGATCCCATGTGAGAGTAGGTCGTCGTCAAGCTTAAATTAAGAGAGCCCTGATAGCTAACGCTGTCAGGGCTTTTTTTTGGCTCAAGGAAAGGAAAATAGGTGGAAAATCTACCTTGATGCTGGAATATAGGGAAGCCTTATTTTGGTCGGTGGTGTTTGATCTTGAGGTGGTTTAATAGAGGCCAAGTAACAAACGTTAGAGAAAAATACTCTATTAATTATCTCGATATAGTGCTTTTGCTTCTTCATTTAACCACTTTCTTAGATACTGGATAGCCTCTTCATTTTTTCGACTTTCTTTATACGCTAAAGAGAAGTTATCACCTGTTTTGAATGCACTACAAGGTAGCTTTATTAGCGCTGTTTCATCGTTTTTTTCATTCATCATATAGTCATTTACAAGTGCGATTCCAAGAGAGTGCTTTGCGGCTTCATAGGCAAGCATAAGATGACTAAAACGATGGAATTGTACTGTGCTTGGTAGAGATTGTTGTAGATTTGAAAACCAGCGTTTCCAGTCTTCAAAATGACGGTCATAGATACTGTGTGAGGTGATGAGTGAAAATTGTGCTAAGGGGTTGGGAGTTGTGTTGAGTTTTTCCATTAGCTCTTTACTAGATATTACGTTCAATCTGCTTTTGATCGTTTCAAGGTAGCTGTAACTGCATACGGGAAATAGCTCTTCTTCATAAAAAGATTCAAATAGAAAGCCCCTTTTTTCTTTTTCAATTGTGATGAAAAAATCTGCGGTACGATCGGAAAGATCTGGGGAGCCGTGACTCATTTCAATGCTGAGTTCTAAATTTGGACGTAGGCGCTTTAGTTCAGGCAACCTTGGGATTAGCCAATAAACTGCAAACGAGCTGTATACCGCCAACCGAATATGCGTTTTTTGCTGTCCTTTGATTTGTGTTGTGGCTTCTGAAATTTGTAGTAGAGAGTTGCTTATAGTGTCTAGATATTGCTTACCTTCTTTTGTTAACTCTAAATTTCTACCTAGGCGATGAAATAGGCTTTCCCCAAGGTGGTTTTCGAGGATTCGTATTTGATGAGATACCGCGCTTTGGCTTACATTGAGCTCTTGTGCGGCGCGCGAAAAGCTATTCAGTCGTGCGACTGTTTCAAATACGGGTAGTGATTTCAGAGGAGGAAGCATATTTACATTATCCAATTAACTAATACTATGTCTAAATATATCATTTTATCTAATGATTTGAATTTATTATGCTGGTCTAAAGCTGATTAATTCTAAGGAGAGTGAAGTGTCCGGTCGTACTGTTAGTAGTGCTATTTTAATTTTAGTATTAGGGAGTTTTTTCGCGACACTGTGTGACGTATTTATCAAGTTAGCCGGTTCTGAAGTGGCTATTTTTCAATTCACTTTTCTTCGTGCTGTTTTTATGTGCTCCATACTTTTACCTATTGTCGTTCTTAGACTTTATCGTCGATCTAAATCGGCTGTTTTTTTAGGATTAAAGCTTCACTTTATTCGTGGCAATATGTGGGTTTTGGCTGCCGTTCTACTTGTTCTTTCTTTGGCTGAATTGTCTTTGGCGACAGCGAATGCTGTGTTTTATACCGCACCAATTTTTATCATGTTGTTTGGGGCTTTTTTCTATAAAGAGCGTTTAAGCATGGATGTCGTACTAGCGGCTGTATTGGGGTTTATGGGTATTTTGGTAATTTTAAGACCGACAGAAATTACGTTCGGAATGGTGAGTGCTATTCTTTTTGCAGTGGTACTGGCTGCAAATAGCTTATTGATAAAAAAGCTGCCGCAACAACAAGATATACTTTATGGGTTGTTAGTGACTCAGTTTTTTGCATTACCTTTAGCTGGAGGGTTGGCTTTATGGGAAGGTGAAGCTTTTCAGATTGAGTTACTGGTTTACGCTGCGCTTTCTTCTATTTGTTCTATTTTGTACAGCGTGTCATGTTTGGTTGGGTATCGCTATGTTGCGTCAAGTAAAGTGACGAGTGCTGAATATTCGGGATTGATTTTTGCTTTTTTAATTGGGTGGTGGATATTTGGTGAAACGCCTGATTTAGGGTTGTTTATAGGCTCGTTGTTGGTTATCACTCCGTTGCTATATTTAAGTCATCGAGATGTTAAACGCTTACGAAGAGAGCAAATGCTCTCTAATACTCGATCAAACCTAGGCGCTGGTTGAGCTTTCTTGACGAAGGTTCTTAATCATTTGTTCTATCATTTCTGATAAGTCTGCCTGATCGAGATAGATTCCGTCTATAAATAGTCTGGCTAATCCATGTAAGCTTGCCCACGTCGTTTGCCCTATTCTTAATGGCGTATTGTTGCTCGGTAGTACTTTGTGCTGCTGTAGCTCTTCTACCCAATCTATCCATATCTTAAATGTACGTTTAGATGCTGCTTTTAATGAAGGGCTTGGGCTAGCTGCTTTCCATATCGTCCTACCGTACATAAGGTCATATGTTTCGTTGTGAAGTAGGGCGTATTCTAAATAGGCATGTACGTACTTCTTAAAGCACTCTTCTGCGGTATGGTCTTGTTTGATTAAAGAGTAAAGTATTTTTTCTTGTTCGCAAAAACCTTGTTCTGCTAATGCGCAAAGTAAGGCGTTTTTATCTTTGAAATGATGGTATGGCGCTGTTCTTGAGACGCCTACTGTATCGGCTAGTTTACGCATACTGAGGCTTTCTGTTCCTTGTTCTTTGATAATTAAGGAAGCAGACTCAAGTAGCGATTTAGTTAGATCGCCATGGTGATAGTGTTTTTTTAATGTCGACATTGGTCAATTAGAGCCTTTAATCTTGACATTGTCTATATTAAAAACTATCTTGACAGTGTCAAAATTGCACGCGGGCAGCGGCAAAACAAACAATAATAAACAAAGCGAGTCGTTATTATGAGTCATTCTACGTACCCAAATTTATTTGAACCATTGGATCTGGGGTTTACTCAGCTAAAAAATCGCGTACTAATGGGGTCTATGCATTTAGGTTTAGAAGAAATGAAAGGCGGAGTTGAGCGTATGGCTGCCTTTTATGCTGAACGGGCTCGAGGCGGGGTTGGGCTCATTGTAACGGGCGGTATATCGCCTAATTCTGAGGGTGCTGTGTATGTTGGTGCAGCGACTATGGCATCGGAACAAGATGCGCTAAAGCACCGAGTTATCACTGATGCCGTTCACGAAGCCGGAGGAAAAATCTGTATGCAAATATTGCATACAGGACGTTACGCTTATAATCCTAAATTAGTTGCTCCTTCCGCTATAAAAGCTCCTATTAACCCGTTTGAACCTGAAGCATTAACGGCTGAAGGTATTGAAAAACAAATTCTAGATTTCATCAATGCGGCAGTTCTGGCAAAAAAAGCGGGTTATGACGGTGTTGAAGTGATGGGGTCCGAGGGTTATTTTCTCAATCAGTTTATTGCCTCTAGAACGAATCATCGTGAAGACGAATGGGGTGGTGCGTACGAAGGTCGAATCAGGTTGCCGATCGAAATTGTCGGACGGATTCGGGCAGCCGTTGGCAGTGATTTTATTATTATTTATCGACTCTCAATGTTGGATTTGGTCGAAGGTGGCAGTAGCTTGGAAGAAGTGGTGACGCTGGGATTAGCCATTGAGCAAGCCGGAGCAACCATTATCAGTACCGGTATTGGTTGGCATGAGGCAAGGGTGCCGACGATTGCTACTAAAGTGCCTCGCGCCGCATTTACTTGGGTTACAGCAGCATTACGTAAATTATTAACGGTTCCTTTGGTTACTTCAAATCGTATCAATACACCGGAAATAGCGGAACAAGTTTTGGCTCGTGGTGATGCTGATATTGTATCAATGGCGAGGCCCTTTCTCGCGGATCCTGAGTTTGTTTTAAAAGCAGAGCAAAATCGTGCAGATGAAATCAATACTTGTATTGCGTGCAATCAAGCTTGCTTAGATCATGTGTTTGCAAACAAATTGACGTCATGCCTTGTTAACCCTAGAGCGTGTCATGAAACCGAATTGGTTATTTGCCCAACAGAGAGCCCTAAATACATTGTCGTAGTTGGCGCTGGACCTGCTGGATTAGCATTTTCGACAACAGCGGCTAAGCGCGGGCATAAGGTTACCTTGTATGATGCGGCGAATGAAATTGGCGGGCAATTTAATATTGCTAAGCGTATTCCAGGGAAAGGCGAATTTTATGAAACATTACGCTACTACAAGCGCCAAATAGAACTGACTGGAGTCGACTTACAATTAAATACTCGAGTGGATGGCGGCTTATTGAAAAAAGGTCAATTCGACGAGATCGTGTTGGCGACAGGTATTCTACCTAGAGCTCCTGATATTGATGGTGTTACGCATAAAAAGGTAATGAGTTACCTAGATGTTATGAGTGGCAGCCCTGTTGGTAAACGCGTTGCTGTCATTGGTGCCGGAGGCATAGGTTTCGATATTTGTGAATACTTGATCGATTCTGTATCACATAAGGCGCAAAACATTGAAGGGTTTATGTCTCAGTGGGGGGTGGATATGACACTTTCAGCTCGAGGCGGTGTGGAGGGGATTAAGCCTGTTTTTGAAAAATCAGAGCGAGAGGTTTTTTTGTTGCAACGTAAGAAAAGTAAAGTAGGGGCAGGTTTAGGGAAAACGACGGGATGGATTCACCGTACGGAGTTACTCAAAAAAGGTGTTGTGTTTTTGTCTGGTTGTGATTATCAGCGTATTGATGATGAAGGGCTTCATGTCTTAGTTGATGGTGAGTATCAGTGTTTAGACGTCGATACTGTGGTTGTTTGTGCTGGACAAGAACCTAATCGATTATTAGAAAAGGAGCTTGACCAAACCGTATACTTTATCGGTGGAGCTGACGTTGCCTCTGAGCTGGATGCGAAGCGAGCGATTAAACAAGGGACAGAGCTGGCATGCTCTTTGTAAGTTTTCTTTAAAGTATCGCTGCTCTTTTAGAGTAATGGAGTGAGGCGAAAAGCTCCATTACTCTTATTGGTTTTTATGTTAAGTATTAACCGTTGTTTTTAAGGTGTTCATCGAGAATCTGTAAACGGTTAGTAACTTCTTTTTTGTCTAAATCAATTAAGTTTTGTTGCTTTAGACTGTGTTCAATCATTTGTTTCTGGTGACGTACAAACGACCAGTGTGTCGGGAGGCTGGCTTGTTCAGCCACTCGAATTAGACCTTCTAGTAGACGTAGTTGTACCGCGAGACAGGTTCGTGAGTATTGGCGTATTTGATCATAGGCGATGTTGGCGAGGTTCTGGAAAGAGGTTGTTTTGTAGCTAACGCGTTCAATATTATCTTCGTCGTATGTAGTTCCTTTTGGAAAATTTTCCTGCGTCAAGTTACAGATCATGGCTGTCAGTTTATCAACACAAGCAATGACAGAGTATGGGTCGTTAATGCCGGGAGAAAGAGCCCTTAATGCGATCTCAATAAGCTGATGAGCCGCGAACTCTGGGTCTTCGATTGGTGTGCGCTTGGGTCCCAAGGTGAAGCCGTTATGCAAGCTTTTTTCATCCTCCTTAGAAAGGTGTTTGGTGTGGCAGTTCATAGTGATCATGCGGTTCACTACAAAATCCCCCGGATTAACGGACACTTCAAGGTAGCCATCTAGTTTTTTCATTACTTTTGTTAAGTGAGCGTAATTAATGGTTTGAATGTAGCCGCATGCTGGGCTTTTTAATGGAATGGCTCCTCGTTTATTCATAGTGCTAACGAGTTTTCTCTCAATATCTGGTTTTGTTATGGCGTTATTTTCGCTAGAAGTTGCGTCTTCTTCCTCTTTTTGTTGTTTGAAAATCTGATTGATACTGTATTGCAGTTCTGAATAAACATTGTCAATTATATTGTCTGACTGCAGGTTCTGCGAAACATGATGGATGAAGTAGATCAGTAAAAGAATGCCGCATAGGGTCATGGCGATAGCCCCCGCGAAAGTTAGGCCAGGTAAAAAATGGCCCTCTGCAAAGTCGTCTGTCATACGGACCAAAATGAGACAGTAAATAAAAAGCGAGATAAATACACCAAGTACCATTTGGGTGCTTTTGTCTTCCATGAAGTTACGAATTAATCTAGGTCCAAATTGAGATGATGCCGTGGTGAGGGCAACAATGGTAATTGAGAAGGTAATGCTGACCACGGTCATAACGCTGCTAGCTATAGTGGTCAGTAAACTACGAGTTATGTTTGCATCAGCATGGTATAAAAAAGCCAACCAGTGAACAGCGTCTAACCCTGCATACAGATCAATAAACAGCAAGATCATACAGCTTATTATAGTGAAAAATAAGATTAAACAAGGCGTGAACCAAAAGCTGGTTTTTATTGCGTCATAATTTTTTAATAGATGTGTATTTTTTAATATCGACAGTAGCAAAAGTTACGTCCTTATGTATTTCAGTTTTTTGGCTCGGCTAAATAGTACTGATATCTACTGATTTTTCTCGTTTGGCTCGCCTGTTTTTAACAGTTTTAGTAAGTCTTCTCTTTCTATACTGCCTTTTTGTGCCAGATCCAGTTGATATTGGTACTCGTTGTTCCAGTCTGTTGTTCTAGGAATAAGCTTTGATAGATCGTCTATAGCAGATTTCATGACTTTTAAATACGCTTGAATATTTTGCTCTTGGTTGATTAAGATGTTTTTTAGCGCTGTGCCGCTGCTGTGTCTGAGGTATAGCTTCAGAACATTATTCTGATCTTCAATGGCTTGTATTTTTATTTTTTGTTGCGAAAGGGATTCTTGTAAGTTGGCAATCAAATCGTTCTGCTCATTCGCCTTAAGTGTTGTTGCTGAGCCTCCTTTACTAGACTGTAGAAGAAAGTAGGAAACGCCTGATGAAGCGACCACGCTCAAAAGGAAACACAATAAAATTGGAATCAAAAGTCCTTTCGATTTCTTTTCAGGTACTTCTTCGCTAAGAATTTTTTCATCATTACCTTTAGGTGGCATTATCAATCCTCTTTCTTCGGCTCATTTAACTATCTATTAGTGTGCGTGTTTGTCATGAAAGGACAAGGCTTTTGTTCTATTTTTACGTGCTATCGACATTATTGGATGGCTTTCATTGTAAGTATTATTGCCCTGATGCTTTTTGAAACTGCAGAATGCGGTTTTGTTTTCCCCATAGTGCACGTAAAATATGCGCTGAATATTATGGTTAGGTAATAACCTACTAAAATAGTCAGGTAAATACTTGATCAAAACAGTAGGTTTTGTGTACTATTTACACTCAAAGAATAATCTAATTTGGATAACTTATGCGCCTGACAACAAAAGGTCGTTATGCGGTAACCGCCATGCTTGATCTGGCATTGCATTCGGATCAAGGGCCAGTGTCTTTGTCGGATATTTCGAATCGACAAGAAATATCCTTATCGTACCTTGAGCAGTTGTTTTCTAAGCTTCGTAAGAAGGCGTTGGTAACCAGTGTAAGAGGTCCAGGTGGTGGGTATCGTCTGAGTCGTTCAAATGATGATATTTTTGTCGCGCAGATAGTAGATGCCGTAAATGAGTCGGTTGATGCTACTGGATGTAAGGGGCGCAGTGATTGTCAAAGTGGTAACACTTGCCTTACTCACCATTTATGGTGTGATTTAAGTGATCAAATACATGATTTTTTAAGCCAAATCAGCTTAGAGCAACTGGTTCACCGTAATGAAGTACGGCAAGTTGCAGAGCGTCAAGATCTTGAAGGCCGAAAAAATGGCTTTGAGAGCAGTAAGATAATCGCGGCGATAGTTGATTAAGTAAAGAATAAATTAGTAGAGCGTGACGCACTGATGCTCAGTGTGTTGGCTCTTATGATGAGTGAGTTTTTATATGACTGAGCAGATAGATAAGGCGCTGGCAAGGGAATACAAAGCCGGTTTTGTTTCTGATATAGAATCAGAAACGTTTGAGCCTGGTTTGGATGAGGGTGTCATTAAACGTATTTCTGAAATGAAAGGTGAGCCTGAGTGGATGCTTGAGTGGCGTCTAAGTGCATTTCGTGAATGGCTGGAAATGGAAGAGCCTGATTGGGCATTGGTAGATTACCCGAAAATTGATTTCCAATCGATTTCCTACTATTCAGCACCAAAAAGCATGAAAGATAAACCTAAGTCTTTGGACGAGGTTGATCCTGAATTGCTTCGTACTTATGAAAAACTTGGTATTCCTCTAATAGAGCAACAAATGCTGGCTGGTATCGCGGTTGATGCCGTGTTTGATTCAGTCTCAGTGGTAACCACTTTTCGAGGTAAGCTAGAGGAAGCGGGCGTTATTTTCTGTCCGATTTCTGAAGCTATACAGAAATACCCTGAGCTTGTGAAAAAATACATAGGCAGTGTTGTACCTAAGAAAGACAACTATTATGCCGCATTAAATTGTGCTGTGTTTACGGATGGCTCCTTTGTTTATATTCCAAAAGGCACGCGTTGCCCAATGGAGTTGTCTACCTATTTCCGCATTAATGAGCAGAATACAGGTCAGTTTGAACGCACCTTGATCATTGCAGATGAAGGCAGTCATGTCAGTTATCTTGAAGGTTGTACCGCACCACAGCGAGATGAAAACCAATTGCATGCTGCCGTGGTTGAATTGGTTGCTATGGACAATGCGGAGATTAAATATTCTACCGTTCAGAACTGGTATCCAGGCGATGAAAACGGCAAAGGCGGTATTTACAACTTCGTTACCAAACGTGGAATTTGTCATACCAGCGCCAAAATATCTTGGACTCAAGTAGAGACAGGCTCCGCTGTTACTTGGAAATACCCTAGTTGTATTTTGAAAGGAGATAACAGCGTAGGTGAGTTTTACTCTGTTGCCCTGACTCGTGGTCGTCAGCAAGCTGATACCGGCACCAAAATGATTCACATTGGTAAAAACACCAAGTCCACCATCATTACGAAAGGTATTTCCGCTGGCAAGAGTAACAATAGTTACCGTGGTCTTGTCCGAATGAATCCAGGGGCTGATGGTGCACGTAACTTTACTCAGTGTGACTCGTTGTTAATTGGCGATCAGTGTGGCGCTCATACTTTTCCTTATGTAGAAAGTCGTAATCCATCCGCGATTATCGAGCATGAAGCAACCACGTCTAAAGTCAGTGACGAGCAAATGTTTTTGTGTCGTCAACGAGGTCTTGATCCTGAAAAAGCCGTATCCATGATTGTGAATGGCTTCTGCAAGGAAGTGTTTAAAGAATTACCAATGGAATTTGCCGTTGAAGCGGGCAAGTTACTAGAAATTAGCCTTGAAGGCTCTGTAGGTTAAGGAATTATTGAAGATGTCGAACACTGAAAGTTTATTGACGATAAAAGATTTGTACGCAAGCGTAGAAGAAAAGCAGATCATCAAAGGGTTAAGTTTGGATATTAAACCTGGTGAAGTGCATGCCATTATGGGGCCAAATGGTGCGGGTAAAAGCACTTTAGGCTATGTCTTGTCTGGTCGTGATGGTTACACGGTAGACAGCGGCAGCGTAACGCTAGATGGTAAAGATTTGTTTGAAATGGAAACAGAAGAGCGCGCGCGCGCGGGTTTGTTTCTGGCGTTCCAATACCCTGTTGAAATTCCGGGTGTGAGTAACTTAGAGTTTCTGAAAGCCTCTGTTGATGCGCAACGTGAAGCACGTGGTGAAGACGCTATTACCTCCGCTAATTTCTTGAAAGAAGCCAAAGCGGCTTGTAAGCAAGTTGATTTGCCTGTTGCCTTCCTAAAACGTGGCGTTAACGAAGGTTTCTCTGGTGGTGAGAAAAAGCGTAATGAGTTGATGCAAATGCTTTTGCTTCAACCAAAGCTTTGTATTCTTGATGAAACCGATTCAGGCTTGGATATTGATGCTTTGCAAGTCGTTGCAGAGGGCGTTAATAGCCAGCGTTCAGCGGATCGTAGTTTTATTGTTGTCACGCATTATCAGCGTCTTTTAGACTATATTAAGCCTGATTTTGTTCATGTCTTGTCTGACGGCAAAATAGTCAAGAGTGGTGATGCTACTTTGGCTCATGAGTTAGAAGCCCAAGGATATGCTTGGTTGCAAAAAGAGCCAGCTAAAGATGAGCTTGAGGGGTAATGCATGAGTGAATGGTTAGAAAGCGCCATTACTCGAGCGCAAGGTATTAATGATTGGCTCGCTCCTAAGCGTGCGTATGCTCTTGAGTTGCTATCGACGACGAAATGGCCAACGCGTAAAACTGAAGCTTGGCGTTATACACCGTTGCGTGCGGTTGAGCGGACACAGGCCAAAGTGATTGATGCTGTTGTTAATTTGTCTCCTGTTGCTATTGCTGATTTTGCTGCCATCGAGCTGGTTTTTGTTAATGGTAAGTTGGACGAGTCACAATTAGCGAAAGCGCTACCAAAAGGCTTGTCTGTTACGTTAGGTCGTGACCTAGAAAAGGCTCAACAAGCGCACGCGCTGAAGACTTTTTCTACTGTTAAACCTGAACGTCATTTATTTGGTTTGATCAACGATGCATTGGCGCAAGATGTTGTGGTTGTAACGGTTGCTGACGGTGTTGATGTTGCTGAGCCCTTACGAATTAGTTCTTTGTTGAGTCAAGGTGCTGAATCTCATACTCGTGTACAAGTGACATTGGGTGCTGGTTCTCGCTTAGCTGTCATTGAAGATATTCAGGCGCAAGGCGAGACTTTAAGTACCGCCTTTGTGGAATATCATGTCGAGTCAAATGCACGACTAGAGCATTATCGTTTCGCACTTCAAACAGGAACCAATGTCTCAATTGGCGGAAGTCACTTTAATCTGCACGATCGTGCAAAAATGCACAGTACCATCGTGGGTTTCGGTAGTGATTTGTCTCGTCTAGATACGGATATTATTCATGCAGGTGAGTTTGCGGATGCGAAACTCAATGCAATGTATTTGCTTGATGGTAAAGAGTTGTTTGACCTGCATGCAACGGTTGAACATGCGATGCCGAACGGTACGACAGAAGAAAATGTGCGTTGTATTGCGGCAGATCGTTCACGCGCTGTTTTTAATGGTCGTATTCATATTCATCGAGATGCTCAGAAAACCTTGGCGGAATTGAATAATCGCAATCTATTAATGTCGAATACGGCGGAAATTAACACCAAACCTGAGCTTGAAATTTACGCCGATGACGTGCGTTGTGCTCATGGTGCGACGGTTGCCCAGATAGATAAGCAGGCGCTGTATTACTTGCAAACTCGTGGTGTGAGTCGCTCAAAAGCTCAGGTGATGCTCAACTTTGGTTTTATTAACGAGTTGATTGATTTAATGCCAAATGCAGCGCTAGCGGAGTGGGTTCGTCCTATTATTCGTGAGCGATTTTCGCAAATGGAAGTGAAGTAAGCGAGAATCTAATGAGTTTTGATGTAGCGGCTATCCGTGAGCAATTTCCGATTTTGAAGCGTCGGATTGATGGAAATCCATTGATTTACCTCGACAATGCGGCAACGACTCAAAAACCGCAGTGTGTGATCGATGCGCTGGTTGATTATTATTCGACATGTAATTCGAATGTGCATCGTGGTGCCCATCGCCTTGCGGATGAAGCGACGGGTCGTTTTGAAGCGGCTCGCGATCTCGTAAAAGACTTTATTAATGCGCCGAAACGTGAAGAAGTCATTTGGACAACAGGTACCACTGAAGGAATCAACATAGTTGCCAACGGCTTGAGTCAGTTATTGTCGACAGGCGATGAAGTGATTGCTACTGGTATGGAGCATCATGCTAATTTGGTGACGTGGCAGCAGGCTTGCAAAGTAGCTGGTGCTATCTTGAAAATCGTTCCTGTGACAGAAGATGGTGAGCTAGACCAAGCTGCTTATGACGCGCTGCTGAACGAACGTACTAAATTTGTGGCCTTTACTCATGTGTCTAATGCGCTCGGTACGGTTAACCCCATTAAAGAAATGACCGCGAAGGCCAAAGTCTTTGGTGCTTGGGTTTTGGTTGATGGTGCACAAGGAGCGGCTCACCGTAAGGTTGATGTACAAGATATTGGTTGTGATTTTTATGTTTTTTCAGGGCATAAGATTTACGCTCCGATGGGGATTGGCGTACTTTGGGGAAGAGAGTCTCTACTGGCGACTTGGCCTGTTTGGCGTACCGGCGGAGAGATGATTTCAACGGTGACGTTACAAGAGGCTACATGGAATGTACTGCCTTATCGTTTTGAAGCTGGGACACCTAATGTAGGCGATGTCATTGCAATGGGCGAAGCGATTCGTTGGTTGATGGCATTGGATCATGATGGTCTTGAAGCCCATGAGAAAGCCTTGTTAGACCGAGCGACGCAGCTGGCTGAAGCTTTTGAAGGCCTCACAATAATTGGGAATGCCAAAGAGAAAATTGGCGTGCTGAGTTTTGTTATGGACCACGGCCATCCTGCGGATATCGGTTTTTTACTGGATCGTCAGGGTATCGCTGTTCGTACCGGTGATCATTGTGCTCAGCCTTTGATGGCGCGTTTTAATGTGCCGGGAACGGCTCGTGCGTCATTCTCTGTTTATAATACATTAGAAGAAGTTGATGCATTGTTTGTCGCGCTGAAAAAAGTGCGCTCGATGTTGGCTTAGGAGATATCTATGACGGCAACAACATTTGATCCTGTTTCAAGCGTGTCTTTAACCGCTTCTGCGCAGAAATATTTCACCTCAAAACTGGTAAAACAGCCTGGGAAATTGATTCGGTTAAGTACTAAAGAAAGCGGCTGTACGGGTTTTTCTTATGTGCTTGATATCGTTGATGTCGCTTTGGTGGAAGACACCGTCTTGTCATTTGGTGAGATAACGTTTGCGGTAGATTCACAGTCTGTCACCATGCTCAAGGGAACAGAAATTGACTTGGTGCGCGAAGGTGTTAACGAAGTTGTGAAGTTTAATAACCCTAACGTCGTAGCCGAGTGTGGCTGTGGCGAAAGCTTTAGTGTGAGTTAACTTCATGCAAAAAATGGTAGTGACACAGCGTGCCTGTCCGGCACGACGAGTACCAAGCGGTGAGCCGGTGAGTATTCCAGAAGGACAATTTATAACGATCAATCAGAGTTTGGGAGGCAATTACACTGTCACTTGGCAAGGTAACATGCTTCGAATTGATGGAACGGATGCTGAGGCGATCGGGCAGCAGCCAGAAGTTCTTAATTTTGAAGACCTTGGTTCTGGTCAGATTAGTGAAGATCAAGTTTGGCAGGCGTTGGATACGATCTATGACCCTGAAATTCCAATTAGTTTGGTGTCTTTAGGTTTGGTTTATAAGGTATCGCTGGATCAAGAAACGAAATCTGTTTTGATTGACATGACGTTAACCGCACCGGGTTGTGGTATGGGGCCTGTATTGGTAGGCGATGTGAAATATCGAGTCGCAAAAGTTCCTAATGTTGAGTTAGTTAAAGTTGATTTGGTGTTTGATCCGCCTTGGTCACGAGAAATGATGAGTGAAGAGGCGCAGTTAGAAGCGGGTCTTTTCTTCTAATATCTGCGGCGACTAAGTCTTCTGTGGCTAAGTGAAGTCGAATACAATAGGAAACGGCCTTAGCAATTTGTTAAGTGCCGTTTTTGTTTTTTTAATCGGCGCTTTTGTTGATTCAGCGCCATTTTTTATTTTTACTCGTTTAATGAAAAAGAGGGGAGTCATGTCCTTACCTGATACAGAAGAGATTGTTGAAGATCTGTCATTTTTTGACGATTGGGAAGACAAGTACAAATATATTATTGATCTGGGTAAATCATTGCCTTCTTTTGATGATGCATGGCGTACACCTGAGCGTTTGGTGAAAGGCTGCCAGAGCAGTGTTTGGATTCAGCCTGGTAGTGAGCAAGATGCAACGAGAGGCGAGGTGTTAATCTTTGCCGTAGACAGTGATGCCATCATAGTACGTGGCTTGCTTGGGCTGGTATTGTCAGCTTTGAATCATAAAACACCTGAAGAAATATTGGCTTTTGATATATCTGCTTTTTTTGAGTCGTTAGATCTTGAACGTCATCTAAGCCCAACTCGTGGTAACGGTTTACGTTCTATTGTGAACCGTATCAAAGGTATCGCGCAGGCAGCGGCTTGATTTTAGAGTGTTTATATTGGAGAGCGTTAAATGAATACCCCCGTTTATCTAGATAATTCTGCCACCACGCCGGTAGATCCAAGAGTTGCTGAAAAAATGATGGCGTGTCTGACGCTGGACGGTAATTTTGGTAATCCGGCGTCCCGTTCCCACCTGTTTGGTTGGCGTGCTGAGGAAGCGGTAGAAGACGCTAGATTGCAGGTAGCGACGTTAATTAACGCCGATTCTCGCGAGATCGTTTGGACCTCTGGTGCTACAGAAGCTAATAATCTGGCGCTCAAGGGAGTGGCTCATGCTTATCGTCAAAAAGGTCGACATATTATTACCTCTATGATTGAGCATAAGGCAGTGCTAGACCCTTGCAAGCAGCTTGAGAAAGAAGGCTTTGAAGTAACGTATCTTCAGCCAGATTGTCACGGTGTTATTTCTCCAAATCAGGTGGAGGAAGCGCTTCGTGAAGACACGATTTTAGTGTCGTTGATGCATGGAAATAATGAGTTGGGCGTATTAACAGATATCGCTACGATTGGTCAGTTGACTCGATCTCGTGGTGTATTTTTACATGTTGATGCTGCGCAAACGACGGGTAAGGTTGCTATTGATGTTAATGCGATGAATGTGGACTTAATGTCACTTACTGCTCATAAAACTTATGGCCCTAAAGGTATTGGTGCTTTGTATGTGCGCCGTTCTCCTAAAATTAAGTTAGAGGCGCAAATTCATGGTGGTGGTCACGAACGAGGTATGCGTTCAGGTACGTTAGCAACACACCAAATCGTTGGAATGGGTGAGGCCTTTCGTTTGGCTGGTGTTTTGATGTCGGTGGATTGTGAAAGAATACAATCTTTGCGTGAGCGTTTGTGGTTGTCTTTGAATGATTTGTTAGGTGTGCATTTGAACGGTGATTCAGACCAGCGCGTCGCTGGCGTGATTAATGTCGGTTTTGCAGATGTCGATGGCGAAGTGCTATTGATGTCTCTTGGTGATATTGCGGTGTCTTCTGGCTCGGCTTGTACTTCGGCAAGTTTGGAGCCATCTTATGTTTTACGAGCCATTGGTTTGGCGGAGAATTTGGCACACAGTTCTTTACGACTTTCTGTAGGACGTTTTACCACCGAGGAAGAGATCGATTTTGTAGCCGAGACGATAAAAAACGCAGTAACTCGTCTAAGATCGTTAGGATAAGCGATAAAACACGCTTTTATTTCCATTGCTATAAATAATGTTCGCTTGAGCATACAATTTTAATGAATTGATGCGTATAATCCACGCGCTGAACTTTTATGTCCCGGGCCATGCAAAGCATCGCCCCTTTAAATTAAATTTGGAGTTATACCATGGCGTTAGAACGCACTCTATCTATCATCAAGCCTGATGCTGTTGCTAAAAACGTAATCGGCGAAATCTACACTCGTTTTGAACGTGCTGGTTTTAAAATCGTTGAAGCGAAAATGGTTCAACTAGACGACGTATTGGCTGGCGGTTTTTACGCTGAGCACAAAGAGCGTCCTTTCTACAAAGATTTGGTTGCTTTCATGACGTCTGGTCCTGTTGTTGTTTCTGTTCTTGAAGGTGAAGGCGCTGTTCTTCGTCACCGCGAACTTATGGGTGCTACAAACCCTAAAGAAGCGACTGCTGGTACTCTACGTGCAGATTACGCAACATCTATCGATGCTAATGCTGTTCACGGTTCTGATTCTGTTGAATCTGCAACTCGTGAAATTGCTTACTTCTTCGGTAAGTAATTGACAGCTAGGACCTTTATGTCCGAACTGATTTGTGAAAGCGGGCACTAGCCCGCTTTTTTACAGAGGCTTCTGAAAAGACTTTTCTTTTCAGAGGCTTTTTTCGTTTACACTTAATGCTATACACAGCAAGCGACATTGAATTATGACTGACATCAAAAAAGTAAACCTATTAGGGTTATCACCTGAAAAACTGATTGAGTTCTTTGAATCAATCGGCGAGAAAAAATTTCGTGCCACTCAGGTGATCAAATGGATTCACCAAAAAGGCGCTGAAAGCTTCGACGAAATGACCGATGTCAGTAAGGCATTGCGGGCGAAGTTAGAAGGGATTTGTGAAATTCGTGGACCTAAAGTGGTGTCTCAAGAAATCTCTCAAGACGGCACACGCAAATGGATTATACGTACGGAAGGTGGGAAGAACGACTGCGTTGAAACCGTTTTAATTCCCGATGGTAATCGTGCGACCTTATGTGTCTCGTCACAAGTAGGTTGTTCTTTGGATTGCAGTTTTTGTTCAACCGGAAAGCAGGGGTTTAACCGAAATTTAACGCCAGCAGAAATCATCGGTCAAGTGTGGATTGCGATTAAATCTTTTGGTCCAATGGACCCAAATGGACCTCGTCGTGTTACGAATGTTGTCATGATGGGAATGGGCGAGCCGCTGATGAACTTCGAACCAGTTGTTGATGCGATGATTCTAATGATGCACGATCATGCATATGGTTTGTCTAAGCGCCGTGTAACACTAAGTACTTCGGGCGTTGTGCCGAAAATATATGAATTAGTGAAGCGCACAGATGTGTCGTTAGCCGTTTCATTACATGCGCCGAATGATGCACTTCGAAATGAATTGGTTCCTATCAATAAGAAGTACCCAATTGCTGAATTGCTTGAAGCGTGTCAGCATTACTTGGCTAACTTGCCTGATAAACGTCATATCACCATTGAATACACTATGATGTCTGGTGTGAATGATAATGAAGAGCAGGCGCATGAATTGGCTGAATTGCTGAAGGATTTGGAGTGTAAGATTAACTTGATTCCTTTTAACCCTTTCCCGAACTCTGGTTACGAAAAGCCATCCAATAACCGTACTCGTCGCTTTCAGAAAATTTTAGCAGACGCTGGTTATACGGTCACAGTGCGAACCACTCGTGGTGATGATATCGATGCGGCATGTGGTCAACTAGTGGGTGATTTCCAAGATAAGACTCGCCGGAGTCAAAAGTATATTGAATTGCGAGAAGTGAAAAGTTAGTTTGTTTGATTAAATTATTCTGTGTATGACAAGGATGTCAGTATGCGATTGTGGTTATTGCCTTTTGTGTTGGTATGTTTACTTAGTACTTCTTGTGCTTATCAGGTTGTTGCGCCTTCCTCGCCTCCCATTTCTGAACCGAAAAGGTTGTCGCTTGTTCAGGCGCATCTTTTGCTTGGTCAGTGGGTACTGGCTAAAAAGCAACTAGATAAGATTGATGTGTCGTATCAAGAGCGAGATTATTGGCGACTATTAGGTTTGTATTGGCTAAGTGTTGAGCAATATAGCAAAGCGCTTTTGGTGTATGTGGAAGCATTACAGAAATACCCAGATGATGATTTTATTTGGAATAATTACGGAGTTCTATTAGGGCTTAAAAAACACTGGAAAGAGGCGTGTGACGCATTTCAAAAAGCGGATGAAAAAGGCTACTCAAAGCGTCAATCTGTGCAAATTAATCTTTCTAGATGTGCAATACGTCAGAATCACGTAAATTTGGCTGCAATCTATCTAAAACAGGCAAAAGAAATTGCTGATTTGCCTCTGATTGGTTTGATGACGGAGCTCAATCTTGTTTTAATACACGGTAGTAATAACAAAGCTCGCTTAATTTTTAATAATATCCAGGCTGATAAACAAATTGCCCGAGGATCGGTGCATTTTGATGAGTACAATTGTCTGTCGTGGCATTTAATTGCACGCGAGACTGACCCTACACTGTATTCATCTGCGAGTAATTTTACATGCCTGAATGGCTCAAGGTATTGACATGACCACTGAAATTCAAACGGATGTTTCTGTAAGTAAAACAAGTACAGATACAATTAATATTGGTAAACGATTAAAAGCAAAAAGACTAGAGCTAGAGTTTGATGAAAGACATGTTGCCACAGCACTAAAAATTCCAATTGATCAAGTGCGTGCGCTTGAAGCCAATAACTTTCAGTTTTTTCGCTCCGTGACATTTGCTCGGGGCTTCCTAAAAAGTTACTGCCGCCTTTTGGGTATAGATCATTCCGAAATGTTACATGCATTTGACGGTGAGCGGGAGGGTGCAGAGTCTACGATCAAACCTGTAGATAAGGTAAATAAGCAAACTCACTTAGGTGATCCGTTTGTTATTTTTATTTCTGTCGTCATTGTTGCTGTTTTGGTTTTCTTGGTTTTTTGGTGGCCTTCTCAATCGAATCAAACAGTGGCAGCTGATGACACAAATGATGAAGTAAGCGAAACGGTTGTGGTTCCAGAAACTGAGACAATTGAACCGGTTTTGAATGAGTCAAGTGAGCCTGTTCCTATTTCTAATGTGTCCAGTTCAAATGCCAGTACAGGAACAACCCTTGAAAGGAATGATTTTGTTGAAGGGAACACTGTTAAGGATGCGAAAACGTCTTCGAATGACGGTGTTGTAACAGGACTTTCAGCAGAGACAATGGCCATTCTAGAAGAAGCCGGTGTTAGCCCTGCTGAAGTCGTAAGGGCAGCCGCTGCGGTTCCGATAGAGCGCATTGTGCCTCCCAAAGCACCTTCTTACTCTAATGATGTTGAAATAGTTTTTGAAGAAGACTGTTGGACTGAAGTACGCGATGCCACAGGAAAAATTTTGTTTTCTGGGGTGAAGTCTGCCGGTAGCAAATTGGCGTTAACAGGCAATGCACCATATAGAGTTGTATTGGGTTACGCCAAGGGTGTGTCATCTTTGAAATACAAAGGTGAAGTCTTCGATTTTTCTTCTTTTACACGTAAAGATTTGGCTCGATTTGAGCTCAAGTAGAGAATCTTATGCATTTTGAATCACCTATTAAACGTCGTCTTTCTCGTCAGATTATGGTGGGAAATGTACCGGTTGGCGGTGGTGCGCCGATCAGTGTTCAGAGTATGACTAACACAGAAACGTGTGATGTTGATGCGACAGTGGCGCAGATTCGCGCCATTGCGAATGCGGGTGCGGATATTGTTCGTGTCTCTATTCCCTCTATGGACGCTGCTGAAGCCTTCAAGAAAATACGCGAAGCCGTTTCGATCCCTCTCGTTGCTGACATCCATTTCGATTATAAGATCGCCCTAAAAGTAGCCGAATATGGGGTTGATTGTTTACGAATTAATCCAGGAAATATCGGTAATAAAGATCGTATTCGCGCCGTTGTAGACTGTGCTCGAGATAAAAATATTCCTATTCGCATCGGTATAAATGCTGGTTCTTTAGAAAAAGATTTGCAGAAAAAATACGGAGAACCAACACCAGATGCTTTGGTTGAATCTGCGTTTCGTCAAATTCAA
The DNA here is from genome assembly GCF_013372285.1 of Marinomonas primoryensis. Classification (NCBI taxonomy): domain Bacteria; kingdom Pseudomonadati; phylum Pseudomonadota; class Gammaproteobacteria; order Oceanospirillales; family Oceanospirillaceae; genus Marinomonas; species Marinomonas primoryensis. The sequence goes on along the minus strand of NZ_CP054301.1, from coordinate 2,866,584 downwards.
TATTTTGATGAGCTGGACTTTCATGAGTATAAGTTAAGCTTGAAAGCATCCGATATTTTTATGACGGTGGAAGCGTACCGTAAAATAGCTAGCCAGATAGATAATCCATTGCATTTAGGGATTACTGAAGCTGGTGGTTTACGCTCTGGAACGGTGAAATCGTCTATTGGTCTTGGTTTGCTATTGATGGATGGTATTGGTGATACGTTGCGCGTTTCTTTAGCGGCAGATCCTGTGCAAGAAGTTAAAGTGGGTTGGGATATGTTGCGCAGTTTGAAGTTGCGCAGTCGAGGCATTAACTTTATAGCCTGTCCAAGCTGCTCTCGCCAGAATTTTGATGTTATTAAAACCATGAATGAACTAGAAGAGCGCCTTGATGATATCACGACGCCAATGGATGTCGCGGTTATTGGTTGTGTTGTGAATGGTCCTGGTGAAGCAAAAGAAGCGGATATAGGTCTTGCTGGAGGTTCTCCTAATAATCTGATTTATCAAGATGGTAAGCCAAACAGTAAAACAAAGAATGATACGCTCGTTGATGATTTAGAAAAAATGATTCGTGATAAGGCGCTCTTAAAAGAACGAGAATTAGCCAATATCATTGTGAAAATTTAAGGATCTATTGTGGCTCGAAAAATTCAAGCAATCAGGGGAATGAATGACATACTGCCTGATCAGTCTTCTGTTTGGCTGTATTTAGAAAAAACGGTTGCCGATGTTGTTAAGTCTTATGGTTATCAACAGATTCGTTTCCCTATCGTTGAAAATACAGATTTGTTCAAACGTGGTGTTGGCGAAACAACCGATATCGTAGAAAAAGAAATGTATACCTTTGATGATCGTAATGGTGAATCCTTAACCTTACGACCAGAGGGAACCGCAAGTTGTGTTCGTGCGGCAGATCAAGCTGGCTTGTTGTTTAATCAAGTTCAGCGTTTGTGGTACACCGGACCAATGTTTCGTTATGAGCGCCCTCAAAAAGGTCGTTATCGTCAATTTCATCAAATTGGTGTGGAATCTTTTGGTATGGGTTCTGCGGACATTGATGCGGAATTAATTATTTTATCGGCTCGATTGTGGCAGAAGCTAGGCCTTCTGGAGCATGTTGAGTTGCAGTTAAACACTATCGGTTTGTCGACGGAGCGTGAAGCGTTTAAAGTCGCTTTAGTTGAATATTTGACAGAGTTTAAAAATCAGCTAGATGAAGACAGTCAGCGTCGTTTGGTTTCTAACCCATTGCGAATACTAGACTCTAAAGATGAATCAACTCAGTCCGTTCTTAAAGGTGCTCCGAACCTTGAGGACTTTATTGGTGAAGAGTCACAAGTACATTTTGATCGCTTACAAGCGATCTTAAAAGCTAATAATGTGCCGTATATTATCAATCATCGCCTAGTTCGTGGTTTGGATTATTACGGTAAGACCGTTTTTGAATGGGTAACCAGTCACCTCGGCTCGCAAGCCACAATTTGTGCTGGTGGGCGTTATGATGGATTGGTTGAGCAGTTAGGCGGTAAGTCAACGCCAGCGGTGGGTTTTGCGATGGGAATAGAACGCTTGGTTCTTCTTCTTGAAACTTTGGAATTAATTCCAGCTGCCGCCAAATTTTCGACTGATGTGTTTGTTACTAGCATGGGTGATGATGCTGAAATAGCGTCTTTTGTTCTAGCGGAAAGTATTCGTGCAATAGACTCAAGTCGAGTCGTATTACGTCACTGTGGCGGTGGAAGCTTTAAGAGTCAAATGAAAAAAGCCGATAAGTCAGAGGCTCGTTTCACGATTATTTTAGGGCAAAATGAAATTGATCAAGGTGTATGTCTGATCAAAGACATGTCAACAGGTGAGCAGCATGCTTGTTCACTGGGTGATGTCCCAACATACATTGATGACAAATTATAATTTTATTTTACAGAATGTCGCTTTTTATACGATTAAGCGTCATCTTGAACGAGGTACTAATAAGTGGCTGAATTAAAAACTGAAGAAGAACAAATCGAAGCGTTTAAGGCTTGGTGGAAGAAAAATGGTGTGATGTTGATCGTTGCTGTTGCTGTTGCTGCTGGCAGCTATTTTGGTTGGCAAGCTTGGAAAAATAGCCAAGCAAACTACACCAGCGAGGCCTCTGCGCTTTATCAAAACTTAGTTCAAGCCGCTGCAGATTTAAGCGATGAAAATAATCAGAAAACAGTGACCTTTATCGCTCAGCAACTTACTGATGATTATGGTGATACAGGCTATGCCATGTTTGGACAGTTATTTTTGGCTCGTGTAGATGCTGAAAATGGCAAATATGATGAAGCGATCAATGCTTTAGATATTGCCATTACTAAAACACAAGATGTCTCCTTTGTTGCTATTGCGAATCTACGAGTGGCTCGTTTAATGCTTCAAAAAGAAGATTATACAGGGGCTTTGGCTCGTGTAGAAAAGGTATCTGAGGAAGAGTTTGCTACACAGCAACAAGAATTAATGGGCGATATTTTAATATCACAAGGTAAGCGCGATGAAGCGCGTGTCGCTTACCAGAAAGCGAGTGAAGCATTGGGTGCTGGTGTGAACCACCCTTTGCTTGATATTAAACTTAAGGATTTGGTGAAAGGCTAACTATGAGCAAGTCACTTTTTTTCATTGTATTGTTTGCCACTTTAATTATTCAAGGTTGCTCGAATTCGCGTCCGGCTTTACCAGGCCTTCCATCTGTAGAAAGTAAGGTTAAACTTAAGACGGCATGGCGAGCAGGTGTAGATAGTGGTTTTGGTGAGTCTAGTGAGCGCTTTAATCTAGTTGCAGAAGATGGTTCTTTATTTTTTGTAACGAAGAAGGGAACGATTTACGAGCTTGGGCAAAAAAATGGAAAGAAGAAAAGCTCTTTTTCTACCAGCTATAAACCAAGCGCAGGCGTTACACGTCATGGTGACGTTTTGTATTTTGGAACATATGATGCCCAGTTCGTTGCCGTTTCATTAGCGAGCCAATCCGTATTGTGGGAAAAAGTGTTGAGCTCAGAGGTGTTGTCTGAGGCTTCTTATGCCGCAGGTAAATTAGCGATTCAAACTTCCGATGGTTGGTTAAGTGTACTTGATGCAGAAACAGGTGATACTTTGTGGCGAACAAAGGAAGATTTGCCATCTTTGACGGTACGTGGTACAAGCGCACCCATTATTGCTGATGGTAAAGTCGTTGCTGGTTTTGCTGATGGTAAACTGAAGGCGTTTTCTCTACAGGGTGGTGATTTACTTTGGTCTTATGATGTGGGAAAGCCAGAGGGTCGTTATGAGATAGAGCGATTAAGTGACATTGATGGTCGCTTAGTAGTAAAAAACGGCGTTGTTTATGCTGTTGCCTATAATGGTACGCTTGCCGCACTTTCAATTGAAAGCGGTCGTCCACTGTGGCAACGCAGCATTCCTAGTTCAGTCGGTGTCGCTGTAAGGGGAGAGTTGTTGGTTGCTGTTGATATGAAGAGCAAGGTGATTGCTCTGAATGCGAAGAATGGTACTGAAGTATGGGAAAATGCGAATCTTGTAGACCGAGATTTGATTACACCTGAATTTTTCCAAGATTATGTCGCTGTGATGGATCGTGGTGGTTATGTTCATTTACTTGACCTTATAACGGGCGAAGTGGTTGTTCATAAAGTAGCCGATAATGATGTTCCATCGGGTAGTCGCATGGTAGCGAACGACAAGCGATTGTTTATTCTTACGCCGAACTCTAACGTGACGGCATTGAGCTATTGAAATTAATTTTGATTTCTTTTTAGCGATTTTTTTAAGAGGCTGCCATCCCTTATAATAGGGGTGGTGGCCGCTTTGTATTTTTATAGGTAAAAAAATGATTCCAGTTATTGCATTGGTAGGTAGACCCAATGTTGGCAAATCAACGCTCTTCAATCAATTGACGAGATCCCGTGATGCTTTAGTTGCCGATTATCCTGGCTTAACTCGTGACCGTAAATACGGTGATGGTAAGCTTGGTGAGCACGAATTTATTGTGATTGATACTGGTGGTATCAGTGGTGATGAGCAAGGTATTGACGAAAAAATGGCACGCCAGTCTTTGTTGGCGATAGAAGAAGCTGACGCTGTTTTGTTTCTTGTAGACGGTCGTCATGGTTTAAATCCTGCCGATGAAATGATCGCCAACCATTTACGTCGTTCAAATAAAGTGGTTTCTCTTGTTGTCAATAAAACCGATGGTATTAACGAAGACATAGCCTTGGCTGATTTTTATTCGTTAGGTTTTGGTGATTTACATCCGATAGCAGCCTCTCATGGCAAGGGTGTGCACATCTTAATTGATAAGGTGATGTTGCCATTTGCAGAAAGAGTTGAGGAAGCTAAAAACCAAATTAACCTAGAGTCTCGTGGTATTCGTATCGGTGTGGTGGGGCGTCCAAATGTCGGTAAATCAACACTGGTTAACCGCATGTTAGGTGAAGACCGTGTTGTTGTGTTTGATCTACCAGGTACAACTCGTGATAGTGTTTATATTCCTTATACACGTCATGATAAAGAATACACTTTAATTGATACAGCGGGTGTACGTCGTCGTAAGCACGTCAAAGAGGCGGTTGAAAAATTTTCGATTGTTAAGACATTGCAGGCGATCCAAGACGCTAATGTTGTGATTGTGGTTATTGACTCCCATGAGGATTTGGTAGAACAAGATCTTCATATGATTGGTTATGTATTGGATGCTGGCCGTGGTGTAGTGCTTGCCATTAACAAATGGGATGGACTTAAAAAAGACGAACGCGAGCACATTAAGAGTGAAGTTGAGCGTCGCTTGGGTTTTGTGCCTTACGCTAAAGTACATTACATTTCAGCCTTACATGGCACTGGTGTTGGTGATCTATACGACACCATTGAAAGTACTTATGAGTCTTGTTATGCAAAATGGTCGACAAACCGTTTGACGCGTATTTTGGAAGACTCTGTTGCAGAGCATCAGCCTCCAATGGTGAACAGTCGTCGTATCAAGCTAAGATACGCGCACCAAGGTGGGTCTAACCCGCCGCGTATTGTTGTTCACGGCAACCAGACTGATTCTATTCCTGGAAGCTATAAACGCTACCTTGAAAACAAATTCAGAACCGTGCTTAACATCACTGGTACGCCAATTATTTTTGAATTTAAATCGTCTGAAAACCCTTACGCACCAAAAAAATAAACTTTATTTTTGTCTGGTTGCCTAAGAGTCTCCAAATATCTTTGTATAACGAAGGTCTTTGGAGATTTTTTTTGTACAAAATGTATAAAATACCTTTCTAAATTCCAAGTTATTCACTATTCTCGCGCCAATGGCATAAACCTTTTTTAATAAGTATCGCGTTATGCGTGCTTTCTTTTTTTGTTCAAAGGACATCTATGAAAATTGCAATCCTTTCTCGTAATCCTCGGCTCTACTCTACTCGTCGATTGGTTGAGGCTGGTGAAAAGCTCGGTCATGAGATGGATGTTATTGACACGATGCATTGTTACATGGACATCACAAGTAGCAACCCAGTTGTTCGATATGACGGTAAGGCGCTGCCTAAATATGACGCTGTAATCCCTCGAATTGGGGCATCAGTAACTTTTTACGGAACGGCTGTTGTTCGTCAGTTTGAGATGATGGGTACTTACAGCATTAACGAATCTGTCGCGATCAGTCGTTCACGAGATAAGTTAAGATCTTTACAGCTGATGTCGCGTAAAGGGTTGGGTTTGCCAAAAACAGGTTTTGCAAATCATCCTGATAAAATCAGTGATTTACTTAAAAACGTTGGCGGTGCGCCAGTGGTTATTAAGCTTCTTGAAGGAACTCAAGGAATTGGTGTGGTATTGGCTGAGTCCAATAAAACAGCAGAATCTATTATTGAAGCTTTTATGGGCCTAAAGGCAAATATTTTGGTTCAAGAATACATTAAAGAGGCTGGCGGTGCTGATATCCGTTGCTTGGTCGTGGGTGGAAAAGTTATTGCTGCCATGAAGAGACAAGGCGCAGAAGGTGAATTTCGTTCTAATTTGCACCGTGGTGGTACAGCTTCTCTGGTTAAATTATCACCGGAAGAGCGTCGGACGGCCGTAGAAGCGGCCAAAGCGATGGGTCTAAATATGTGTGGTGTGGATATTTTAAGATCTAATAATGGTCCACTAATAATGGAAGTAAATTCTTCGCCAGGTCTAGAGGGTATTGAATCTGCTACTGGAAAAGATGTTGCAGCGATGATTATTGAGCACATTGAAAAAACAGCGTTACTAAGCAGCACTAAGACAAAAGGTAAAGGATAATGGACAGTACTGTTTTAACGATTGGGGGTGTGGATATTCCTTTAGGTGGTACGGCTCGTATCAAGATACCAATGGTTAAGTTATACACAGATACTAATATGTCGATGCCTGTCTTTGTAAAGCGAGGTAAAAAAGCAGGGCCAACTTTATTTATTAGCGCTGCTATTCATGGTGATGAGCTTAATGGTATCGAAATTATCAGCCGTATTATTCAGAGCAAATATTTGAGCAACCTTAGAGGCACCCTTATCGCCGTTCCAATTGTTAACGGCTATGGTGTTTTAAACCAAAGTCGTTATCTACCAGATCGTAGAGATTTAAACCGCTCTTTTCCGGGCTCTAAGAGAGGTTCGCTGGCTGGACGTGTTGCCGATCACTTTTTGAATGAGATCGTAGCTAAGGCAAATTACGGTATAGATCTTCATACAGGCAGTTTGCATCGTACTAATTTACCACAAGTACGAGCGAATCTTGATGATCCAGAAACCTTGGAAATTGCGAAGGCTTTTGGTGTGCCCGTTGTGATGAACTCAAACCTTAGAGATGGCTCATTGCGTGAGTGCGCAAATGATTTTGGTGCTAAGGTTATTTTGTATGAAGCGGGTGAGGCGTTGCGTTTCGATGAATTATCTATTCGCGCTGGTGTAAAAGGTGTTGTCAGTGTTATGAGGCATTTGAGCATGCTGCCTAAATCTCGTAGTAAAAAATCGTTATCTGAGCCAAGAATTGCTCGAAGCAGTAGCTGGGTTAGAGCAACGGATAGCGGCTTTACGACGCATATTAAAGAGCTTGGTGACCTTGTCGAAGCAGGCGAAGTATTGGCAGAAATCAAAGACCCTTACGGTGATATTCTGGATACGGTGCTGTGTAAAAATGGCGGCATTATTATTGGTAAACAAAATATCCCGTTAGCACAAGAAGGCGATGCTATGTACCATATTGCTCACTTCTCTTCACCTGATGAGGTTGCTGGGCATGTTGAGACAATGCACGATGAATTGATGGACAGTGAGGCTTCTCTTAATCTAGTAGATTACGGGTAAGTATTAGCCTCAATCCATATGCCTTATTTATTGTGTTTCTTCGGCTAATTAGGCACTTCTAAAAGACATAAAAAAACGCGTTATGCCGTATGAACATAACGCGTTTTTTTATGTCTTTTAGTTGGCCTATATATTAGCGAGCTTTAATCTTTGTCTTGCGACGCTTCGCTGGATTGGCTGTTTCGCCAGTATTACGGCTACTCGCAGGCTTGCCGCTATTGTTTTTCCGGCGTGCTTTCTCTGCTGCTGTATTTTTTTCCATCGTTGGTCTGTTCGATGTATGTGACGCGCCAGTTGCTTGACCAGGTTTCGCCTTTTGAGGGCGTCGATGAACTTGCTTGTCTTTATCTTCCGCTGGAACCAACTTATTATCACCATGACCTATAAGGTCCGGACGCCCCATTTTGATTAAGGAGTTGCGTAGATCTTGCCAGTTATTTGGATCATGGTAGCGTAAAAAGCCTTTTTGCACCGTGCGCTGCTTAGCATCTTTTGGCGTATAAACGTCTTCACTCTTGTACGTGACGGGTTTTAATGGGTTCTTGCCAGAGTGATACATGGCGGTTGCTAAGGACATAGGTGAAGGGTAAAAAGTTTGCACTTGGTCTGGTTTGAAATCATTGGTTTTCAACCACACGGCAAGGTTCAGCATGTCTTCATCTGAGCTGCCAGGGTGGGCGGCTATGAAGTAAGGAATCAAATGCTGCTTCTTGCCAGCTTCTTTAGAGTACTTATCAAACATGCGTTTGAAGCGATCATAAGTACCCATTCCAGGCTTCATCATTTTTGATAAAGTGCCTTGTTCGGAGTGCTCAGGTGCAATTTTTAACAAGCCACCAACGTGATGAGTAACGAGCTCTCGTACATATTCAGGGTCTTCTACTGCAAGGTCATAACGCAATCCAGAAGCAATGGAAACCGTGTGAATGCCTTCCACTGCACGGGTTTTACGATAGAGCTGAGTGGTTGGGCTGTGATCAGTGTTTAAATTTGAACAGATAGTTGGGTATACACAAGATAGTTTACGACAAGATGCTTGAACTTCATCATCATTGCAATTCAATGTGTACATGTTTGATGTCGGCCCACCAAGGTCAGATATGTGTCCGGTGAAGCCTGGAACCTTGTCTTTTATGTCTTCAATTTCTTTTAGAATAGACTCATGTGAGCGCGATTGAATGACACGACCTTCATGCTCGGTAATTGAGCAAAAGGTGCAACCACCAAAGCAGCCGCGCATGATGTTGATTGATGTCTTAATCATGTCATAAGCGGGAATGCGGGCTTTTTTGTATTTTGGATGCGGCACACGAGCATAAGGCAAATCAAACACGCCATCCATCTCTGGTGTTTCTAATGGAATTGGAGGTGGATTGACCCAAATTTCTTTTTTGCCATGCTTTTGAATTAAAGCGCGGGCATTATGCGGATTAGATTCAAGGTGCAAAATACGTGAAGTGTGCGCGTACAACACAGGATCTTTCGATACTTTTTCGAAAGAAGGCAATCGAATATAGGTTTTTTCTGGATCAAGTTTTTCACCACGACGCAACGGCGCAGGAATTACTCGAATAGGCATTACGTCTGGATCTTCTTCCTTGGTTTGGCATTTGCCTTCAGGAATGTATTCATAGGGACTGTAAATTTGTTCAACTTTGCCTGGCCAGTCAACGCGTGTTGAATCGATTTCTGTGTAGCCACCCGGTGGTGTATTACGAACAATGGTAGTGCCCCGAATATCCGTCAGTTCGTCTAAGGTTTTGCCCATGGCCATCTGGTGCGTAACTTCTAGCATGGCACGCTCAGCGTTTCCGTAAAGCAAAATATCAGCGGTGGAATCGATCAATACTGAGCGGCGGACTTCATCGCTCCAATAATCATATTGTGCAATGCGTCGAAGGCTGGCTTCGATGCCGCCTATCATGACAGGCACATCATGAAACGCTTCTTTACAGCGCTGAGAATACACAATAACGGCACGGTCAGGGCGTTTTCCGCCGACACCATAAGGCGTGTACGCGTCGTCATTACGCACTTTTAAATCTGCGGTATAGCGGTTGATCAAAGAATCCATGTTCCCAGCGGTAATGCCGAAATATAGGTTGGGGCGACCAAGGCGCATGAAATCTTCGGTATTGCGCCAATCTGGCTGATCAATGATACCAACACGATAACCTTGAGCTTCTAATAATCGACCCAGTACCGCCATGCCAAAACTAGGATGATCCACATAGGCATCGCCTGAAACAATGATGACATCGCAACTGTCCCAGCCAAGCGCGTCCATTTCTTCCCTAGTGGTCGGAAGGAAGGGTGAAACACCGTAACACTCAGCCCAATATAATGGGTAAGAAAAGAGTTGTTTGGCGGTTTTATGTCGTTTGATCATTATCTACTCTTGGTATCGGGGATAGTGGCGGTTTTTCATTTCCGCTACTAATGAAGATACATGGATTATCGGTAAAAAATTGTGCCGTATTATCCCAGAAAAAGGCTAGGGTAGACAGTCTAATCTAGACTCCTATCGTCTTTATTATCTATGGTTGAAGGCGCCAAACGCTTTCTTCAAAAGTGGTGTGCCCTTGATCTCTATAATGAGGGTGAGTCAGCGCCAAATTCTCAAAGGCGATTTTTTGTATATTACCTCCCCATAACGACACAACACTTTGTTCGTCAATTGAAAATGGGGGACCTTGTTCATCACCGTCATAATACAGTGAAATTAACAGAACATAGGCTGAAGAGGACAAACGATCAAGTGTGTGACTAACGTAATTGGCGCGTTTTGAATCTGGCATGGCGACCATAGCGGCTCGATCATAGCAAGCATCAAACTCAGTTTCGCTGAATTGGAAGTAATCCCCTTCAACGATACGTAGAGACAAGCCATGAACCGTATGTATTTTTAGTTCCCCCTCGTGGTGTGTGTCATAGGCTAAATCGTTATCGCCTAAAAATTGAATGACTGCTAAAGAGGATAGCTCGACGCCAGTCACTCGATAACCTTGTTCCGCTAACCAAATCATGTCATTGGATTTGCCGCACAGAGGAACGAGAATATGACTGCCTTTTGGCAGCGTGGGCCAAAATTCAATTAACTTTGGGTTAATGCCTTCTAGATGGAAGCCAATACGTCCGGTTTTCCATCGATCCAACCAAAATTCATTTGTAATCACGATCACCTCATTAAAATTGGCTTGTTTAAATTCGATGTGTATTGTATTCGTCTTATTCTGGCTTGAACCATCGGTAGACGACCAAAACCAGTATAAACGTTTGCTTATATTTTTCATTGCCACTTTAGTTCTATTTTACAAACACATCGCTTCATTTTTACTATGGAATTGTTATGTCTTTAGACCTTGCGCCAGATCATATTAAGCTGGCTGTTGATCTTATTGAGCTGCTTGAAAGTCATCAGGTTGAGCCTCATGTGGCGGTGGGTGCGTTAACCATCGTTTTACACGACTTTAAAGAAAAGCAAAATAAGCTTGAAGAAGTAGACAAAGAAAAATAAAAAGAGTTTCTTGAATTGTTTACTCATCCACGATTCTAGCCAAATGATTCAATGAATGGAGTGAAATAAAAATAAGAGGACTTCGTTAACCTTTGGTTACCACGTTGCCACAGCACTTGTCGTTTTTTACACTTATAGATTATGTTTAAACATTGAGTTTATAGCGGCTTGATTATCTTATAAAAAGGCGAATTACTATGTCGGCTAAGGAAAATATGCAGTTGATGGCGTCCTACAACCATTGGATGAATCAAACAATTTATCGGGCGGCTGGCGAGCTTAACGATGTTGATCTTACAGAGAATAAAGGTGCTTTTTTTGGGTCAGTGCTAGGCACGCTTAACCATAATTTGGTCGCGGATATTATTTGGCTAAAGCGTTTTTCGGAGTGCTTTGGTTCGCTTGTTAGTCTCGAATATGTACGAACGTTAGAAAAACCTACTGCGCTAAATGTACTTCTTTTCAAGGACCTTATTCCTCTACGAGAGAGGCGTTTTGAACTAGATAACATCATTATAGCCATGATGGATGAAATAACGGATGAGATGCTAACAATGGCTCTTGGCTATAAAAATACGAAAGGTGTTGAGCATTTACAGCGTTTTGAATTTGTTTTGCAGCACTTTTTTAACCACCAAACGCACCATAGGGGCCAGTTAACCACTTTATTTTCTCAAATGAACATAGAGGTTGGGTTAACTGATTTAGTTACGACCATTCCCAACATGTAATTTACTAAATGGGTTTGCTTCTAGGTAATCGTTGCAAGGTATAATACGCGCAATTAAATCCATTTTAGATGAGTCCTATTTTGCACACACTTGCCCAACTTAACCGCGGAGAACTAAAAGGCGTCGTACGCTTGCAGCTGTCTGAGAATTTGACGACGTTTCCAGAGGCGATTTTTGACCTCGCTGACAGTTTAGAAATTCTAGACCTATCAAATAACAAATTGAGCGTGTTACCGGATGATCTGTCACGCTTAAAAAAACTGCGAATCCTATTTTGTTCGAATAATCGTTTTACAGAGTTACCTGAGGTTTTAGGGGGATGTCAGCAGTTAGAAATGATTGGTTTTAAAAGCAATCAGGTTATTCGAGTGTCTTCTGCTGCGTTACCGTCACGGACTCGCTGGTTAATCCTCACGGATAACCGGATTGAGCAACTTCCAGAAGACATTGGCAGGTTGGAACGCATACAAAAATTGGCATTGGCGGGAAATCGTTTAACCTCGCTTCCAGATTCCATCAAAAATTGCCATAAATTAGAATTGATCAGGTTGTCTGCGAATAGACTTTATGCCTTTCCTGATGTGCTGCTGAGTTTGCCTCGTCTAGCGTGGTTGGCGTTTTCTGGGAATCCATTTTGTGTAGAACGTGATTCTCATGATGAGTTTAAAACAGTGCAGTTTGGTGATTTGGCATTGCATCAAGTGTTAGGGCAGGGGGCGTCAGGTGTTATTTCATTAGCGACTTGGCAGCGTAATACGTTCGACTTTCCAGACACTGTCGCGGTAAAGGTCTTTAAGGGTGAAGTAACCAGTGATGGTTATCCTGAGGATGAGTTGGATGCTTGTTTGGCCGTAGGAAGTCATGACAATTTGGTTAAGCCATTAGCCAAAGTGGTCGATCAGGATTGCTCTGCGCTGGTGATGGAGCTAATTCCTTCGCATTACACAAACTTAGGGCAACCGCCAAGTTTGGTGTCTTGCACGCGAGATACGTTTTTGGCGGGTTTGCAGTTTTCACTTGAAAAGATTGCCTACATTGTCGAACAGGTCGATCGTCTAGTACTTCACTTCTGCGACAAAAAAGTCAGTCATGGTGATTTTTATGCTCACAATATATTGATAAGTGAAGAAGGGCATGTCTTGTTTGGTGATTTTGGAGCCGCGTCAAAATATGGCCATTTGTCAATGGATCAGCAACAAGGCATTGAACAAATAGAGCGACGAGCTCTGGGCTTTTTTATCGATGATATGCTGAGTCTGTGCACTGAAGAGGATAAAGCGAATGAGCTTTATCCGTCGCTAAAGTCTCGTTGCTTAAGTTCTATTACGCTTAAACAATAACAGAGCAAAAAATAGCAGACATAAAAAATGCCTCCTGTTCGTGAGAATAGGGGGCATTTTCAGTTTGAAACCGACGATTTATGACAATGCTTTTGCGTTTTCTGTCAATCGAATGGCTTGGTCGCAAGCATTGGCAAGTTCTAGGCCTTTCTTAACAAAATGGCGGCTAAAATAATTTTTATGCTCGTCATGTTCATGAAAGTTGTGTGGTGTCAGTACAGCGGTTAGTACCGGTGTTTCTGTTTCCAGCTGAACCTGCATTAACGCGCTACATACCGTTTGCGCGACGAAGTCATGGCGATAAATACCACCATCGACAACCAACGCCGTGCCAGCGATGGCAGAATAGAGTCCACTTTTAGCGAGTAATTTTGCTTGCAGTGGAATCTCATAAGCGCCAGGTACAGGGATGACATCAATTAAAGAAGCGTCGTAACCACGCGCGACCAATTCGTTTTTAAAGCCTTCAACGCAATTAAGTACGATGTCTTCATGCCAAGTGGCGTGGAGAATCGCAATACGTTTTGTTGATGGTGTGAAATCAATGTGATTCGTTGAGCTCTGATTCATTATAAAATCCTATAAATATAAGGTGAATCAGGGCGAACGGGCAGGCAAATACACCATAATAACATGGCATACCTTAAATAAGGCGCCGAAAAATACGACACCATTAGAGGTCTTGTCTGACGCGCTCTCTATCATCCGGACTGTAACCGTCGGCTCTGGAGTTACACCAGATCTGCTGACCCTAAAAGAAAGGCTTCTATTAGGCGCTCGCGGGCTTAGAAATAAATTCCTTACCGCCGGTGGGGAATTACACCCCGCCCCGAGAACGAAGTCGGATAAATCCGACTGGTGAAATATACTCGTTTTCATCATTGGCTGTAAAGCGTACCTAGTCTTCAATTGTGGTGATTTTGTGAAATTTAGCTGCTAAGAGTCGCTTAAAGGCCGTTAAGTAACAAAAAATAACCAATAATTGATATTACTCAGTGGAGCTTGTTATCTGGCTCGATATACTATGAACTGATAATATCTGATGAGTTTACTGTAATGACCTATTGGTCAGAAATGGGTGAATTGGACCATTAAAGTTTTAGAATGGAGTCTCATATAATGCATATCCAAAAGTTTTTTTCACAAAGTGTCTTGGTTGGTTTCTCTGTATTGGGCTTGGCTGCTTGTAGCTCAGTAGATAAAGACAGAACAGCGTACGATGACACTTATGAAATAGAAAACACCGAACAAACCAATTCTGCTGTCTATGCTTGTAACGGTATACCTTTAAATATTTATTTTCATGCAGAACAAGCCCAATTATCTTGGAAAGAAAAAACCTATAGACTAACCCATGCGGTGAGTGCCTCTGGCGCATTTTACTTGGGCGAAGGCGTGTCTTTTTGGATTCATGATGATAGCGCTGAATTAGAGTTTAATGACATGGAAAAAGATCATTGCCGCCTTGTTCGTGTCGAGTCCTAGTTCCTTTTACCTGAACATCGCTCACTTTTAATAATGGTGTTTTCATCTCGTCGGATTTGCAATCCGTGTACAATGATGCCATTCGCGTCCTATGGCGCTTGATTATATTGTAGAGATGGCATGAGTAAATTATTTGTGATGGGCATGGGGCCTGGAGATTTAGGCTTGGTGGCGCCGAATGCAACCAAAGCATTGGCGATTTGCAGCGATTGGGTTGCATACGGTTATTATTTAGATTTATTGGGTGAATTAAGCGAAGGAAAAACCTTTCATAATCTTCCTTTAGGCGAAGAAATCGGACGCGCTCGTCTTGCGTTGAGTTTAGCTGCGCAAGGTAAAAATACAGCCTTGATCTCTAGCGGTGACATCGGAATCTATGCGATGGCGACACTCGTCTTTGAACTGCTGGATTTGCAGTTGCAAGGCAAAGAAAACCATCCAGAATGGCTGAATGTGGATATCGAAGTAATCCCTGGTATTTCTGCGATGCAAGCCGGAGCAGGCCGAGTCGGCGCGATGCTTGGCCACGATTTTTGTACTATCTCCCTTTCAGATTTATTAACCCCTTGGGAAACTATCGACAAGCGTCTTCATGCTTGTGGCGCGGGCGACTTTGTCGTGTCTTTTTATAATCCTGTTTCCAAAAAGCGTGACTGGCAACTTAATCACGCTCGTGATGTCCTATTGCAATACCGCCCGGCAAGTACACCTGTGATGATTGGCCGTCAGCTGACGCGACCAGAAGAAGAAATTACCTTTACTACCCTTGGTGAATTGGACGCAAAAGACGTAGATATGTTCACCATGGTGAGCGTGGGGAATTCCGACACCAAACACATTACAAATGGCGAGAAACAGTGGATTTATACGCCACGTGGCTACTCGAAAAAGTTATAAGTCTTTATGACAATTATTAAGAGAACGATATGACGGTTTACTTTATAGGCGCAGGACCTGGCGATCCAGATTTGATGACGATCAAAGCAGTTAAGACAATGGCGCGTTGCCCCGTTATTTTATACGCTGGTTCCTTGATTCCAACTCCAGTTATTGACAGTGTGCGAGAGTCTGCCGAAGCGATTTACGACACCGCCGAAATGAATTTAGATGAAACCACTGCTGTGATCGAAAAGGCGGCTAAAGAAGGCAAAGACGTGGCGCGTTTGCAGTGTGGAGATCCTGCTTTGTACGGTGCTATTGGCGAGCAAATACGTCGCATCGAAGCGTTAGGTATCGATTACGAAGTGATTCCCGGTGTTAGTGCAGTTGCCGCATCGGCGGCCATGTTGAAAAAAGAACTGACGCTTTCCGGTGTATCGCAAACCGTCATCATGACGCGTTATGAAGGTAAAACCCCTTTCCCAGAAAGAGAGCGTTTACCTGCATTGGCGCAGAGTGGTGCGACCTTGGCGATTCACCTTGGTATTACTCGAATTCATAAAATTGTCGAAGAACTCATACCTCATTATGGTGAAGATTGTCCTATTGCTGTGTGTTATCGCACTAGTTGGCCAGATCAAGATTATGTTGTGGGAACGTTAGCGGATATTGTTGCCAAAGTAAGAGAGAAAAAATTCACTCGTACTTGTTTGATACTGGTTGGGAAAGTATTAGACACAGAGGATTTCGCCGATTCTTATTTATACGACAAAGGGCAGGCTCATATCTTCCGTAAGATACATAAGTCTAAAAAATAATAACTTTAAAATACTAAGCCTAAAAGTAAGAAGGATTCATCATGCAGCTTAATAAAATTCCAACAACGATTGTGACTGGCTTTTTGGGCAGTGGCAAAACCACATTATTATCCAATGTTTTAAAACAAGCGGCAGGCAAACGTATCGCCGTGATAGTTAACGAGTTTGGTGAGTTAGACATTGACTCTGATTTATTGCGTTCTTGTCCTTTAGATTGCCCAGAAGGTACGGAAGATGGCCAAGAAGGAGGCCAGCGCAGTGATGATGGGTTTTATGAGCTGGCAAACGGTTGTATTTGCTGCACAGTGGAAGAAGAATTTTTACCTGTGATGAAGCAGCTGGTGGCTCGCCGTGGCGATATCGATCATATCTTGATTGAAACCAGCGGATTGGCGTTGCCAAAGCCGTTAGTGCAGGCCTTTAACTGGCCGGGTATTAAAGAATATTGCACGGTGGATGCAGTGATTACTGTCGTTGATGGCGAAGCCGTTGCGGCAGGTCGCTTTGCCCATGATGAAGACAAAGTACAAGCGCAGCGCGATGCTGATGAAAATCTTGATCATGATCCAAGCTTACAAGAATTATTGGATGATCAATTGAGTGCCGCCGACTTAGTGGTGGTAACGAAAAACGACTTATTAGACGAAGCGGCGCGTGCTCGTGTGCAAGCCATCATCGCCCATAAAGTACTTAACACCGTTAAAACGGTCTATATCGAAAATGGTGAAGCGGCTCTGGATGTTCTACTCGGTATTGATGCCGCCACAGAAAGTCGTATCGACGATGTGCATAACCACCACGATCATCACCATGCACACGGCGGCCATCATGATCATGCCCATGATCACTTTGATTCGTTTGTTGTGACGCTCGGTGAAGTGCAGTCCGATCTTCTGCAAGAAACGCTTTCTCAGTTGGTTGAAGAGCACAATATTTTTCGTGTGAAAGGTTTTGCTGCGGTGCATGGCAAGCCAATGCGTCAGGTTTTTCAAGTTGTCGGCACCCGTTTAGATCGTTATTTTGACCGTCTATGGCAACCAGAAGAAGTGCGTAAAACACAGTTGGTCTTTATTGGTAAAGGCATTACGAAAGAAAAAATTGAAGGCATTTTACACGATGCTTTAAGTGCTTAATTAAAGTGGCATTGATAGGCAATCAAGTGGAGAAAATGTGCATTTACTAGCGGCCAAACCGGGTGGATTTGTTGACGATGAAGGGATTGTCGATTTAGGGCAAACGCCCGCTGATATGGTTATTTTGGCCGCAGCGGATTCTGTATTAGGGGCGCTAGGAAGCGCTCTTGATCAGTTGGTTTTAGTTGAGTCTTCAAGTCGTTCACATGACGCTTCTCTGGAAGTAAGCGATAGCGACCGATTACCGAGTATTCGCCTAGCAAATTGGATGCAGTTGGTAAAACCCGCCGCCTACGATTTGTACGAACATAAGGTGCTAGAACACGCCAAAGTGGTGGTGGTTTCTTTACTCGGTGGTGAGCACTATTGGGCCTACGGGTTCCAGCAGTTACAAGCTTGGTCGAAAGCCAAAAAAGGCCGTACTTTAATCGTCGTACCGGGCGATGACACCCCAGATCCTGCTTTGATGGACGCGTCTAATTGCGATATGGAAGACGCTCACAGAGTGTGGCGCTATTTTCGTGAAAGCGGTCAACGAAACAGTGAGCAATTTTTTCAATTTCTTGCCGCGCAATTTTTTCAAAAAAATATTGATTGGCAAGAACCTGCGCCTTTACCCAGTGCGCTTATTTACTTTAAAGGTAATAGGTCAAATCAAGGTCATGCCTCTAGCTTGAGTGAATGGAAAACGCATCATCATGATGCTTTATCTTATTCGAATGAAGTGAAGAGCCAGTCTGTGGTACTGGTGGTGTTTTATCGATCTCACTTACAAAGCGGAAATACCGCAATGTTTGATGAATTGTTAGACATCATCGAACAAGAAGGTCTTATCCCTTTAGCTGTTGCTGTTAGCTCCTTAAAAGACGATGTATCCGTTGGTTTAATCGAAACACTGGCTGAGCAAACCAACGCAAAAGTCATTTTAAATACCACGGGCTTTGCCGCGAATCGAGTTGGCAGCCCAGATTTGGCCTCTGAGCCAACAGATTTTCAATCCGCCTTTGACTCCCCAATTCCTGTTTTACAATTGATTTTATCCGGCAGTACGCAAGATGACTGGCAGCAGCAGACTCAAGGGTTGCGCAGCCGAGATGTGGCCATGCAAATCGTCTTACCTGAAATGGACGGCCGAATTATTACCCGTGCCGTCAGCTTTAAAGCGTTGAGTCATTACAATGAAACGGCTCAAGTCGATTTGGTACGTTACGAACTTCATCCAGAGCGCGCACGTTTTGTCGCGCAACTGGCGAAGCGTTACGCCACCTTGGCAAGCAAACCAAACACCGAAAAACGCATTGCTTTTGTGCTGGCAAATTACCCAACCAAAGATGGCCGCATTGGCAATGGCGTTGGTTTAGACACGCCTGCGTCAACGGTGAATTTACTCAACGCGTTGGAGTGTGCTGGTTATCCCATTCAAGACATTCCAGCACACGGTAATGCTTTAATCGAAATGTTATTGGGTGCCGTGACAAACAATCCAAACACCTTACACGAACGAGGTTGTTGGCAAAGTTTGTCTTTGGAAGAATATTTGCATCATTTTTATCAGTTGCCGTTAGAGTGCCAGACGGCGGTTTGGGATCGTTGGGGGCCACCAGAAGACGATCATAAATGCCGAGAGCAAGACGGCCAGCGGCGCATCATGTTGGCGGGCATTCGTCTTGGCGAAACCTTTGTTGGTATTCAGCCAGCGCGAGGCTTTAATCTTGATCTTGCTGCAAATTACCATGATCCAGATTTGATTCCCCCTCACAGCTATTTGGCGTTCTATTTTTGGCTGCGTCATGTTTATCAAGTGGATGCCTTTGTGCATGTTGGAAAGCATGGCAATCTCGAATGGTTACCGGGCAAAGGTACGGCCTTATCTGAGTCTTGTTGGCCAGATATCGCACTTGGTCCTATGCCGAATTTTTATCCGTTTATCGTCAATGATCCGGGCGAAGGTGCGCAAGCCAAACGCCGGTCTCAAGCAACGATTATTGATCATTTAATGCCGCCGATGACACGAGCTGAAACTTACGGCGACATGGCTGATCTGGAAAACCTAGTGGACGAATATTACCAAGCCATGGGCATGGATGTTCGCCGCGAAACGTGGCTACGAGAACAAATTCTAAAAAAAGTCCAAGAATCCCATTTGTTAGAAGAGCTTACCATTGTCGAAAATAACGGTGTCGAAGCCAGTAACGACGACTCCGTATTGGAAGGTTTGGATACCTATTTATGTGAGATTAAAGAAGCACAAATTCGTCACGGTTTGCATCGCCTTGGGGAGCTACCCGTAGAAGACAAGTTGGCCGACACGCTGGTGGCGTTATTGCGTTTACCTCGCGGGAACGAGATAACCAGCCAAGGTATTTTGCATGTCTTGATGAAAGACTTTTCTTTGAGTCATCACGGCTTTGATCAGCATGATTTTGACCCTATGCAAAGCCTACGAATGCCTTGGCTGGGTATAAAACCTGACGCATTATTATTAGTGAGTGATGCCGATTGGCGAACCCATGCGGACACCAAAGAGCGGCTCGAATTATTCGCCAAAGACATGATGCAGACGTATTTGATTCAAGGTCATTCTACAGATGAATTGGCAACGTCTTTTCCGCAAACCGCGGTGCTTTTGTCTCATGCTAAAAAGACCTTGATGCTGGCGTTGGAAAAAAGCGCAAACGATGAAATTCAGGCCTTGATTACTGGTTTAGCGGGTGGCTTTATTCCACCGGGGCCAAGCGGTGCGCCAACACGTGGTCGATTAGATACCTTGCCGACAGGGCGTAATTTTTTCTCTGTAGACAACCGAGCGATTCCATCGCCTGCGGCGTGGGCAATTGGTCAGAAATCCGCCGAGGCGTTGATACAGCGACATTTACAAGAGCATGGTGATTATCCGAAAGACCTCGGTTTGTCTGTATGGGGCACGGCGACCATGCGTACCGGTGGCGATGATATCGCGCAAGCGTTTGCACTGATGGGCGTTCGTCCCATTTGGGCGCCGGGTTCGAATCGCGTAACGGATTTTGAAATGCTTTCTTGTATGCAAATGGGGCGTCCCAGAGTGGATGTGACCTTGCGAGTATCGGGTTTTTTCCGTGATGCGTTTGCTAATGTTATGCGGCTTTACGACGCGGCGGTGCAAGCCATCGCAGAGTATGAAGAGCCTGGGAATGGCAATACGATTCGCGCCAATGTTCAAGCGAGAAAACAAACCTTGCTTGGCCAAGGAATGGACGAAGAACAGGCCAGCCGCCAAGCATCTTATCGAGTGTTTGGCAGCAAACCAGGTGCGTACGGCGCAGGCTTACAAGGTTTAATCGATGAGCGTTGTTGGGACACGAAAGCGGACTTAGCCGAAGCGTATGTAAACTGGGGTGGTTACGCTTATGATGGCAACTCTCAATCAGGAAAACAAGACGGCGTAGAAGCAAAATCTGCCTTCGTTGAGCGTTTGTCTCAGCTTGATGTGGTGGTGCAAAATCAAGACAATCGCGAGCACGATATTCTGGATTCCGACGACTATTATCAGTTTCAAGGCGGTATGACTAACGCTGTAACGACGTTTAGT
This sequence comes from Marinomonas primoryensis, assembly GCF_013372285.1. NCBI lineage: Bacteria > Pseudomonadati > Pseudomonadota > Gammaproteobacteria > Oceanospirillales > Oceanospirillaceae > Marinomonas > Marinomonas primoryensis. The sequence continues at coordinate 2,845,795 of NZ_CP054301.1, read as the reverse complement.
GGGCAAGCGCCGAGTGTTTATCATAGTGATCATTCTAATCCGAGTTCTCCGAAAATTCGTACGCTTAAAGAAGAATTAAATCGTGTCGTTCGATCACGAGTATTGAACCCTAAATGGATCGAAGCCATGCAAACTCATGGTTACAAAGGCGCGTTTGAAATGACCGCTACAGTTGATTATCTGTTCGCCTATGATGCGACGACGGACCTAGTCGCCGATTATCAATATGAACAGGTGACCGATCGTTTGTTACTTGACCCAGACAACCAAGCGTTTATGCGCGATAATAATTCTCACGCCTTGGAAGAAATGGGCGAGCGTCTTTTAGAAGCGATTCAACGTGGTATGTGGCAGAACGCAGAAGGCCACAGAGAAAAAATTCAGTCTTTGTTGCTTGATTTAGATCAGCAACAAGAGCAACGTCAGTGATTTATCATCAGGAAGCTTGGGCAGAAGTTTGTTGATAATTAAGTTAACGACTGACGATAATCAGAGTCGATACAAAAGAGAGAGACAATGAGCAATACAACACCAGTCAAAAAACAAGGCATTATGATTTGTGGTCACGGTAGCCGTGATAAAGACGCAGAGCGTGAATTTGGTTTAGTCGCAAAAGGGTTAAAAGAGCGTTTCCCACACCTACCTGTTGAATACGGTTTTTTGGAGTTTTCCGCACCGAATATTCACATGGGACTCAACAGCTTATTGTCGCAAGGTGTTGAAGAAATTTACGCCGTGCCGGGCATGTTGTTTGCTGCGACACACGCGAAAAACGACATTCCTTCTGTACTGACGACGTACGAAGAAAAGAACGCCGGTTTACACATTACTTATGGTCGTGAACTTGGTTTACAAGACGACATGATAGAAGCCTTCCAAGCGCGCATTTATGAATCGCTTGGGCTTGATCCACAAAATCCACCAGAAAACCTATACGACACATTATTAGTCGTTGTGGGTCGCGGAACTTCTGATACATCCGCTAATGCGGAAGCGGCGAAACTGACACGCATCGTCAGTGAAAACATGGGCTTTGGTTGGTCGGATACCGTGTATTCTGGCGTGACTTACCCGTCTGTGGGCGTAGGCTTAGAAAACCTAATGAAGTTGGGCTATAAACGCATTGTTGTTGCGCCTTACTTTTTATTCACCGGTCGATTAATCAAACGTATTCAAGGTTATGTGGACAAAGTGGCGCAAACCAACCCAACGATTGAATTCATTCAAACGCCTTACTTGAGCGATCATCCAAGAGTTATCGACGCTTTTCAGCATCGAGTAGAAGAAATTATGGAAGGCGAGTTGCAAACCGGCGAAGAAACCTTGATGAGTTCTTTCAAGCGCCGTCTTGCTGCTGGCGAAGTCGATGTTCATCACCATCACGCCGAATTTGTTGATCCTCAAGACGATACGCAAGGTTTGTCTGATTTTGACCTTAAACACGCGGTGGTGTCGACGGGGGGCACTTCTCACTCTTCCGTATTGAAACCTCATGGTCATAGTCATGGTCATTCCCATAGTCACGACCATGGGCACTCCCACGATCATGGACACGGACATTCACACGGCGTTTACAAACACATCGGTCACCCAATGGGACCAAGAACCATGATAGGTGAAGGTATCTGTTGTTGCTTCATGGGGCAGTTCACCGATGAAATTCTAGAAGAAGAAAAAGACAAGATAGACGGGGACTGCACTAAAACGGCTTTTGCTCACCGTAAGTAATGCTGTTTATTTATTCACTTTAATATGAGATAAAAATTACAGGTTTAGGGTGTTATAGATTTAGTTATTCAATTAGGGGACGCACTGGTTGTAGTGGAGATATGCAAGCTAGCCTTCTTAGCATGATCAATTTTTTGCTGGGCGATAAGTTTTTTAATAATGGTATGCATTAACTGAGTCGTTTTTATAAATAGGAAGTAAACAATGGCAGAGTACAGCGCTCAAATAGTCTGGCAGCGAGATAGTGGAGAAGCTTTTACAGATCATCGGTACAGTCGAGGGCATCAGTGGTTTTTCGACGGCGGTATGACGGTTCCAGCGTCTTCTTCGTCCCACATTGTGCCTTTACCTTATTCTATTGAAGCAAACGTTGACCCTGAAGAGGCGTTTGTTGCGTCGTTGTCGAGCTGTCATATGCTGTTCTTTCTTTCCGTTGCTGCTAAGCGTAAGTTTGTGATTGAGCATTATGAAGATAATGCCGTTGGAAAAATGGAAAAAAATGAAGACGGAAAAATCGCTATGACAGAGGTAACGCTTAAACCAAAAGTTATTTTTTCAGGTGAACATCAACCAAGCAGAGACGTTTTAGAGACAATGCATCATGAATCTCACGAAGCGTGTTTTATTGCTAATTCGGTAAAGACAGAGGTAAAGATAGAAATTATATTATAAATTTTGAGTGCTAATGCGCTGTCTAACATTGTTGAATAGACAAATAAAATAACCCCCAACCGACTATGTCGATTGGGGGTTATTGTTTTTCTATCGTTTTAAATACAAAGGAAAAAACGAAAGGTTAAAACGTGAAAGGGCGGTCGCCGTTTTCGTCTTTAATGCGAGTCGGTAGACCCATGTCGTTTAGTAAACCTAGGAAAGGCCTTGGATCAAGTTGCTCCACGTTACGCATTTCTTTCGCGTCCCAAGTCCCATTAGCCACTAGAATGGCCGCAGCAACGGGTGGTACACCAGCGGTGTATGAAATACCTTGGCTACCAACTTCGTTGTACGCGTCTTTGTGATCTGCGACGTTGTAGATAAAGACTTCTTTCTCTTTACCGTCTTTAATGCCTTTTACCACATCGCCAATACAGGTTTTGCCTGTGTAGTTAGGGGCAAGCGAAGAAGGATCGGGCAGCACCGCTTTAACGACTTTAAGCGGAATGACTTCTAGGCCTTCTGCGGTTTTAACCGGTTGCTCAGACAGTAAACCTAGACTTTGTAATACCGTAAACACATTGATGTAATGCTCACCAAAGCCCATCCAAAAGCGTACGTTTGGCACGTCTAGATTTTGCGAGATAGAGTGAACTTCATCGTGGCCTGTCATATAAGCCGTTTGCTTACCTACGACGGGGAGATCGTCTGTTCGGCTGATTTCGAACATTTTGTTTTCTTGCCATTGGCGGTTTTGCCAAGAATAAACACGTCCGGTAAATTCGCGGAAGTTGATTTCAGGATCAAAGTTGGTAGCGAAGTATTTACCATGGCTACCCGCGTTGATGTCGATAATGTCGATGTCGCTAACACTATCGAAATAATCATTGTATGCAAGAGCGGCATACGCGTTTACCACACCCGGATCAAAACCTACGCCAAGAATTGCGGTCACGCCTTTTTCTTTACATAATTCGCGGCGTTTCCATTCGTAGTTTGCATACCATGGTGGTGTTTCACAAATTTTCGCAGGGTCTTCATGGATCGCTGTGTCTAGGTAAGCGGCACCCGTTTCGATACACGCTTCTAATACAGACATGTTGATGAAGGATGAACCAACGTTGATCACGATTTGTGATTCTGTTTCGTTAATCAATTGTACCGTTGCGGCGACATCAAGTGCGTTTAGGGCGAATGCTTGAATACGGCCCTCTACTTTCATGCTGCCTTTGTCGAGGACACTGGATACAATATCGTCGCATTTCGTAACGCTGCGCGAAGCAATTGCGATATTGCCCAGTGTGTCATTGTGTTGGGCGCATTTGTGGGCTACAACACGAGCCACGCCTCCACCGCCGATGATTAAGACATTTTTTTTCATAGTAACGCGATCTCCAAAATTTTAGTCTAGACAGAATTAAGACAGATTCTGCTCAAAATCGTTGTAATCAAATTCTCTTACGAGTTCGATGCTGCCGTCTAATTGACGTATCGCAATGGACGGCATTTTTACTCCGTTGAACCAGTTCTTTTTCACCATGGTGTAACCGGCTGCGTCTTCGAAAGACAGGCGGTCACCGACTTGTAGTGTTTGTTTGAATTTAAATTCACCGAAAATATCGCCAGCTAAACAAGACTTACCACAAATCATGTATTCATGTTCACCATCACAAGGCGCCATTTTAGCACTTTCACGGTAAATCAGCAGGTCTAGCATGTGAGCTTCAATGGAACTATCGACAACGGCTAAGTTTTTGCCATTGAATAATGTATCTAATACCGTTACTTCTAACGTTGTGCTTTTGGTAATTGATGCTTCGCCTGGCTCTAAATACACTTGGATATCGTACTTTTCAGAGAAAGCTTTTAAACGTTGGCAGAATTGGTCAATGGGGTAATCTTCCCCCGTAAAGTGAATACCACCGCCCAAGCTTATCCAGCTGACCTGCTGAATAAGGTGACCAAAGCGTTCTTCGATCAAGGTAAGCATTTCATCAAAGCGTTCAAAATCGTCGTTCTCACAATTGTTGTGGAACATAAAGCCCGAAACGTCGCTAATGACGGTTTCGATTTTTGAAGGGTCCCATTCGCCAAGACGACTAAAGGGTCTTGCTGGGTCGGCAATTAAAAATTCAGACGTGCTGACTTGTGGGTTAACACGTAAACCACGTGTTTTGCCTTCACTAATGTCTTTAAAGCGGCTTAATTGGCCAATGGAATTGAAAATTATTTTGTCTGAATGATCCAAGACTTCGCGAATTTCATCGTCGGAATACGCCACACTGTAAGCGTGGGTTTCACCTTTAAACTTAGTGTTACCCAGTTTGACTTCGTATAAGGAAGAGGATGTAGTGCCATCCATATATTCTTGCATTAAGTCGAATACAGACCAAGTAGCAAAACATTTAAGGGCCAATAATGACTTGGCTCCGGACTGTTGGCGCACATAAGCGATCTTCTCTAAATTCTTTAGAAGAGCCGCTTTATCAATGAGGTAATACGGTGTCTTGATCATGGCAACCTGCCCAGTAGTCAAAACGCTGTATTCTAGAGCAAAGGCGGGTGTGTTTTCTAGCTTAAAATAGGAATTTTATGAGCCTTTCTGTGTCATTTTGACGACTTTTCCTGTTCCTTCAACATGCTCGTGCTTTTTATTTGACCAGTATGCCCTTTCAATAGAGTGATTCATTGATGATTTCACTTTTGCGTGGAAGATAATAGGGTAACCTCTTAGCTAATTCTGCTTTATAATCCGCTACAATTGATTTTTGTAGCGTTTTAAGACTCGTGTATTCGCCACTAATATATTTTTAAAGAGTATAAGGAACATCTTAGTATGTTGATTTTAGTTATTGGTTTGGTCGTATTTTTCTGTGTGCATTCCGTTCGTTTGTTTGCCCCTAATTGGCGTGAAACAAGTATGGGGCAGGGTAAAAACGGTGTTATGCGTTGGCATATGCGTTTTGGATTATTAACTTTGCTGGCGACGGCATTCATTGTTATGGGTTACATGCAAATGCGTGTTGAGCCTATTTGGTTGTGGTTTCCCCCTGTTTGGACTCGTCATTTAGCTGGCTTACTGGTACTAGTTGCGCTTTTCTTTGTTGGTTCTGCATTAGTACCGAACACCTCGATGAAACAGAAAATGGGCTACCCATTGTTGATTGGAATAAAAATTTGGGCGTTTGCTCATCTAATCAGTAACGGTACTGTGGCTGATGTGATGATATTCGGAAGTTTCTTAGTGTGGTCGATTGTTAGTTTTGCCGTCTATCGCCGTCGTGATAGAAAAGCGGGTGTTGTGTATGTAACTTCGGACGAGTCCAGTGTTCCATCTAATTTACTTGCGTTTGTTTTTGCGATGATCTCTTGGTTTACGATCGTTTTTTATCTACATGAAGCGGTGATCGGTGTCTCACCATTGGTCTAATATTTGTTTGCTGAAATAGAGACATAAAGCGAATGACCTTTGAGTCATATACCGTATTTTTAATAACGTCCATACGGTTAGTTTTGATACTTTTAGGTCTTTCTGTTATCGTCCGCGCCCCTTTTATTAGCGATGATAGGTAAGAAATAAATGATTTGTGGATTTGATTATGGAACATCGAATTGTGCATTAGGCATTGTGCAGGACTCGTCTGTGCGTTTGGTCGCTTTAGAAGGAGATCATACTTTTTTACCTTCCACGCTGTACGCTTTAGATCGTGATTTAATTACTGAAGCCGTTGGCAGAAACATTCAAGGTTTTCAGTCACGACAAACCTTTGCAGAGCTGCGTCAAAATGCCTTAACGCGTGCTAAACGTGCTCGTTACGAAGAAGACATTGCTGATGACGATCAAACCCTATTTTTTGGTCGTGCTGCGTTTGATGAATATTTTCAATGGCCCGAAGAAGGGTATTTTGTAAAATCACCTAAATCCTTTTTAGGTGGTGCAGGACTGCGCGCAGAGCACATCCATTTCTTTGAGGACGTTGTTACCGTGATGATGCAAAACATCAAACAACGTGCTGAAAGAAGCTTAGGTGCAGACATTACTCATACCGTGATTGGTCGACCGGTAAACTTTCAAGGCATTGATGCTGAGGTGAGTAATCGTCAAGCATTAGAGATTCTAACCACAGCGGGTAAGCGAGCAGGTTTTAAAGAAATCGAATTTCTATATGAACCAATTGCAGCGGGTTTAGACTTTGAAGTGGCGATGACCGAAAACAAAACGGTACTGGTTGTGGACATCGGCGGTGGTACCACTGACTGTGCCATGGTTCGTATGGGACCTGATTACGTTCAAAAAGAAGACAGACGCAGTGACTTTTTGTCTCATACTGGTGAACGAATCGGCGGTAATGATTTGGACATACAAATTGCAGGCAAACATTTAATGCCGCTGTTTGGGATGAATTCTCTGCTAAAAACTGGCTTGCCAATGCCAACACAAATGTATTGGAATGCCATTACAACAAATGATGTATCGGCCATCGCGACCTTTAATAGTATGGAAACAAAAAATCAAATACATCAAATGCGATTGGATGCGTCAGAACCTAAATTAATCGAGCGTTTCCTGCGGATGCGAGAAGAAAAGCACAACTACCATATTGTGCGCAGTGCAGAAGAAGCCAAAATTGCCTTATCTGATTCTCAGAGCTACCTTGCTTCATTGGATTACATTGAAGCCGAGTTAGAGGCTACGATTACTCGTGACGAGTTGGCTAAATCGATTACCTCACCACTCGAAAAAATGTTGAACTTGATGTCTGCCGCGATAGATCAAGCTGGTGAAAAACCTGATTTGATTTATATGACTGGTGGTTCGGCCAAGTCTCCTGTTATTCGTGATGCGATTCAACAACGTATTGGTGATATTCCTGTATTGGATGGTGATCACTTTGGCAGTGTGGCGGCAGGTTTAACGGTGTGGTCTGAACGTATTTTCAAATAAAGTTTTAAACGAAAGCCTATATAAAAAACATCACTACATAAAAAAGCGAGCGACTAGGGTCACTCGCTTTTTTTGATTGTTATACGCTGACATTTATTGCAGCAGAGTGTTTTTATTTGCATGAAAAACGTTCTTTTCCCAGCTCTTATTTTTCTCGCTTTGGTTGCTTAAATTCGCTTTAAACCGTACGCTTCCACTTTCTGATAATGCGTTATTAACGGCGCTTATCAGTTCTTGTGAAGGTGCCAGTTTTACTGGTGAAACGGGAAACAGGTGCGTGTTAAACAAACCCTGTACTGCCCCCGCAACGGTAAGTAAGTGATGTGTTTTTTTACTCACTCCCACTGTCCTTTTTGGATGGGAAGGGATGAGGCTTTTAGGAAAATACAGAGTAGCCAAACACTTATGAGTCCGGAGACCGGCCTTTATTGATTAGGATTTTTTGCTTAGTACATCGTGCTAAGAGAGGGTCCGTTAATTTGAATCATACGGGTGAGTATGAAGCATATTTTGGAGGCACATCGTGCATATTGAACCAAGCGTTGTTGACGGCGCAAAAATTGTTTTGAGTTACGCTACGGCGTTAGCGGCTTTTGGATTTTCTGCAAAAGCGTCTATCGACATGATTAAAAAAAATGGCCTGATGTCTTTAATCGGACGCAGCGCAATAACCACAGTATTCGTCTTTATTTTCTTTCAAGTTATGCCACACCACGCGGTAGGGGTATCTGAAGTTCACTTTATCCTTGGCTCGACATTATTTCTCATGTTTGGTCCTGCGGCGTCGTCGATCGGTTTGTTATCAGGATTGTTGGTGCAAGGTCTATTTTTTGCCCCGATCGACCTTCCACAATATGGCATGAACGTCACAACCTTATTATTGCCTCTGTTTGCTATGTCTGTCGTAGCGCGTCGTATCATTTCGGACAATACGGCTTACGTGGATATTTCTTATAAACAGGCATTAAAACTGTCTTTAACGTATCAAGGTGGCATCGTTGCTTGGGTCGCGTTTTGGGCGTTTTACGGACAAGGTTTTGGTGCTGAAAATATGGCGTCGGTAGCGACGTTTGGCCTTGCTTATATGAGTGTTGTGTTGCTTGAGCCTGTGTTAGATCTTGCCGTACTAGCAGGAGCAAAAAGCTTGAATCGCGTTAAAAATTCTTCATTATTTGAAGCGCGCTTGTTCCACTAAGCGAAATGACTTGATCAAGCACGACTAAATACAATGCCCACGTTTTTTACTAGAAATAGAGAAAGAGCGTGGGCATTTTTTATATTACCGTCATGCCATCTTTCGCAATGAGCATATTGTCAGGCAAACTGTCTCCATGCTCCATCAGCCAGCAATCTAAGCGATGGCTGATGTGTGTGAGTATCATGGTTTTCGGCTGCAGGGTGTTATAGGCCAAGAGAGCAAGATTGATGTCGTTATGATTTCTAGGCGCCGTTGACGTTGGTGGTTCTGAGCAATCGAGTATCAGGTAATCCAGCGTTTTGTTGGTTAAGTATGCCTGTGTTGTTTCAGGTAAACCGACGGTGTCAGTGAGATACGCTAGGGTAAAACCGTTCTTTTCAATGAAATAGCCTAAGGTGATTTTAGAATGCAGTAATGGCAAAGGCGTAATCGAAAAATCATCAAATTGCATGGTTTTGAATGGTATAAACGCCGGCTGAAAATCGAGCACGCCAGCGTGTTTATAAAGATCGTCAGTGCCTTTTTGATCGTCCGGTCGAAATATCGGAATTTTCTCTGGTCGTTCAGACCAACGTAAATGAAACAAACCTTGAACATGATCCATGTGAAAGTGAGTCAGGATAATTCGTTGAATCTCATCAAACTCGTATCGCTCTGCCAAGTTGGTGATACCCGCGTCAATCAGAGTCACACCAAGCTCAGTGCGAATTTCAAGACTGCAAGGTCCTCGGCGAAACGTGTCATCTTGTTTTGCTCGTTCACATGCCGCGCAATCACAGCCCCAAACCGGAACTTGACCCGCGTTACCTGAGCCAAGAATTCGAATATTCAACATGATTTTTTCTCTTTCATTTGTCATTCAGTCACTTTTTTATGAACGGGTAGACAGTGAATTAAGGTAACTAATAAGCTGCAGCACGGCGTCGTCAATGTTGGTGTTATTGTTTATGACATGACACTGATCAAGCGGTCCTTTTGCTTTGGAAGAGGCGAATTGCTGCTGCGTTCGAGTCAGCCGCGCCTCGATATTCGGTAGCGATTCACGGCCTCGGCTTATTAATCGTTGGCGCAGTATGTCTGTCTCCACCTTGATCAATACAGGCACTAAATCTTTGCCATAAATCGTCATGGCGATGGGCAAGTATTCTCTTGACCCATTGACGATGACGTTCTGACCTTTTGCTAGCCAAAGGTCGATTTCCTTGCCAATGCCGTAGCGCAATCCATTGGCTTGCCACTCTAAAGAAAAGCAACCCAGTTGTTGGCGTCGCTGGAATTCCGCTTCGCTCAATTCTATGTGATTTTCGTTACCAGATTGCCAATCGCGACAAATGTAGCGATTGGCAATCATTAGGTTGGGCGACGGTCTAAGTGCTTCAGTATTTAACCATTGGCGTACGCCGGCTAAAACAGAGTCTTTGCCGCTGCCCGAAGCACCGATGAGATAAATGACCTTACTCATAGTTGTCCTGTTTATTTCTCATTACTTCTTTTTCATTAGACGCTTTATTCGTCAATGATTAAAAGGCCCGCTGGCCGTTTTTCCAGACTTGCTCAATGTGGACATGATCCTCTTTTAAGGTACTCCAAATCAAGTCAGCTTTTTGGCCGACAGCAATTTGACCTCTGTCGTTTAAACCTGCGGCTTTTGCAGGGTTTAAGCTGACCAAATTCATGGCTTTAGGCACATCGTAATCATTGTTTTCTAACTGAGCGATTGAAAACGCGGACTCTAATAGGCTCGCAGGGTAATAATCACTGGATAAAATGTCCAATACACCAGCGCTTGCCAGTTCATGGGCCGCAATGTTGCCTGAGTGAGAGCCACCACGAACCACATTTGGCGCGCCCATTAAGACACTCATTCCCTTGCTGTGAGCGGCTTTTGCGGCCTCAGCCGTGGTCGGGAATTCTGCAATCACCATTTTGAAATGATCAGATTCTTCCACGTGCTCTAAAGTGGCGTCGTCATGGCTGGCGAGGGGAATATTTAATTCGTGACAGGTCGCACAAATACTTTCTCTAAACGTCGCGCTGTAACGTTGGCTAGCATCAACTTGACGAGTAATAAACGCGTCCATTTCGGCATCCGATAGCTTGTATTTACCTTGGTAGTATTCGCGATATTTTTCCATTTTAGCGAATTGACGTTGGCCGGGAGAATGATCCATGACAGACACAAGTTGTACGGGGGTTTGTTTCAACAGTGCTTGAAAATTGTTTAATGTGTCTTTATGGCTGACTTCACAGCGTAAATGTAAAAAGTGATCGGCACGGGTTAAACCACGCTCACGGGATTCATTAAGCGCATCGACCATGCGGCTTAGATTGTTTAATCGTTCGCTGCCTTCGATAACATCGCCCACTGAAACCGCATCGAATACCGAGGTGATTCCTGCGCTGATCATTTGAGCATCATGGACTTTAAACGCTTGAATCGCAGGCCAACTTACCCCTGGTCTCGGTGTGAAATGTTTCTCCATGTTGTCTGTGTGCAATTCGACCATACCAGCGGTCAGGTAACCATTGTGGCAATCAATGGCGCCAGGCAAAGACACGTTGCCATGGTCAATGTGTGTGATAACGCCCTCGTTAATCACTACTGTGCCTTTAATGACTTCATTGGCTAAGACAATTTGTGCATTGGTTAAAATCATGATTACTTCTCCAAAATTAGTGGTTTAGGGCGACTGTCTGGTCGTTGGTCTGAGTGGTGTGAAGGCTGTTTTCGTTCACGGAAAATACATGATCAGCGACGGCACTACGCACTTGGCTATCATGGAAAATACCGACCACAGCGATACTTTTAGCCAGTGCGTTTTTGATTAATTGCACGACCACTTCTGAATTTTTTTGATCCAAAGACGCGGTTGGTTCATCCAATAATAAAATTGGATAATCTTGAATAAAGCCACGAGCGATGTTTACTCGCTGTTGTTCGCCCCCCGAAAAAGTACTAGGCGCTAACGACCATAAACGCTCTGGAATATTGAGCTGTTGCAACAAAAGTGTTGCTCTGGCTTCGGCTTCGTCGTCGGCCACGCCACGTTCTTTCAGTGGTTGCTTGACCACATCAAGTGTGGAAACCCTTGGAATGACTCTTAAAAATTGGCTGACGTAACCAATGGTGTGGCGTCTTACGTCTAATAGTTCATGGCTAGTTGCCGTGGCTAAATCCAGCATGTCGCCTTGATGACGAACATAAATTGCTCCTGAACTTGGTAAGTAGTTAGCATATAAAGTACGTAGAAGGGTACTTTTTCCTGAGCCACTTTCGCCATGTAATACGGTGCATTGTCCCGCAGAAATCTGCAGATCGACGTTGTTTAAAATGGGCAGCTGTATGCCGCCCTGATTGTGCAGGGTGAAGATTTTACTGAGCTGTTCCACTTGAATCATAGTGGTTGTGCTGGTGTTACTCATGTTGGCACTTGTCATCGCTAAATAGCCTTATGAAAATGGATTAACGGTTTGGATTAACGGTTTGGATTAAGGCGCTATTGGTTAAGGGGTCAGCACCGATGACACTAATAGCTGGGTGTAGGCGTGCTGTGGGTCGTCGAGCACTTGGTCGGTTAAACCTGTTTCGACAATTCTTCCGTGACGCATGACAATTAAGCGCTGAGCCAACAACCGAGCTACGGCAAGATCATGAGTAACGATCACCACGGCAAGGTTCATTTCGGTTACCAAGGTACGCAGTAAATCCAATAAGCGCGCTTGAACCGACACGTCAAGTCCGCCGGTGGGTTCGTCCATAAAGACGACTCTTGGGTGAGTCACCAGATTGCGGGCAATCTGTAGGCGTTGCTGCATACCGCCAGAATAGGTAGACGGTTTATCATCGATACGGCTGACGTCCAGTTCCACATCTTCCATCCACTGCAAGCCTTTATCGCGAATCTTGCCGTAATGGCGTTCGCCAACGGCCATTAAACGTTCGCCGATATTGGCACCAGCAGAAACCCCCATGCGTAAACCATCACGAGCGTGTTGGTGTACCACGCCCCATTCGGTTCTCAACAAATAACGGCGTTCTGTTTCTGAAAGCTGATAAAGATTAAGCCAGTTATTGTCACGATTAAGATAAAGAATCTCCCCTGCGTTTGGCGCTAGGCGAGCAGATAAACTGGTCAACAAGGTGGATTTTCCTGAACCCGATTCCCCGACAATGCCCAAGACTTCTCCGGGATAAAGATCAAAACTGATGTCTTCGCAACCTTTGCCCGGTGCGTATAACTTAGTCAGTTTGTTCACTTTTAGAAGTGGTTCATTCATCATTGCTTCATTGATGGTTGATTTAGTCGGTATTGGTTTAGTCGGCATGAGAGTGTCAGTCATGATTTTTCTCTCCAGTTTGTGTGGCGTGCGCTTCGTTCTTATCGACCTGCTGTCGGCAGTAATCGGTGTCCGAGCATAAGTAGCTGCGGGAGCCTTGATCATCAATAATGACTTCGTCTAAGAAACTACTCTGAGAACCACAAATGGCGCAGCTTTCTTCCCAAGTTTGAATCTCAAAAGGATGATCTTCAAAGTCCAAACTTTCGACTTTGGTGTAAGGTGGAACCGCGTAGATACGTTTTTCTCGTCCCGCGCCAAACAGTTGTAATGCCGGCATTTGATGCATTTTTGGGTTATCGAATTTGGGTATAGGCGACGGATCCATAATGTATCTGTCGTTCACTCGCACAGGATAAGCGTATGTGGTGGCGATATGACCGAAATGGGCGATGTCTTCATAGAGTTTTACGTGCATCACACCGTAGTCTTCTAACGCGTGCATTTTGCGTGTTTCCACTTCGCTCGGTTCGATAAAGCGCAGTGGTTCTGGAATCGGTACTTGATAAATCAAAATCTGATCGGCGCTTAATGGTGTTTCAGGAATACGGTGACGGGTTTGAATCAAACTGGCGTCTACGGTTTTTTCGGTGGTTTCTACACCAGTAAGTTCCTTAAAAAAGGCTCGAATACTGACGGCGTTGGTGGTGTCATCTGCGCCCTGATCGATTACTTTTAGAACGTCACTTTCACCAATTACCGCGGCGGTAAGCTGAATGCCGCCGGTTCCCCAGCCATAAGGCATGGGCATTTCACGCCCACCAAAAGGGACTTGGTAACCGGGAATCGCCACGGCTTTAAGTAACGCACGGCGAATCATGCGTTTGGTTTGCTCGTCAAGATAAGCGAAGTTGTAGCCGTCTTTTATGGGGTCAAGCGTGACGTCATTAATGACAGGATTGACGCTGTTTGTGGAAGATAGGCTCATGCTTGTTCTCCTTTTTCGGTATTGGCTGTTTCTTTATTCGCCTGTTCTTTTCGTAAGCGACGCAACAGTTCCAACTCAGATTGAAAATCCACGTAGTGGGGGAGTTTTAGATGGGAAACAAACCCCGACGCTTCTACGTTGTCACAATGGGATAAGATGAATTCTTCTTGTTGAGCAGGGGACACGCGTTCTTCGTCGTACTTTTCCGCCTGTAGTGCGCGGTCAATTAATGCCATAGATAGGGTTTTTCGTTCATTTTGGCCAAACGCCAGTCCATAGCCTCGAGTGAACTTAATGTCGTCGTCTTCTAGCTTGCTAAAGCCGTTGATCATTTCGCATTCGGTCACTTGAATACTGCCAATATCGACGCTGAAACCGAGTTCATCTGGGGTGATAAAGACGTCTACTTCGCCTGTTCGAATCTCTCCTGCAAACGGGTGATTACGGCCGTAACCACGCTGAGTGGAATAGCCCAGTGCGAGTAAAAAGCCTTCGTCGCCACGCACAAGAGATTGCAAGCGTGCACTGCGATCACAAGGGTAAGACGGCGGATCTTGCGTTATATCGGCAGGCGTAATGTTTTCATCCACTTCTTCTACGATAAGCTTTTCCCGTTCGAGCATTTGCAAGACACGAGTCATGGCTTCAGGTTCATTTTCAGTATTAGTGGACGTGATATTTTCTAACTCTGGAGGGGTTCTTCCATCGGCTAATAAGGTGAAATCCAGCAGTCTATGGGTGTAGTCGAATGTTGATCCTAAAAGTTGGCCGCCAGGTAAATCTTTAAAAGTCGCCGAGATTCGGCGCTCTATTTGCATCTGTGTGGTATCAATCGCTTCACTGCGATAAAAGCGACTTAGCGTGGTGCGATAAGCGCGTAATAAGAAGATGGCTTCGACTAAATCCCCCGCAGATTGTTTGATGGCCAATGCCGCCAGTTGTGGGTCATAAATTGACCCTTCAGTCATTACCCGAGCGACAGCCAGAGGGAGCTGTTCACTGATTTGTGCCACGGACATTTCAGGAATTTGCATATCACCGCGACGATTTTTATCGAGCAATTTGTGCGCGTTGTTGATGGCGGTTTCTCCGCCTTTTACGGCCACGTACATTTAAAGTACCTCCACTTGAGTGGTTCTGGGTAGGCAAACGAGTTGGTTTTTGTCGATAAAGATAAAATCTAAACCGAGTGGGAAAGACCCGTTACGTTCTCCTGTTTGATTCGACAAGTAGTTCAACAGTGGCGGTGAAAGGTCACTGATGGAAACCAGTTGCGCCGTCTCGATGCCTGGCCCAGTGAGACGCAAATTAACGCCTTTTGAAATATTATCTTTCACGCTGTGCACTTGAACGATGACAGTGCAGCCCGTTTCTGGGTACTCGTCTGTTCCTTGAAAAAAGACATGAGGGAATCGCTCAACAGAATCGATTTCAGCTGGACTTATTAAGGCAAAGAGCGCTTGTTGGCTTTCTTCAACGATAGGCACGCCAGTATGAAAATGCAGATTGTGTTTGATGTTTGGTGTCGCAAAATGCGGCGACAACCACAGCGGTGTTTGTTGATCCATCATTGCTTGGCACACTGCAAAAGTGCTGGCATGAAGGGAGTCAATGGACTCTGGTGAATCGACGCGAACCAGTGTGCCGGGCTCACTCATGGCTTTGAGTAATTGACGAAATACCCGCTGACTGTCGTGTGTAGGCTTTTGAAAACCTTTGATTAAGGTGAGTGCTGTCATGATTAGTCTTCCCCTCGAACTAGGGTGAAAAAGTTCACTTTGGTTTGCGCCACATTGTTGGCTTTTTGAGCCTGCTGTGTGGCTAAGGTGTGAGCCAAAGGCTGAATGATGTTTTGTATTATGCTGTACTGATGGGTTGGGTCTTGCAGCATGGCGTCGAGTTGAGCCGCGCGAATAGCGTGGTTTTTATCGCGTCCTGCAATGTAGCTGTGGCCGTAATGGCCTTTCGCGGATTGTACGACACAACGAGTGATGGTCATGTCACCCACATTAAACTGAGACCCCGTTCCGCCCATACGACCGCGAATTTGTGTCAGTCCTACTTCGGCGGGACGGATGTTTTCAAAGTCTTGTTGATCCATATAAACATTGGATAGTTTGATCAAGCTGTCTGAACTTGATTTTGCCATTACTGACATCCAATGTTGTCTGGTTTTTTGTGTGTCAGACATAGGTTTGCTAATCATGGTGTTAAGGCTCCACACTGTATTCAAAAATATCGCTACGGCTGACACTGATGGAGTATTCCATCAGTGTGTCGCTTTCGATTAAGTAATATTGGGAATGAATTTCCATCACTGGAATACCACGGCCAATTTGCAGTTGTTGGCATTCGTCAAAGGTTGGCATGCGGGCTTTGAGTCGAGTCTTTCCTCTGGTTGCTTGAAATTGGTAATGTTCCTGCAAAAAATTGTGTAACGAATCGGACTGATAGCCACGCATTACCTGTTTAGTCACACCAAAGAGGTGGTGCTTGATCAAGGTTGTCGCTTGTTCGTTAATAGAGCGACAGGTTTTGATCATCACTGCCTTTTGGTCATTTGGTAACGTGAGCCGTTTCGTAAGCTCATAGGGCAGCGTTTCTTCGCAGCAACCGAGTACTTGGGTTTCTAGTGTCATGCCTGCTTTGGATAGGTTGTAGGTAAAACAGGATTGATTATCGAGAGAATAATCAATCGCTGGCTGTGTGACTTGATTGCCCAGTCCTTGAAAACGCTTGATCAAACCATCTTGCACCAACTCATCGATGGCGCGACGCACCGTATGACGATTCACTTGAAAACGACTTGCCAGCTTTTGTTCTGCAGGCAAGAGATCTCCAGATTCGTACTGCTGGTGGATTTCGTTTTTAAGTTGCTGGGCAATCTTTAGATAAATGGCCATAGTCTTCTCGTGCTTGATTTTAAAAAGAGCCTTATGTAAAAAGGCGCTTGGTAACTATTTGTCTTATTGATTGCTTGTCTAGACAAATTTTCTGGGCAAAAAAAAATCAGATAAACGCTTTGCGCAAACGCTGTGAAATCAAATCAATAATGACCACACAGATAATGATGACGATCATCACGGCGCACGTTTGCTGAAAGTTAAAACCTCGCATGCTTTCCCAAAGGATGACGCCAATACCGCCAGCGCCCACCATGCCGACAACGGTGGCTGAACGCACATTGGATTCGAATCGATACAGGGAATAGGAAATCCACAGAGGAAGGACTTGTGGAATCACCCCATAAAGAATTTCTTCAAGCTTGTTCGCACCAGTGGCTCTAACGGCTTCTGCAGGACGCGGATCGATCGCTTCAACCGCTTCAGAAAATAGCTTGGCTAATACGCCGGTAGTATGAATAAACAACGCCATTACCCCCGCGAAAGGGCCGAGTCCGACGGCGACCACAAACAGCATGGCAAACACCATTTCATTAATGGCACGAGACGCATCCATCAGGCGGCGCACTGGTTGATAAAGCCAAGCCGGTGCCATGTTTTCAGCACTCATCAAACCAAAAGGGATGGCGAAAATAATCGCTAGCACCGTTCCCCAAAGAGCGATGTGCAAGGTGATGATCATTTCATCTAGATAATAGGAAAGATCACGAAAATCTGGCGGGAAAAAATCGCCCGCAAATTCCAACATATTGCCGCTGTCTTTAATTAAGATAAGCGGATTCATTTCGGCCGCATTCCAGCCCCAACCCAGCAGCATAAAAAGCACTGCCCAGCTTATTGCCGATACCCAATTAAAAGGCTTTTTGATGAGAGGGTTTGCCGTTATATCGCTCATATTACGTCTCAATTCGTCTTTAATCCGAAAGTGAAGGTAAGGGCGAGGTTGTGACCACGCCTTTACCTTAATGCGGTTTTTCCTACGTTAGATCTGCAAGAAATTAGTTGGTTTTTGCGGCGGCAATAGCGTCCATTGCACGATTTAGTTCGGCTAGCTGATCATCAATGGCTTGTACTTTTTGTGATTTTTCATTCGCTGCCATTTTTGGATCGTTGTTTAACTTAAGGCGTTCTTTGAACAACACTAGCTGGCGGATTGGCAATAGTTGATCGTCATTAGAGGCTTTGAATGGTGCCCACTGTAGTGCTTCTAATATTTCAATTTCAGCAGAATCGTTGGTTTTTCCGTAGCTCATCATGAAGTCGTAGACTTTACCTTTGACGCTTTCAGGTAAGTTTTTACGCCATACAATAGGATCAGCTGGGATCAAAGGCGATTTCCAGATGATTTTTACTTTGTCGTATTTATCAGGGTGCGTTAACTTGATGCGAGCCACGTTTTCCGTGTTGTTCGTCGCTACATCCACCTGTCCAGATGCGACCGCAAGGAAGTTTGTTTCATGGCCTGCGTTGGTTGTGCGTTTGAAAATTTTCTTTGCATCAACGTTGTTTTTGGCAAACACATAGTAGCTAGGCACTAAAAAACCAGATGTAGAGTTTGGATCACCATTTCCAAAGGTTAATTCTTTGCTGTGTTCAAGCATGTCAGCAACAGAATTGATTTTGGTGTTGTTTTTGTTGACCAATAACAAGCTCCAGTAACCTGGATTACCCGTTACGTCGACAGTTTGTGCGAATATTTGCGCACCAGAACGGTCAACCGCTTCTAGCGCCGATTTGTTGCCTAACCAAGCGATATCGACTTTATCAAAACGCATTGCCTGGATGATGCCTGCGTAGTCCGAAGCAAAAAAAGGTTTTACTTCCATGCCCAGTTTCTTAGACATATCGTCTAAAAATGGCACCCAGACTGTTTTTAAATTCTGTGAAGATTCGGTAGAAATGATGCCGAAGTTCAGCGTTTTCATGTCTTCTGCTTGTACTGTCACGGGAGCCGACAGCAATGCGAAAAATGCCGTCGCTGACATGGCTTTGGCAATAAACCTTTTTAATTTCATAACGTAAACTCCAATAATTAATTGATCAATGAGTGGTGCGTTGCATGATTTATTTCTGTGGTAATTCGTCCATTTTTAGGAAGAGGCATTTCATTTAAGATGGCTTGAGAGGAATCGTTAATAGACAGCTCTTCTGGTTGAGATCCGTAAAGTGATGCGAGGTTTTCTTCATTCAAGTGATGAATGAGGTTATCGAAAAACACCTCTCCATCTTGCAGAGCCACGGCGCGTTCACAGTACTTTTGCGCGTAGTCCACTTGATGCAGCGTTACTACAACGGTGATGCCATCTTTTTCGTTGATGTCTTTCAAGGTTTGCATGATCAAACGAGAGGATTCAGGGTCAAGGGACGCAATGGGCTCGTCGGCCAAAATCACCTTGGCTTTTTGCATCAGAGCGCGGGCGATGGCCACTCGTTGTTGCTGACCACCAGAGAGTTCTGAAGCACGCTTTAAGGCGACGTTTTTTAACCCCACTCTTTCTAGCGCTTCAAGTGCCATGTGCTTTTCTTCAGCGGTAAACCAACCCAGCAAGCTGCGGTAGGTCGGAATACGACTGAGTCCACCGATCATCACATTGGTTAATACGCTTAAACGACTTACCAAATTAAATTGCTGAAACACATTGCCTATCTGCGACCGAGAAGTACGAACGTGTTTGTCTAATTTGCCGCGTTGTTGAATGGTATTGCCTAGCACCTTAATGCAGGAATCGCTGTGTTTATCGGCGAGAGTTAAGCCTGAAATATGTCGCATAAGCGTAGACTTTCCAGAACCTGAAGGGCCAATAAGAGCAACCATTTCGCCTTGTTTAATTGATAAATCCACATGCTTTAATGCACAGACTTCTTTGGTGAAGTGTTTTTTTACACCAGTGATTTCTATAATGCTCATTGGATGTCGACCTCTTTAATTGATGAACGCAAAAGCGTTTC
Source organism: Marinomonas primoryensis (assembly GCF_013372285.1). Classification (NCBI taxonomy): domain Bacteria; kingdom Pseudomonadati; phylum Pseudomonadota; class Gammaproteobacteria; order Oceanospirillales; family Oceanospirillaceae; genus Marinomonas; species Marinomonas primoryensis. The sequence goes on along the minus strand of NZ_CP054301.1, from coordinate 2,826,152 downwards.
TGATGAGGCGATACTAGGTAGGTTTTGTGACAGTTTGGTTATCTAGATAAGTCTAAAAAATGACCAATTTATGACAGTTTGGTATTTTTAAAATGAAACCGAGCATGGGATTAGTAACTTGTCTAGCTAAGTAACTAAAAGCAAACGCCAGTAGGGCTAGCGCTTTAGAATTCTTAAGCGCTAGCCTGTCTAGTCGCAATAAATGGGATGAAAAGCGCAGGAATAAGCGCATGAGGTAAATAAAAAAAGTGAGAAAATATTGAATCGTATGGTGTTATTTATTTATTACGTAGGAGGGCGGCTTGATATGGATCATATCGTGGTGTGGAACGTTTACGCTTTAAACGACAATGCCCACGCTTTTTACTGTGAGTAGATACAGAGCATGGGTATTTTTTATGTTTACTGGTTATCACGTCCATGTTCACTAACAAAGTCGAGAAAAGCGCGGTTAGCTTTAGAAAGGTAACTGTCTTTTCGCCATGCGATGCCAAGGTCTAACCAGATTGGTGGATCAAAGGAGCGCGTGATCAGTTGGTCGTCTTCCTCTATTACCATAGCGAGTAGCGTGGAAATGCCAAAGCCTTGTTGAGTGATGGATTTAATGAGCGGAATGAGGTTGGTTTCAAAGCCAATTTTAGGTGTTTTTTTACAGGCTTTGGCTAGCTTGTCGACAATTCGTCGATGAAAATAACCTTCTTTAAACATGACCAACTCTTCTTCGAAAAAAGCGTCAGGCGAGACTCGCTCTAGTTGACTAAACGGGTGATCGGTCGCGACGGTCACTAACATTTCTTCTCGAATCAGCGCTTGGGTTTGCAGGCTGTCCGGTAAGGTTTCAGCGACAATAACACTTAAATCTAACTCACCATTTTCGAGCATTTTTTGCAGCTGCCAGGTACCGCCTTCAATGACTTTTAGCATGAGAGTGGGATAGCGGTGTCGAAACGCCATGAGAATGGGTGGGAAATAGTAAGACCCCAACATGCTGGGAATGCCCACACGGACTTCGCCTTGGCTCAGGCCTTTTAGTTCGCTCATTTCGAGTAATGCGTCGTCAGTGGCTTGGATGATCTTTTCAGCATGCAGCCGTAATTTTTTACCTTCATCGGTGAGGCCAATGTTTCTATCGGCGCGATGGATCAAGGTCAAACCCAAATCATGTTCTAATTTTTTAATCGCCATGCTAACGGCAGGTTGGGCCACGCCAAGCAGCTTGGCGGCCTGAGTAAAGCTCTGAGTTTTAGCAATGGCAATGAAATAACGTAGCGGTTTAATGTCCATCAATAATCCTTATGGATTGGATAAGATAGATATATTTTATTGATAAATTGGCTGGGCGTATAGTGTGCCAATAATATTCGCCTCATTGGGGTGATTTTCGCGGTGTTGATACTGGAGTTTTGTTGTGATTGAAGTGAATAGCTCTGTTTTTTGGCGAGGAACCTTAGCTTTAGTGATCGGTTCTTTTATGGTCTTTGCCAACGTGTACGTCACTCAGCCCTTGTTGCCCATGATAGCGAACGAATTTTCGATTAGCCCGCTTCAGGCCAGTGCCAGCTTTACGATAACGACGTTGACCTTAGGGATATCGTTACTCTTCTATGGGCCGATATCGGACGCCTTGGGCCGAAAAGGCATCATGGTGATGACCATGGTGGGCATTACGTTAACGACCTTTTGTTTGTCCTTAGTACAAAGCTATGAGTCTCTACTGGCATTGCGAGCTTTGCAGGGATTCTTCTTGGCGGGTTTACCTGCTATTGCGGTGGCGTACTTGGGGGATGAATACACGCCAGAAGCCTTAATGGTCGCCGTCGGTTTATACATTAGTGGCAACACGTTAGGTGGCATTGGAGGTCGTCTTATTGGTGGCTTTGTTGGTGAGTGGTTAGGACGTTCTGCAACGTTTGGCGTGATGAGCGCTATTAGTCTTGTTTGTTTGTTGGCTTTTTTCTTTTTATTGCCTAAATCACAACACTTTGAACCCAAGCCTTTACGAGTCGGTCATATCCTGATGAATATGAAGGATCATCTACAGAATCGCCGTTTGCTAACCTGCTATTTGATTGGTGGGTTTAGCTTCTTTATTTTTATAAATCAATACAGCTATGTAACCTTCGTATTGGAAGCGGCACCTTATAACTTAACGGCAAAATACGTCGGCTTGCTGTTTCTAACGTATTTGTCTGGCACCTTGGGGTCGGCTATATCGGGGAAGCTTGCGAAACGTTGGAGCCAGCCTAATATAATCGTATTAGGCACCTGCATCTTTATGTTTGGTTCCTTAGTGACACTGGGTGGTTCTTTAATGGCCATTATTATCGGCTTGCTCATTAATAGTTTTGGCTTCTTTTTAGGCCATTCGACGGCCAGTAGCTATGTAAGTCGAAACGCGAAACACGCCAAAGCCAGTGCGTCTTCTTTGTATTTGGTATTTTATTATTTAGGCGCCAGTCTTGGCGGTTTTTACCTCGACCCGTTTTGGCAAGCCGATGGTTGGGCTGGTGTCATCATGGGATCTTGGTTGGTATTGAGCGTGGTTGCGCTTGCTGGTGTGAGCTTGATCAAAGACAACAAGCGTACGGTGCAAATTACGGCGACAAGTTAGCATCATCATAACGCCTTACTGTCTGGTTCTTTGTCCGACTTCAATTATCCTTTGTTGCGCTTTCGATGAATCTTGTTAGTATTGCCGCCTATAGTCGGGGGGCCGTTAAGGCTGAGATTGCACATTTGCAGACCCGTTGAACCTGATTCAGTTAATACTGGCGTAGGGAACTATACATCTTGTTATTGATGATTGGTGATCCTACTCCTATCTTAATGTAACTCGATCTAGTTCCAGAACGCCCGTTCTTGGAGCTTTATATGTCGAGTGATACAACAACCCCTTCTGCTCATGTGTCTAAAAGTACAGCTAACCTTGTTTCTACGCCCATTGTTTTGACAATTGCTGGTTCTGACAGTGGCGGCGGAGCAGGCATTCAAGCTGATATTAAAGCCATGTCTGCAACAGGAAGTTACGCTTGTTCGGTGATTACTGCGATTACCGCTCAAAATACACTCGGCGTTTCTGCCATTTTTCCTATTCCTCTTGAACACATTGAAAAACAGCTCGATGTGGTATTTTCTGATCTGAATGTCATCGCGGTCAAAGTAGGGATGTTGGCAGATTGCGACACAATCAAATTAGTTACGGCAAAGCTCAAGCAATATCGCCCTAAATTTCTAGTCGTTGATCCTGTTATGGTTGCGACCAGTGGGGATCTTTTGCTAAAAATGACGTCCATAAATACACTCAAATCCGAATTACTTCCTTTGGCTGATCTCATTACCCCCAACCTTCCAGAGGCCGCCGCATTAACGGGCTCTCTTGTTCCAACAGATATCGCATCCATGACGCTAATGGTCGACAAACTGCGCCAGTTGAAAATGAAAACCGTGCTGTTGAAAGGTGGGCATCTGGAAGAAGACGAAAACAGTACCGATTTTCTAATCTTTGCCGATCGCCTTGAGGTCTTAACCTCCCCACGTATTCATACTCGAAACACACATGGCACAGGTTGTACATTATCTTCAGCGATTGCCTCGTATTTGGCGCAAGGTAATGACTTATTGCACGCGGTTCAGTTAGGCAAAAAATACATTACTCAAGCAATAGAGCACGCAGATGAATTGCAAATAGGTCGTGGTCACGGACCGGTAAACCATTTTTTTAATGGCCACGCCAATGTCCGCTAATTTGGCGACTTTTTCAGTCCCAAAATCTTCGATTAAGATAACGATAACTCAAGGTTATCTACGGTATCTTGATAGTACGACGCCTACGTTAAACCATCTTAATATGACCATTCCAGCAGGGCAGTGGACATGTGTTTTGGGGCGTAGTGGTTGTGGAAAAACCTCGTTTTTGCGTTATCTTGCCGGCCTGCTTGATCAACAAATAGAGTGGTCTGGCGAGTTACAAATTGAGCCTGCGAATTGTGCGTTAAAAGATCAAATTGCTTATATGGCGCAGCAAGATTTATTGATGCCGTGGTTGTCGGTATTAGACAACGTCTTGTTAAGTTCTAAATTCGGAGCTCGGGGAGACTCCGTTGCTCATGATCAAAAAGTACAAGCATTGGCTTTGTTGGGAAAAGTCGGGCTTGCCGATCATGCTAATCGTTTACCTCAACAGTTATCGGGTGGCATGCGTCAACGCGTCGCCTTGGCAAGAACCCTGATGCAGAACAAACCAGTCGTGTTAATGGATGAACCATTTTCTGCATTGGATGCGGTGACGCGCTATCGATTGCAAGATCTAGCTTGCACCCTACTGCAAGACAAAACCGTTGTTTTAATTACCCATGACCCACAAGAGGCGATTCGCCTTGCTCACCATATCTACATCATGCAAGGAAATCCCAGCACGACGGCGTTCTTAACGACGCTTGAGTCTTCTACACCACGCACATTCGATGCCGAGGGTGCACAACTTCAGCAGCGAATTATGGCGTGTTTAGAGCATGATCATGGTGATCAATGTGGGGATGAAAATGAGCGATAAATTTCGTATTACGGCTAAGCCACATCAAAAAGAAAATAGGAATGCGAGTCTGCATTCTGCGCTCCGTATTGTGGTGAGCTTTGTCGTTATTTTGGGGTTGTGGCAAGCCGTCGTGGTTGTCTTTGCTATGCCTACGTTTATTTTACCGGCACCTTTAGACGTCTTCGAAAAGCTACTGCAACGACGAGAGGTTCTTTTTAAACATACGCTGGTGACGGGGGCAGAAATAGTACTCGGCTTATTTTTAGGTCTGTTTATGGGACTGTTTTTTGCCTTACAAATGTTGTTGTTTAAGCCGATAAAACGCTGGTTACTACCTATTTTAATTGCCAGTCAGGCGATTCCTGTTTTTGCCATTGCGCCACTGTTGATGATCTGGTTGGGCTATGGGATTGCCTCCAAAATTGTGATGGCCGCGATCATCATCTTCTTCCCTGTTACTACCTGTTGCTACGACGGTTTGCGTAATACGCCGTTGGGTTATCTCGACCTTGTCAAAACCATGGGGGCTACAAAGTGGCAGAGACTCCGTCATATTCAATTCCCCGCGTCTTTACCCACGCTGGCGTCTGGAATTCGTGTCGCCGTGGTGATTGCGCCTATAGGCGCAGTAGCAGGGGAATGGGTGGGTTCTAGCGAAGGCTTGGGTTATCTAATGTTGCAAGCCAATGCCCGGATGATGATCGATGAGATGTTCGCGGCGTTGCTTATTTTATCTTTACTGTCCGTCTCACTTTATTTTGTCACCGATAGGTTATTAAAAAAATTCATTCCGTGGGGTGTTTCGTAAACGCCGCGCATTCAAATATTTCGACACGTGTTATGAACAAAAAAACGATTACTCATAAAAATGCCTACTAAAAGGAAAGGAAAAGTAATGAATAAAAAAATGCTATTAAGCAGCATCGTACTTGCTGCGTCTTTGTTGTCTGTCACTGGACAAGCACAAGCAGAAGAGAAAAAACTCACCTTGATGTTGGATTGGTTTGTAAACCCAAATCATGGCCCTATCGTGATTGCCAAGCAGCGAGGGTATTTTAAGGACCAAGGTCTTGAGGTGGAGATTCAAGAGCCCTCTGATCCAAGCACGCCAGCGAAGCTAGTGGCCGCGGGTAATGTGGATTTAGCCGTATCTTATCAACCTAATTTAACCATGGATGTGGCCGCTGGTTTACCGCTTATTCGTGCAGCAACCCTGATCGCAACCCCATTGAACACGCTTACCGTACTGGACAATAACACCATCGATGGCATCGCTGACTTGAAGGGTAAAAAAATCGGTATCTCTGTGGCCGGTAACGAAGAAGCGATTGTCGGCACCATGTTGAAAACACACGGTGTGAAATACGAAGAGGTACAAATCATTAATATCGGTTGGGCACTGTCGACGTCTCTTGCGTCAGGCAAAGTGGATGCAACATGGGGTGGTTTCCGTAATTTTGAAGCCAATCAATTGGCATTAGAAGGCATAGAAGCAAAAGCCTTTTTCCCAGAAGAACACGGCGTGCCTGTTTATGATGAACTGGTCTTTGTTGCCAATGCGAACAGCTACGACAAAGCGGCGATTCAAGGCTTCAATAAAGCGATCGAGCAAGCCACGATCTACATCGTTAATCATCCGCAAGCGTCATGGAATGAGTTTGTTGCGTACAAACCAGACACTTTAAACAACGAGCTAAATGAATTGGCTTGGAAAGCAACGTTGACGCGTTTTGCGTTGCGTCCTTCAGCGGTAGACTTGAAGCGTTATGACGACTATGCCCAATTTATGTATGACCAAAAAATCATTAGCACGTTACCAAAAGCCAAAGACTATGTGCCGAGTTTTCAATAAGTCGTCCGCGACTTTTAGGAAATAAAAATTGGAAATCAGAGCGTAGAAGCTGACGTTAACAGTGAAAAGCAAAAGGTAACAGTATGAATATCGATACGATTATTAACGCACTGCATGCCGTGCGTGAGCAGAAACCGCTGGTGGTGAATATCACTAATTACGTGGTGATGAACAACACGGCCAACGCGTTGCTGGCTATTGGTGCTTCCCCAATCATGGCGCACTCCCGTGAAGAAATGGCGGAGATGATGTCCTTTTCCGGCGCCTTAGTGATTAATATTGGAACCTTAGACAGCCTTTGGATACCGCGTATGATGGTCGCGGTAGAGCAAGCGAATAACCACAATAAAGTTGTTGTGCTTGATCCGGTTGGTTGCGGTGCGAGTAAACTACGCACACAAACATCTCGGCAGATTGCTGAAGCCGCGAACAAGTTGATCATTCGAGGCAATGCGTCGGAAATCATCGCCTTGGCGGGAGAGCAAGGGACAAGCAAAGGCGTCGACTCAATGGACAGCAGTGAAGCCGCCGTCGGCGCCGCGCAATATTTGGCGAAAACCTACCAATGTAATGTGGTGGTCTCAGGGGAAACGGATTTTATTATTACCGCTGACTGTCAAATTAAGCTTAATAACGGCCATATTATGATGCCGTATGTGACGGGAATGGGTTGCACACTGAGCGCATTAACTGGCGCGTTTGCCGCCGTCGGTGAAGAAACCGGCTTAGCCGCCGCTGCGGTTTTGGGTGTCGCGGGTGAAATCGCCGCAGAGCAATCCAAAGGCCCGGGGAGCTTACAGCTTAATTTGTTAGACGCCTTGTATTTGTTGGATGAAGAAACATTGATTCAACGGCTTAAAATGAGCTGAGGTAAAAAAATTATTGAGGGGCTATTCGCTGAATTGTTTTTTTTAATACAATGTCATCGATTAGTTCCTCAATACTAATATTATGCCTTCGCGGTAATATTGTGTGGCAGTAAAGGGTGGTCATTTTTCCACACAAAAAGCATGTCATTTACCTTTTCGCCATTACCCGGTGGTTGCCATAAATTAGTTTCTTGATGTCTTGCGCCAAGACGATGATAAAAGTGTTGGGCGTCGACATTGTCTTCTAGTACTTCAAGGTATAAGCCTTTGTGTTTGAAGGTGTTATCCACCCATTCCGCAATTAAATAGAGTAGTTGCTTGCCAATACCTTTGCCTTGAGCGGCGCTTGAAACATGCAAGTTGTCTATAAAGGTTCCCCACTGGGTACTTTCATGGCCAAAGGCGCAGATAAATCCGTATATTTCATCATTGTCTGTCGCGACTATGATGTATTGATTTTTTTTAGGTGAAGACAAGCGACTTGCCCAAGCGTTTTGTCGTTCATCCCAGACATCATGATCAAGAAAATCATCTGGAAAAATACCGCGATAGGAGTTACGCCAACTCTGGGCATGCAGCTGAGCGATGCCTTCTAAATCGTCCATATTCGCTATTCTGTATTGCATTAATTGGGGACTCCCTGCTGATTTTTACTCGATCTATCGTGCGTATTTTAAATGCCATTTTACTAACGGATACTAAAGCGAATTGTTAATTCCTACCACCCTAAAGAATTCGACACGTATGAGATTAGGGTAAACGTATTCGTCATCATGTTAATATGTCTCGCATTTGACGTACTATTAATGCCATTAAATAACCAAATGTTGAGAGTAAAATGAACCCGTATCGTTTGTACTTAGTCACCGATGATCAGCAAGATCTAGAAACGTTAAAAGCCGTGGTAACAGGCGCCGTTGCTGGTGGCGTGACTATGGTTCAAGTACGCGAAAAGCACGGTGACGTACGCGCTTTTATTGAAAGGGCATTTGCGGTTAAAGCCATTTTGCAGGGCACAGGCGTGCCTTTAATCATCAATGACCGAGTCGATGTTGCGTTAGCGGTAGATGCCGACGGCGTGCACCTTGGTCAATCTGATATGCCCGCGGACACTGCGCGTCGTTTGATAGGTAAAGACAAACTGCTTGGTCTTTCCATTGAAAACGAGCAACAGCTTATTGACGCTGAATCCTTGCCGATTGATTATGTAGGGTTAAGCGCCATTTTTGCCACACCAACAAAAAGCAACACTAAAAAAGAATGGGGAATAGAGGGGCTGCGCAACGCAGTTGCCAAATGTTCTTTTCCAATCGTCGCGATCGGAGGCATTAATGCGTCTAACCTAGACGCCATTGTTGGCACTAACGTCGATGGCGTGGCGCTCGTCTCTGCAATATGTCACGCGCCAAGCCCTAAACAAGCGACAATCGATTTATTGAAACAGATAGGTTGAGCTTTTTTACTCAGAAGAAAGTACGGCGTTTGGTTTTAATATCGCATTAGCCAACAATGACAGAGGTTCTTTGGTGCACATGTAAGTGGATCGCCAGCGTTAATAGCACAAGCGAACGCTTACAGAACCAGTCGATATGCTTGAAGCGCGACAAAAGCTGTCATAAATACGCTATAAAAATTAACATACCCTTCATTGCATCGCTGAATGTCTAATATAGAGTGAATTATGAACACGAAAATATACAAAGAAGTCCTTTTTCTAGCCAAAGAATTAATGAGTTGCGCTCATAAAAAGGACCAAACTGGCTTTGATACTTATTATGAAGAATTGAAGGCAATCTGTAACGACAACGACGATACGGACAAAGATCACCCTGTACAGTGGGAAACACTGGGGGATTTCACCGATGATTTAGAATTGGCGGTTTCTATTTACGACAAAGCGTTGTTGAAAGCCGCCGCGATGAATTCAAAAGATTACCTATCATCGATTGGCTTTTCAGCCGCGTTGCTGAAAATAGAATTGGGTGAAAAAGCGAGCGCCATTGAGTATTTGGAACAAGCCAAAATACACAGCAATAAAATCATCGATAAAGAACTTAAAGCTGAAATTCATGATCTCTTAAAAGAACTGAAAGAAGCGTAAAAGACCAAATTCAAAATCATCGGCCAAGACTGCTAAGATGACGTTGTTCTTGGTCTAATGACAGCGTTATTTTTGGTCTAATAGCAAGTTGTCGTCATAACGAAAGTGTCTAGAATGCTGAGTGATTGGGTCAATAAACTGAAGTTCCTTGGCCAGTAACTGCAATGGCGCTGAATAATTATCCGCTGATTGAGGTTGTAGTTGCGGGTAATATTTATCGTTCAGAATCGGCCAACCCAATGTTTGCATATGTAGACGCAACTGATGGGTTTTCCCTGTTACTGGGTGCAGTTCAAACAGTGCCTGCTGAGTCGTTTGTTGCACGCATCGAATCATCGAATGGCTGTTAGCTTCGCCTTTAGTCACTTGCATGAGAAAGCGTGGTTCAGACGGCACGATACGATTCCTAACGTCCCACTTTTTATCGATTAGATGGTCATCGCTGCTGATGCTTGCTATGGCCTGATAGGTTTTGTGTATTTGTCGCGTTTCAAATAACCGATGATAATCATGGCGAGTGTCTGGATTAATAGAGAACATCACTAAACCGGCTGTCACTCTGTCCAAGCGGTGCAGCGCTTGTAAGCTTTCGATGCCTGTGCTGCGACGTAAACGATTTTGCAAACATTCATTCACATAGATACCACCAGGCGTAACGGCGAGAAAGTGGGGTTTATAGGCGACTAAAATATGCTGATCCTGAAAGAGTATTGATTCTTTAAAAGGAATACAGGGTTCGCTTTCGACTTCTCTGTAATAGTAAACCCGCTGCTGTGGCTGAAAGCGTGATTGCGCGTTTATCAGTGAGCCGTCGTGCCAGTGAACTTTGCCATCGGCCATACGTTGTTGCCAAATCTGCGCATCAACATAAGGAAACTTAATGATTAGGTATTCCAATACGGTGACGACGCCGGGATTCGTCTGCGGTAAACTCAGTTTTGAGGGATGTTCAGAAATGGCCATTTTTTAGCCCAAACCTTCGGCTATAGCATGTGTTTGATCGCGATTATAACATGCGTTTGATCGTGCTAGGTTATGATTAGTGTTTTATAGAACCATTGGTTTTTATTCTCTCCTCGGATTTTGGTCTAAGCATTAACAATTAAAGAGATATGATATGGAACGTCCTACTAAGGAACAGATTCTTGAGTTGCCTTTGTATGTTGGTCTTGATCTTTCAGAGATTAAGATCATTGAAAATGAACAGGATGCTACAGACGCACTAAAAGAACTGGAAAACGAAACGTGCTTGGGATTCGATACGGAAAGCAAACCTATTTTTCGTAAAGGTGAGGTGAGTCCCGGACCTGCGTTAATCCAACTGGCAACGCAATCAAAGGCATTTTTATTTCCAACTCGATTCCCCGCCGCTGTTGCCGCGGTTTCGCAAATATTAAGCAATTCCAATATCCAAAAAGTTGGGTTCGGCCTCAAAGGTGATAATAAAGAGCTGCGCAATAAATTGAATATAGACATAGTCAATACGCAAGATTTATCGGTTACGTTAAAAAATTTAGCCGGAGAAAAAAACAGCATTGGCGCACGAGCCGCTGTTGCCATGGTACTAAAAGCACGTCTAGGAAAAGGCGCTCAAAAATCAAACTGGGGTGCGTATCCACTTAAGAAAAACCAGATTCAGTATGCTGCTAATGATGCCCATTCGGCTATCTGCATTGAACAAACATTGAATCGAAAAATAATAAAAGGAAAGAGCCTTGAGCCTGTCTAAAATAACGTTTTTCGAACGATTCGAAGCCGACATATTATTAGGCAAGAAAACCATCACTATTCGTGATGAAGCAGAAAAAGACTATGCACCAAACAGCGTGGTACAAGTGTCCACCTATGAAAATGATCGATGGTTTTGTGCATTGAAAATCCAATCTGTCGATGCCATCGGATTCAGCCAACTGTCGGAATTTCACGCCCAACAAGAAAACATGACACTGCCAGAACTGAAAAACATCATCCAAGAAATATATCCAGATGTTGAACGCCTGTATGTGATTTCATATGAATTGATTGGTTAGGTTTTTTTATTAAAGCGTCATTACAGGCAACCTACAGAATATGGGGCTTAGTCTCTTCCCTTTCTTCAAGAGGAAGACGGAAGATGGGGTTATTGGTTCTTTTCAAACGCTTTGCATTCCTAACTTTTATACTGGCTTTGCTGTGCGTGTTACCTTTCTAGCTGATTAAAAAATAACCAAATATATTTATTAAGTCGTGCCTCCCTCTATGAAAATATTAAGCCTAAATTTAGGAGCTGCCAAAAGTTTTTTTTAACATAGAGTTCGGTATCAATAACATCATCAGATAAGTGGCTATGCCTCTAGTATTATTTCTATAGGCATAACCACTTCAATTTCATTGAGTCAGATAGCCTTCGTGTTACGAACAATGACCATCTTGTAAAAATAGAAGCTTTCTCAAAATTTTAAAATGATACGCTCTACTGAGATTTTCTATCCGTACCATAAACAACAACATTATCAGTCAAATCTTTCACCCAGTAATAAATTTTCTTATCTTCAATCACGTAATCAATCAGGTATTCATGCTTTGCTTTGTAGTCAACCGATCCAATTTTTAATTGGCGTTTTACAACCATGCCTCCAATAGTGTGAGTACCTTCTGAAAATAATACAGAGTTCAACCCTACGCCAGTCGACATTATTCTAATAGCACTTACTTTTCTATCACCATCCACTTCCCAAATTGACATACCTTTTGATGTATTAACAATCGCTTCATCACCCGTTAGCGATGCTCTATAAATGACTTGTTCTTTAATCGTTTTTGATAAGTTGGCTACCCATCTATTATAGTTTTTATGGATATTTCCATCCTTATACTTAAGGTTTTTACTGCTTTTATAATTGATACTATATTGTTTATCTGAGTAGGAAATTTCAACTACCGCTTCATGGGTTCTTAATTGAAGTGTTGCATCAATTAACCCAGGCTCAATAACCTCACCAGTCCAACCAAGTTTTGCTCCAGCTGCGAGAATTGCCTCTTGAACTTCGATTTGTGTTACATCGGTTATAGAAATATGCTCACTAACAGGCTCATTTTGAAGGTTTAATATAGGTTTTGTACTTGAACACCCCGTTATGACTACTGCCAGTATGATAAAACTTAGAATTTTTTTCATTTTAGATCCCTGTTGATAATTAATATTTTTTAATTAAATTCCTATTTTTGACCATTAAAAATTTACTTTTATTAAGGCCAAAAGCTAAATTGAAACTTTCTCGATGAAAGCTATACAGTAAGGAAGGTTATACAAGCACAATCTCCAAACAGAGATAAAATATCCTATTTGCGGCTTTGTAACCAGAAACGCGTTTCATTATTTAGTATTTTAGATTCATAGCTACTTTTACAAGTCAGTGAATCAAGCGTATGACAGAAAATTCATATCTAATGAATCTGCAATCAAGTCGATTTCACATTGGTAACCCGTTCAGAAAATCAAAAGGGTGGTGGATTTTTCTATCTTTTCGCTTTTTAGAGTAATTATTGAGTAAATGATTCTCTTCACTTTTAACTTATCAGTCAGCGGAGCCTATAAAGACGGGAAGCTTTTCTGTACTGCGCGATCTTATTGCGTTTCAGAGCCAGTTTAACGCTCCCTTCCTAGTAGCAGAAAAACCCATCTATACCTTACTTTCTCAGAGCTTAGTAAATTTAGGGTCAGATGAAGAATTACCCTATTCTTTATCAGACCTTAGCTGACCCATTATATCCTTAGGCTTGGAACAAGCGGCGTTCGAGAAGGGATTGCATATCGCGACGACCATCAGCGATCACCATGACATAAATAGACGACGAGCTAATTCGGTAAATAATGCGGTAGGCTTTGAAATAGATTTCTCGGTATTCACGTAGGCCGACAGCGAGCAACTCATTAGGATAAGTCCCGCGCTCTGGGTTATCGGCAAGGCTTAAAAATGCCTCCTCGATTTTGTCGAGAACGAAATCCGCTTTTTCGCGGATATTATGAGATTCGATATAGTCGTATAGAGCCTCTAGATCGTAAGCGGCATCATCAGTGAGAAATACCTGATAACTCATTAGCGTCTACTGCTCCGATTACGAAGCTTAGCCACAACATCACCAGCAGGCTGAACCTTTCCTTCGTCGACTTGACGCTGGCCCAAAGCCAACATCTTAAGCAGCGCCATAGTTTCTTGGGTTTGCTCATAGCTTTTGATGTCTTGTATAACCGCCTTAGCCTCACCGTTTTGAGTGATCACCATGGGCTGCATGTTAGCAGACAGGTTACGCACGACTTCAGCGGCATGAGCTTTTAAATAGCTAATAGGTTTGATTTGATCTGATAATTTCATAAACACCTCTAATTAAGACCAAATATAGTCTCTAAACAGGTCGTCAGTCAATGAAAGCGGCTTAGATAGGACGGCTGTACTAACACAACTGGGGTGCCTATCCACTGAAAGAAACCAGATTCTTTATGCAGCCATGGCACGCACTAGGCTATTTTTGTGGAGAGGGCGTTTAGTTCATCAACGCTTTAGTTTCTTCCCCTTTCTTCAAGGGGAAGACGGAAGATGGGGTTGATTGGTTTTGTCGGCTTGCGAGAAGATATTTTGAAATGACTCTGAAACGCCATAGGTTCGCGCAATCGGGGTTGCGAGGTGCAGTCGAGTGAATACTTTTGTTAGTATAAGAACGACTTGCATACGATTTATGTCGCGAGCTTTTTCATTGCATTTGATATTTCCTGAGCTACCTTTATGAAAAATAATAAAGTGCAGAAACTCAAAGTGCTCGCGATAATTCCAGCCTGAGTCGAATAGAGAAAAGCTGTTGCGACTACCCCCAACAAAAACGCTAAAAGCCCCAAAAGAAATCCCCATATACAACCATTGTGAAAGAAAGTTTTCTTGAAGTCATCGGTTTTTAATTCACTAACCCATTCAAGAGTCGCCCAGCCACCTAGCGTGGAAATTAAAAAGCAAAAGGTAGCTATTAGAAATGAATAGAATGCCATATCAATGAACACTGCAACCTCTTGTAATGCAATAATAGCGATCATTGCTGTAAACGAAAAACCTGCTAGCAATCCCGAAACAGTTACAGAAATTCCGTAAGATTCACTTTCATCACTGATGTGCTTCAGCATATCTACATCCTTAAAAGTCTAACGCCGCAATAAGCGGTGATTAATCGTTGGCTAAAATAAAACGAAGTGGAACCTAGTAAACAGTTATGAATCCAAAAGTTGAGGTCAGATGAAAATAAATTTTAATTTTCATCTGACCTAAATTGTTCTCTTTTGAATCCTATATTCAGCACACCAAACATCAAATGGCTTATCATTTACATCAGAATCGGTAACTTCCTTTAGCGGCATTTTTCTAAAGGGGTTATTAAGGTAATCGCAGTACTTTTCGCATATTGACAGTTCGTTCTCAGCCGGGAGGAAATTAACCTCGTTATTCTTCATTAGTTCAAAGACGCAGTTATCTCGATATACGTTAATTAAAAGATCTTCCCTATACAGCTGGTACAACAACAACCAGTACTGGTCTTTTTCATATTCGGTCTTACAGACCAAATCATTAGCAAAGCTGATTATTTGATCTCTTAACCCTCCAAGTGAGTATAGACAGAGAAGAGCTATGCAGTCTTCTGATTTATAGACCGACACACATGCTTCTCTACTAGCTTTTAGGTTGTGCTTTTTAAGATAGTAGAGCGGCCACGCCATTCCATCCGACCTATTGTTCTTAGCATTCTCCATGATTATAGCGTTTAGCCTTTCGCTGAAGACTTCGGGGTTAACTGATTCATGTGATATAAGAGAATCCAAGCACGGCAATAGGAGAGGAAAATACCATGCCAAGTTAATTAAATAATCAAGGACTGAAGGGACCGCGCTATTATCGATGAATCCAAGTACGGTTTTTACAGCATACTTCAAAACACTTCCATCGGGAGTCCTTTTGTTGATTATTACAGCCCTGTCAAAATACACCGTCAATTCAGAAAGTAAGTATTTTCGTTTTATGTAAGTCGAGTCGGTAAATAATGAGGGAAGCGACGCGGTTAATTCTGAGACCCAATCGTCCGATATCGGCTCAGGAAGCTCTACGACTTTTGTCTTGTTGATATTTAAATTTAACTTAAAACGATTTAATTGTCGGCCCAATTCCCGAATGAAATTCTGTGAATCTTCGTGAGTAGTACAGTGGCATATATAGTCATCGATATACCTCTTAAAAATAAACCCTTTTATATTTAAAGCATTATCAATATGCCCCAGAATCAGTTCAACTATAATACTCGAGGTAGCAGGGCCAATAGCAATACCTAAAGTCTCATTTCTCTTAGACTTTCTAGTGTATAAATCTAGTTCATCCGTCCAGTGACCCCTTCCTGAATTTCCTTTGGAAAGTTTTATTTTGGACTCATTAAAGCCTAATACTGCCCAAGGGATCGAGTGAGAATAAATACTATGATAGCAGTTAGATATATCAGCATGAACTCTGAACCGCTTCCCAAACCCCTCTAGAGAAGATCTACTAACCTTTGATGACGAATCTTCATAATTCATTATCATTATCCGTCCATCAGCATGTAAGTCAGGCTTTATAATACTGCACTTATTCTCCGATATTACTTTTATTTCTTTCCAGTTATCTGAAATCGTTTTTGCTAAATGGGCGTACGCTTTAGGATGTATAAGGCCTAGCTTCCTAGGAACATTATTATGTCTTGTTAGCGAGTACTCGACTTGATCATAGCCAAGCTTTCGTCTCTCTTTTTCTTCAACACAGGCAACAATTAGCTCGACAATTTCCGGAGTGTATTGCCTCGTAGAAAAACAAGGTGGTAGCTCATTTTCACCTTCTTTTTGATTTGGAAAATAATTTAGCCTAGTAAGCGCCTCATATATGTGGCGCTCTTCATTCATGATCATTCCATTGCACCCTTTCTATATATACTAATTCAGTTTTGAGAATACGCTCATCGGACTCATAACGCCAAGCTCAGCAGCAAATATTGCGGAGAGCATTTTTGTGTGAAATGGAGCTACGCGACATACATAAAAACGAACGTAGCAATATTTGTCAGGTGCAGATTTTTGTTAGGCTTACAGCCTTATTTCACTGAAGTATTGGGGTCAGTTGAAAATAAAGTTTAATTTTTATCTGACCCCAATTGTTCTTTTAGTCCTGCTTGATTGGCTTGGTATGCTTATTTGTACACATCCGGTTGATGTAATTCCATAAATGATTCTGGAGAGTTTAATGCTTTAAAACCAAACTCCTCATACAAGCCATGTGCGTCACTTGTAGCAAGCGCCATACGACGTATACCTTGCAAGTTTGGGTGGTCTATAATGTTTTTCATTATCCACTTACTAATGCCTTTACCGCGATGTTCCTTTAAAACAAAAACATCAGCTAAGTAAGCAAATGTTGCGGAGTCTGTAATCATTCGAGCAAAAGCTACTTGATTTCCTGAATCAGTAAACACACCAAAACATAATGAATTATTTATTGCTGTTTCCATGGTACGTAATGGAATATTTTCAGCCCAATAAGATCTAGAAATATAACCATGAATAACTGAAACATCCATATCATTTGTTTCAGAACTGATTTTATAACCTGAAATCACCATCAACTCCTTTGTCGATATTCTTATCCATTGATACTAAAAGGCTTTCTTATTTCCTACCAGTACAAAACGTGCATGTTGGTTTTATTTATAATAGCTAAACGCGCAACAAAATGATTCGTTGAGAAATGAATTGTATCTCCACCCATAAATTCCGGTTTGACTTTTAACTCAAAAATAGTCAGTTCACAGAGTTTTTGTTAGAAAGTCCAATCTACAAAATACAATGAAAGCTGCGCTTTCAGCGCCGGATTACGCTTCGCTTATCTGGCCTACGAGTCGCACGATAATTCCGCGTTGGGCTAAAGCCCAACCTACAGGAAAGGGGAGGGGACTCAAAAAAAAGCCCCGCAGAGCGGGGCTATAAAACTAGAGAGTGACATACGATAAGGTCACGCGCTGTTGTTACACAGCATTCTGACCCGATGAAGCACTTTTCAATGCGTCATCAAGATGCAGATCGGTTTCAAGGTGAGCCAGTGTTTTAGCTCATCTTAAAAAATGTGTTAAATAACATTTTTATTTAGTGACGCGCTTTTTAGCACTTCATCCAAATGTAACCATGTTTCGATCACGGTATCTGGGTTAAGGGACATACTTTCGATACCTTGAGCCACTAACCAGTCGGCGAAGTCAGCGTGGTCAGATGGGCCTTGGCCACAGATACCAACGTACTTGCCTTGTTCTCGACAGGCGGTGATCGCCATTTTTAGCAGTTTTTTGACGGCAGGATTGCGTTCGTCGAACTTGTCAGCGATCAATCCAGAATCACGGTCTAGCCCTAGCGTCAATTGGGTTAAATCGTTTGAGCCGATAGAGAAGCCGTCGAAGTATTGTAGGAACTCATCCGCCAATAATGCGTTGGATGGTAATTCGCACATCATGATGACTTTTAAATCGTTTTCGCCACGAGCCAAACCTTGTTCTGCTAGAAGCTCGGTGACTTGCTGTGCTTCTTCTAAGGTACGTACAAAAGGAATCATGATTTGTACGTTGGTCAGTCCCATGACGTTACGCACGCGACGGATGGCTTCGCATTCTAAAGCGAAGCAATCGCGGAATGACGCATCTATGTAGCGCGCCGCGCCACGGAAACCAAGCATTGGATTTTCTTCGTCTGGTTCAAACAACGGACCGCCGACAAGGTTGTGGTATTCGTTTGACTTAAAGTCAGACAAACGCACGATCACTGGTTTGTTGGAGAAGGAACACGCCAATGTGGCAACGCCTTCGACGAGTTTATCGACGTAGAATTCTACTGGGCTGTTGTAACCCGCGATTCGGTGGTCGATTTCTTCTTGTAAAGCGGGGGTCATGTCTGCGTAGTTCAATAGTGCTTTCGGGTGAATGCCGATCATGCGGTTGATGATGAATTCTAATCGAGCCAAGCCAATGCCCGCATTGGGAAGCATGGCGAAGTCGAAAGCGCGGTTTGGATTGCCGACGTTCATCATGATTTTGACCGGTAGCTCTGGCATGTTGCCGACTTCAGAGGTGATGATGTCGAATGGTAATTCGCCTTGATAAACAAAGCCCATGTCACCTTGTGCACAAGAGACGGTCACGCTTTGTCCATCTTTTAACACGTCTGTCGCGTCGCCACAGCCAACCACAGCCGGAATGCCGAGTTCGCGTGCAATGATGGCCGCGTGACAAGTGCGTCCGCCACGATTGGTGACAATCGCAGAAGCGCGCTTCATGATCGGTTCCCAATCTGGGTCGGTAATATCGGTTACTAATATATCGCCTGGTTCAATACGATCCATTTCGGCAATAGAAGACAACACTTTGACTTTCCCTGTGCCGATCTTGTGACCAATGGCGCGACCAGTGATCATTACGCTAGATGTTTGTTTTAGGTTGTAACGCTCCATGCTTTGGGCGTTGCCTTGGCTGCGTACGGTTTCTGGTCGAGCCTGAACAATGTAGATCTTGCCGTCGATGCCATCTTTTGCCCATTCAATGTCCATCGGACGTTGGTAATGGCTTTCGATGATGCATGCTTGGCGAGCAAGGTCTTCAATCTCATCATTGGTGAGTGCGAAACGATTTTGATCATCTAAAGCAACAGGCACGATTTTGACAAATTCGTCATCGCCGCCGACTTCGGCGTATTCCATTTTTTGTGCTTTGCTGCCTAGGCTCTTACGGACAACGGCAGGGCGGTTCGCTGCTAGTGTTGGCTTGTGAACGTAGTATTCATCTGGATTGACTGTACCTTGTACAACCATTTCGCCTAAACCGTACGCTGCCGTGATGAAAACGACTTCGTCAAAACCAGATTCTGTGTCTAGGGTGAAAAGGACGCCGGAAGCGCCAATATCACTGCGCACCATTTTTTGAATACCTGCGGACAAAGACACGCCTTGGTGTTCGAAGCCTTGGTGTACACGGTATGAAATAGCGCGGTCGTTAAAGAGTGATGCAAAAACGCGTTTGACGGAGGCTTTGATGTCTGCCAACCCTTTGACGTTTAGGTAGGTTTCTTGCTGACCAGCGAAAGAAGCGTCTGGTAAATCTTCTGCTGTCGCGGATGAACGAACAGCGAACGAAGTGTCGTCGGCATTGTCTTCACATAAAACGGCGAAAGCGGCTTCTATTTCTTGGTCAAATTCAGCAGAGAAGGTAGCGTCTTCAATCCATTGGCGAATTTGTGCGCCAGTTTTTGCAAGAGCGTGAACGTCGTCTACGTCCAACGCGCCGAGTGCTTGGTGGATTTTTTCGTCTAGGCCACTTTCTGTTATAAACGTTTGATAAGCGTAGGAAGTAGTTGCGAAACCGTTTGGTACTTGGATACCTAGGTCTGTCAGGTTAGAAATCATTTCTCCCAAAGAGGCATTTTTGCCGCCAACTTCACCGACATCTTCCATATGAAGATCTTTAAACCACTTAATAAACTTGCTCACAAGAGACTCCAGTTTTTTTATAAATTAATAGTAGGAATAGTTTTATAGCCAGTTTCTTTTTACATCAGGTCTTAGCGCTTCAGGTGCTTGTCAAAGCACTTGATCTGGGTTCATTGTATGTAGGGTAGTTGCTTTGAATAAAATCGATTATTCGATGTAGTTTTATTTCAATCGAAAAAACGAATGTCGTTAGATAACAACAAAATGGGTGGAAATTGAATGAAAGTGTATTTTGTCTCAGATGGGACTGCGATCACGGCAGAGGTGTTTGGCTCGGCGATGTTGTCGTTTTTTGATGTGGCAGTAGAAACAAAAAGCGTGCCTTTTTTGACCACTAAAGATCAGGCTGAAGGATTAAAGCAGCAGATTAATTTGGAAGTGCAGCAAGGCATTGCGCTGTTGGTTTTTTATACTATTTCAGACATGGCCATTCGAGATATTGTCCAATCTTGTGATTGTCACTGTTACAATTTATTTGGCGATTTACTACTGCCTATCGAAAAAGCGTTAGGGGTTAAAGCACAACCCACTGCGCGAAAAGCACATGGTATGAAAGAAGGGGTTTATGATGGGCGTATAGACGCCATCAACTATGCGCTGGCAAACGATGACGGCGCATCCATCAAAAATTTCGATCAAGCGGACATTATTTTACTGGGTGTTTCTCGTTCTGGAAAAACACCGACCAGTTTGTATTTGGCCATGCAGTACGGTATTAAAGCGGCAAACTACCCGATTACCGAAGATGATTTTTCTTCTCCGGGTTTGCCTAAAGTGTTAAAAGACCACAAGAAAAAACTGTTTGGATTAACCATAGACGCTCAGCGTTTGCATGAAATTCGCACGGGTCGTATGGCGGCGAGTAAATACGCGTCTTCTCGTCAATGTCGTTATGAGGTAGACGAAGTTGAGTCCTTGTATCGCCAAGAACGCATTCCTTTTTTGAATTCGACAAAACTGTCTGTGGAAGAAATTTCCACCAAAGTGATGGCGGAAATGAATTTGGTGCGTCACAGACAGTAAAATAGACCTGCTAAACAATCGAATAATCCGATGTATTGACGCTTTAGTGTGGAAATATAGACAAAAAAGTAATGAAAAAATCTGGTTTAGGCCAAAAACGCATGATGGGTATGAAGAAAAGAGCCCTAATATCGAACCATAATGACAATTTGTTGTGTAATTACGAAAATTCTCCAAAGAGAGTGTGCAGATAATGTTAAGAGCGGTGCTAACTTGGAGAGTATTTAGTGAATATGCTCTATAATGACGATTAATTGAACGTATTAGCGACTTGGCTCACGTGACAACCGAGTGCTGCAACCGTTCTGAATAGTAAGATGTTCATATTTCTACTTTATAAAAGGGCGTCTTATTAAAAAAACCAAGGATAAAAATACATTGAGTAATAAAAAAATTAACGACCCTCACATGCAGCGCGAAGCGTCTAAGTACGACAACCCGGTACCAAGCCGTGAATTCATTCTAGAGTTTCTTGCAACCCAAAATAAAAGCATGGGCCACTTTGACCTATGCACTGCATTTTCGCTGACTGGCGAAGATGAAATAGAAGCCCTCCGTCGTCGTCTCATTGCTATGTGTCGAGACAGCCAGCTAACCAGCAACCAAAATGATGAATACACGCCGATTTTGGAAAGTGACTTAATAGAAGGTTACGTTCAAGGCAATAAAGAAGGTCATGGTTTCTTGTTACGTCAAAACGATGACGATATTTTCCTATCTTTTCGTCAAATGCAGAACGTGATGGACGGCGATAAAATAAAAGCACGTCTTTCTGGCCGCAGTGTTAAAGGCCGTTTAGATGGTGTTGTCGTTGAAGTGCTAGAACGTAAGCATACCCAAATGGTTGGTCGCTATTACCTAGAAAAAAATGGTCAAGAAAGCGGCACCGCGTTTGTAACACCAGAAAATCCTCGTATTGCGCAAGACATTCAAATCACGACAGATTCCGGTTTAACGCCAAAACACGGTCAGTATGTTTTGGCTGAAATTGTGTCTTATGCGGAACGTGGCAAACCAGCGCAAGGTCTTGTTAAGAAAATTCTCGGTGACTTTATGGCGCCGGGTGTTGAAATTGAAGTGGCGATGCATCGTTACGAGATTCCTAACGAATGGCCGGCGGCGGTTGAGAAGCAAGCCAAGAGCTTCACCGCAGAAGTATCAGAAGAAGACAAAGCACATCGAGTGGATCTTCGAGAGACACCTTTTGTTACGATCGATGGCGAAGACGCGCGCGACTTTGATGATGCCGTATATTGTGAGAAAACCGCTGGTGGATGGAAGTTATTTGTCGCCATCGCCGATGTTTCCCATTATGTGAAAAAAGACTCAGCCTTGGATGAAGAGGCCATTGTTCGTGGTAACTCTGTTTACTTCCCGGGTAAAGTGATTCCGATGTTGCCGGAAGTCTTGTCGAACGGTTTGTGTTCCCTTAATCCAGATGTTGACCGTTTGGCGATGGTGGCAGAAATTTCGTTGACCACGAAAGGCAAGATGCGTGGCTTTAAATTCTATGAAGGCCTGATTCGCTCTCACGCTCGTTTGACCTATTCTAAGGTCGCGAAAATGATCGCTGCAGAGCCAGAGGAGCAAGGAATAGAGCTACGCGAGCGTTATGCTTCTATTGTTTCTCATATTGATGACTTGAACGGTCTGTATCACACGCTAAAAGGTGCCCGTGATGAACGTGGTGCAATGGAGTTTGATACCGTTGAAACCCGTATGGTGTTCGATGAAAACTCCAAGATAGAGCATATTATTCCCGTTGAGCGTAACGATGCTCATAAATTGATTGAAGAGTGTATGTTGTGCGCCAACGTGGCGACGGCAGAGCTATTGATCAAGGCAGACTTGCCGGCTTTGTTCCGTGTGCATGAAGGTCCAAAAGAAGATCGTTTGTTAACGCTGCGAACTTACTTAGGTTTGCTAGGGTTGGAGCTGATGGGTGGTTTGAAGCCAACCCCAGACGATTACGCAAAACTGGCAGAACAGTTAAAAGGTC
This sequence comes from Marinomonas primoryensis, assembly GCF_013372285.1. Classification (NCBI taxonomy): domain Bacteria; kingdom Pseudomonadati; phylum Pseudomonadota; class Gammaproteobacteria; order Oceanospirillales; family Oceanospirillaceae; genus Marinomonas; species Marinomonas primoryensis. Next base: position 2,803,212 of record NZ_CP054301.1, on the reverse strand, counting down.
GTGCGGATTCCCGTAGCATTCAAACCATGATGTTGCGTTCTATGTCCCAAGCGGTTTATCAAGCAGATAACTTAGGCCACTTTGGTTTGAATTACGACGCTTATACTCACTTTACGTCGCCTATTCGCCGTTATCCTGATTTGTTAGTGCATCGTGCGATTCGTTATTTGATTCGTGGTGAAGGCCGCCCAGATGTGCGTCAGGCGCATCGTGTAGCGGGAAGTCTTGAGCTTAAAGAGCGTAAAATTTACGGTTACGATCATGCGGATATGGATGGCTTTGGTGATTCTTGTTCTGTGACAGAGCGCCGTGCCGATGAGGCAACGCGTGACGTAGAGGCTTGGTTGAAATGTCAGTATGTTGAGCAACATCTTGGCGAACCTTTCGTTGGAATTGTGACCGCGGTGACCTCGTTTGGTTTGTTCGTTGAGCTACAAGGTTTATTTGTCGATGGTTTGGTGCATATTTCAGGGCTTGGGCAAGATTACTTTGTTCACGATATGGAGCATCAAGCGATTATTGGCGAGCGTACAGGTCGTGTATTCCGTTTAGGCGATACATTGAAAGTCACTGTGGCCAGTGTGAATCTTGAGCAGCGTAAGATCGATTTAAGCTTGGATGATGCGGGCGCATCGCCATCGCGTCCTCGTAAAAAGGTAGAGCGCAACGACAGTACCGAGCTGGAAATGCAATTGGCTCAGTTGCCTCCGATTGAATTGGGTGGACGACCTAAACCTAAAGCGGCTAAAAAAGCAGATGTTAAAGGTGAGAAAACCACTAAAGACGCTAAAGAGTCAGATGGCAAAGCCAAGAAAAAGCGCCGTCCTCCTGTTTCTAAGGGTAAGCGTATTAGGCAGAAGAAATCGGCGTCGGCAGCCGCTGCAGCAAGTGGTAAACCGGCCAGCGCGGCGGCCAAAAAGCCTAAAAAACCGAAGAAACCAAAAAAGAACAATGCCAAGCCAAAAGCGAAAGATTGATTTAGCGTTTTTGAGTGACAGATTTTTTGAATTTATAGAGTAAAACGTAAAGCATGTCAGATTTAGAATGGATATTCGGCATTCATGCCGTGGAAAACGCGTTGACCCAACAGCCAGAGCGTGTGAAAGAAGTGCGCTTTCAAGAAGGTCGTGACGATAAGAAAAATCAGCGATTGGTACAGCTTTGTAAAACCAGCAAAGTGAACTACAGCGTGGTGCCTCGTAAAGAGTTAGACCAGTTGTTCACTAAGAACAAAGACCGTGTCGTACACCAAGGTGTAGTGGCTTATACCACGATGACGAAAGCGGGTAACGAAGCTGACTTACATACCCTTGTTGCTGGTTTGGATGAAACACCTCTGATTATCATTTTGGATGGTGTGACCGATCCGCATAACTTAGGCGCTTGTTTACGAAGTGCCGATGCGGCGGGTGCTCATGCGGTAGTGATGCCAAAAGACAACTCAGCACCATTAAATGCCACGGTAAGCAAAGTAGCCTGTGGTGCAGCGGAAAGCATGCCTGTTTATGCGGTTACCAACCTTGCTCGTACGATGAAAAAGTTACAAGACCAAGGTGTTTGGATCTTTGGTACGGCAGGTGAAGCGACACAAACGATTTACGAGCAAGACTTGTCCATTCCTACGGCGATTGTGATGGGCGCGGAAGGCGACGGCATGCGTCGCTTAACTCGCGAGCAATGCGATTATTTGGTGAAATTGCCAATGGCTGGTGTGGTTTCTAGTTTGAATGTGTCGGTAGCGACTGGCATTTGCTTGTTCGAAGCCGTACGTCAGCGTGCTGTCAAAGCAAAAGGGTAAGGGGTAAGGCGTGTTTAAGCAGTTTACTATTCAAGCGCCATTAACTGCGATTGAAGCCGAATTACAGCAGAAAATTGATGGCAAAACCAAACCCTTAGGGGCGTTGGGTGAATTGGAAAATATCGCTTTTCAGCTGGGTCGTATTCAGCAAACGTCCACACCTAATGTGTCGAACGCTAAGATGGTCGTTTTTGCGGCAGATCATGGCGTGGTGGCTCAAGGTATCAGTTTGTTTCCTCAGGAAGTTACACCGCAAATGGTGATGAATTTCTTGATGGGCGGTGCGGCGGTCAGTGTGTTTTGTGAACAGCATCATGTGCCTTTACGAGTGGTCGATGTAGGTGTGAATGCGGAGCTTGATGAACATCCATTATTGGGTGATCGCAAGGTCGCGTTTGCTTCCAAAGATTTCAGCCAAGAGGCGGCCATGTCCGCTGAACAGGTTGCACAATCGATACAAGCCGGTGTCGACGAAGCGGATCTTGCTATTGATGATGGTGCGAATTTGTTGATGTTTGGTGAGATGGGCATAGGTAATACCTGTGTCTCTTCTTGCATGATGACGGCGCTAATAGGCGTTAGCGCGACGGACAGTACAGGACGTGGGACCGGATTAGATTCTGCTGGTGTGTCTCATAAAGCGCAGATAATCGAGCAGTCATTACGTCGTGCAGAACTCGCAACCGGTCAAGTAATGTCTGAGTGGAGTGCGCAAACGCTGGCAGAACAAGTTGGTGGTTTTGAAATTCTGGCGATGGCTGGCGCTATGTTGCAATCAGCACAACGTCAGACAGCGTTTGTTGTTGATGGTTTTATTTGCTCTGTTGCTTTGTTGTTTGCTCAAAAAGTAGTACCTAATGTGCGCGAATACGCCATTTTTGCTCATCAGTCGAATGAGAAAGCACATAAAATGTTGTTGAGTCACTTAAGCGCGGAACCCATTTTGTCCTTGGATTTACGCTTGGGGGAAGGTTCTGGTGCAATTCTAGCGTATCCCCTTATTAAGAGTGCCTGTATTTTTCTGAAAAACATGGCGAGCTTTGAAAGTGCAGGCGTTAGCGATTCTAAATAACATGGTGATTACTTGGGGTAAGCATGAAAGGCATGATAATGAGTCCTTATTGGCAAGGCTTTAAACGAAGCCTTGTTACCTATACTCGAATTCCATTAAAAGTGGATTGGAGCGATGACATAAAGCACACCCCAGCGGTGTGCTTTTTACCATGGATTGGTGTAGTTGTTGCCTTACTAAGCGCTTGGCCGTTGTGGTTTGATTGGTCTTCGCCTTTGCAGGCGTTACTGATGTTACTGACATCGGTATTGCTGACCGGTGGGTTTCATGAAGATGGCCTGATGGACAGTTGTGATGGTTTGGTTGGCGGCTGGGACAAAGAGCAGCGCTTGTCGATCATGAAAGATTCGCGTATCGGCAGCTACGCGGCCTTGTCTATTTGGTTTTCTCTGTCGCTAAAGTGGCTGTTGCTTAGTGAACTTTTGGCTATTATCCCCGCGTCTTTTTTAGGTTTTATTTATACCTTGGCTGCTTGGTGTGCTGTGCATGTGATGGCCAGAGTGATACCGCTTGTACTGATGAACAGTTTAGATTATGTGACGGTGGAGCAAAGTAAAGCGTCCAGTATGATTGCAACATTGACCTCGAGTCAGTGGGGCATCGCATTGGCACCTTGTCTACTTTTTGGTTTGTTGGCGTTTAATGTCTTTGACTTAATCATCACGCTGATGTTTGCCGCTGGTTTAGTCTTTTTGTTGCGTGTTTATTTACGTAAGAAAATAGAGGGGTTTAATGGCGATACCTTGGGGGCTGGTGAGCAAATTGGTGAGATTTTTATCATCTTATGTTTGCTGGTGTCTTATTCGTGAAGCTGTATCTGATACGCCATCCACGGCCGGATGTGAAAAAAGGTTTGTGCTATGGCGACATGGATGTGCCTCTTGCCGAAGGCTGGGAAGCTGGCGCTCATGCGTTAAAAAAGGCCTTATCGATCAAGTTTGATACGCCCTCTAGTATTAGTTATCACAGCCCATTGAGTCGCGCCGCGAGACTGGCGGATTTTATTACTGAGGGTCGTTCTGTGTCAGTTGATGCGTTAAAGGAATTGGATTTTGGGGATTGGGAAGGCTTGTGTTGGCAAGACATTCCAAAGTCTGAAATTGATTGTTGGGCGGACGATATTGTTCACGCCACGCCGTATAATGGCGAATCGTTACAGGTTGTAGCGGATCGTGTTTGGCAATGGTGGTTGTCGGTCAGAGAGACCTCTGCCGAGCACGTCGTAGTGACGGCGCATTCAGGTGTCATAAAAGTGTTCGTCAGCTTGCTTTGCCAATGGCCTTTGGCTCAATGTCACCGTATTGATGTGGGGTTCAGTAGTTTGACTGAATTTTCAGTCCAAGGCGATTTTGTGGTATTAAAGCGTTTGGGTGCTGGTGACTGGGTTTCTGCTTAGTTTTTTTGAGAAAATATTAAAAATGTTACTATATTTTTTGGGTATGTTTGGGATAGCTGCGTTTGCTATCACCGGGGTTATTTCGTCTGGTAAAAAAGACATGGATCTTTTTAGCGTGGTGTTTCTGGGGATGGTGACGTCTCTGGGTGGCGGTACGATACGAGACACTGTGCTATCGGTTGAGGCTGTGTATTGGGTAAAAGATACATCGTACCTGTGGGTGGCTTTTTTGTCTTCAGTACTGGCCTTTTTTACCGTGCGATTTATTGATGACAAAAAAGCCGTTTTTCATTATGCCGACTCGTTTGGTTTAGCCTTGTTTACTGTGGTAGCGACGGAAAAGGTCTTGAATCTAGGTTTTTCGCCAATGATTGCCATCACCATGGGTATTATTACCGGTGTGGCGGGAGGCATTATTCGTGATGTATTAAGCCACCGTCCGCCTTTGGTATTAGGTCGAGAGTTTTATGCAACGCCGGCTTTTTTAGGGGCTTTGTTATTAGTACTACTTGAAAAAAATATACCGGTACATGAGTTTAACTCGATTTACGCTGTGGCTTTAGTCTTTATACTAAGGGTGTTTGCGATACATAAAGACTTATATTACCCAAGCTGGTTACTCTACAAAAAGAGATAGATTATGACGGAACAATCGAACACTAAGCAGTCTGAACAAGAAACTTTAGACAAAAATGAAGCGCGCTTATTAAAAAAGAAAGCCGTTGTTGATCAGCGTATCGCGGCTGCAACAGAAGAGCGCGGCGTGACTATTTTGCTTACTGGCAATGGTAAAGGTAAGAGTTCTAGTGCATTTGGTACTATGGCGCGCGCTTTGGGTCATGGTCAAAAAAGCGCGGTCATTCAGTTTATCAAAGGTCGCAAAGCCACTGGGGAACAATTATTTTTTGGTACGCATCCGTTGGTCGACTTTCATGTTATGGGGCATGGCTTTACGTGGGAAACACGTAACCCTGAGTTGGAAAAAGAAGCCGCAGAGCAAGCTTGGGCGTTGGCAAAGGATGTATTGTCAGATTCAAGCGTGCATTTTGTCTTGCTGGATGAAATCACTTATATGTACAAATATGGTTATCTTAATGAAGATGATTTGATTGCTGCGCTGGCTGCTCGTCCAACACATCAAAATGTGATGATGACGGGGCGCACAGCGCCAAGGGCGTTATTAGACAGCGTCGATACGCACAGTAAAATAGCAAATGAACGTCATGCCTTTGCTAATGGTGTCAAAGCGCAAGTGGGTATTGAATGGTAGTTCGCTTTGCGAGCTACAATACCGCACTGAGCCGACCCCATTCGGGGGCACTTTTGGCGGCACTCAAGTCCGGAAAGGACAAACAAGTGCTCGCCACCATCGCGTTATTACAAGAAGTACACCCCGACATTATCTTGCTAAATGAGGTCGATTTTGACGCCTCAGGCGAGACCGTTACGCTTTTACAGGCCTTGCTAAGTCAGTCTTCTTCAACTCGCACAGGGTTGGACTATCCCTTTTTCTTTTGTCAGCCCGTTAATACTGGAATGCCTTCTGGTCGAGATTTTGACAAAGACGGGGACGCGACTGATAAAGGCGCTGACGCGTTAGGCTTTGGTGATTTTCCAGGTCAATACGGTATGCTGTTGTTATCACGCTTCCCGATTGATCACTTGGCTTCTCGTACTTTTCAACATTTCTTATGGCGCGATATGCCAAACGCACACTTACCAAAGTGCACTTGTGGAGACGCTTGGTTTGATGACGAAGATTTGGCCGTGTTGCCTTTCTCATCAAAATCTCATTGGGATGTGGCGATAAAAGTGAATGGTCAAGTGCTGCGTTGTTTGTGCTCTCATCCAACGCCTCCTGTCTTTGATGGTGCCGAACGCCGAAATTTTTGTCGTAATCAAGATGAGATCAATTTTTGGTCAGACTATCTTTCAAAAGCGTCTTATATGATCGACGATCAGGGACGCCGAGGTGGGTTTGAAAACGGTGATTTTGTATTACTAGGGGATTTGAATGCTTCTCCTTATGAAGGTGATTCTGATCGGACCGCGATCCAAAATTTACTGGCGCATCCCACCATGTCAGCAATCGGTTTTCCAAACAGTATTGGTGGAGTTGAACATTCACCAAATGCCAATGTAAAGCACAGTGCTTATCATACTGCTGTGTGGCATATGCAGGCAGATTACGTCAGGCCTAGTCGCTTACTTGAAACGGTGGGGCAGGCCGTATTTTGGCCTGACTCTCGTGACAATCAACACTCTCTTCTTAACAACACTTCAGACCATCGTCTTGTTTATCTAGATGTAATCATCAAGCCTTAAAAAATCAAATGAGATTTATTCTCACAAAAGATAGATTTTTTTCAATTCATACACGATAATGATTCTCATTAGGTTTTATCAATCCAATACAAAAGATCGCGGAGGAAATAATGCAGAACTGGGAGCGTTTAACAAGACAAGCCAATAGAGCCTATTCAAATCATGCGTTTTCGGATGCCGTTGAGTTAAATCAACAGGCATTAACGCAAGCTGAAATGTCATTCGATGATGACTTTTATCGAGATGCTGAGTCGGCCGTTGCTGCGGCCGCAGTAAGCTTTTTAAATATTGCGGAATCTTATACGGCGCTGGGCGATTTCGTTTCTGCGAATACTCAATATGAAAATGCGGTCAATTTTCTACAGGCCATTATTGTTCGTCCTGATCTAGACGGCGAGCAAAGGGGGCTTATTATGAGAACGGCGACACACATTCGTTTTGAGTGGGAGTTGTTTTCTCAAAGTTATAGTAAGCATGTATCAACTCAGAGCAAAGTCTTGATGCAAGCCTTGTCTAATGCTGTTTCTAGTTCAGAAACCATGGTTCACCATTAATCATCCCTGTTTATCTAACGCCATTAATAAGGAACATTGTATGAAGTCGGTTTTTACTATTTTAGCATTCAGTAGTTTGCTTGCTATTGGTCAACTGGTTCAAGCACATCCAGGTCACGACCATTCTCATTGGTCAAGTGAGCCTGTTCATTTTTTGACCATGTTTGCCATCGCCAGCTTGATTGTCAGCGGTATTATATACAAACAGTGCATTCGTCGACGTAAAAAATTTGAACGGAAGGATATTAACCATGATGCATAGTGTGATCAAAATTCTAGATAAAGTAATTCATTTTAAAACCGCCCAAGCTCATTGCGATATACCCTGTAAAATTTACGATCCAGCAACGGCTCAACTGGCAGCGTTAACTTGTGTGCGTTTAATGGATTTAATTAAAGAAATTGAAGACAAAGGGACTTTGAGCGTGGCGGATTACGCACAGGTTTCTCGTTTAGTGGGTGAAAAAGAATCTGCCAGTACGGAGGTTAAAGACGCTATTGGTATTATTTGGGGGGATTATTTTAAAGCGCCGCAGTTTGAGTTGGTATCGAATGCGCATAATTTAACTCACAGTATTATGTTGCAAGCATCAAAATGCAAACAAGGTATCGACCGAGCGGAAGGTGAGAAACTGGTTGATTTGGTGAATGACTTTGCGGAAGCTTTTTGGTTAACAAAAGAAGTGCTGACTTACCGTGCGTCATGCCCTTATCCACCGATGTTGGAAATGGTTTACCCTGATTTAAAGGGCTGAAGTAAGCGCTTTTAATCAGTATTTTAATTGCGACACTGTGGAAGGATGTCGATATGTTTCACTTAATCAAAGTCCAAGGGGAAAGCATGTCTCCTAGTTTATGTAGTGGAGACTTTGTGTTTACTAGTCGATGGTATAAAAAACTCAACACGGGTCACCTTGTTGTTGTCGATCATGCATTGTACGGATACATTGTTAAAAAAATTCTGCATATTGCGCCAGATGGACAGCTTTGGTTAGGTGGTGAAAGTAACAAGAGTTTGCAATCAGAACGTATAGGTTGGGTATCTTCTCGGCGAGTTGTTGGTAAGGTCATAGGTCGTATTTGTGCTCCTTAATGAGGTGTACAAAAAACGAGACGGTTTATTAGAATGGCAAAAAACCGTGTTGTGCTTGGGTGTTGGTCTTAGGTTTTTTTTTCTATAAAATCTCTGCTTTGAATCCCTTCACCGCCATTTTATAAGCCCAGAGAGAAATCCATGTCGACAGCAGAGATACCAAAGGTAAAAAAACACACGCGTCTTGAAGATGCCCAAGCTGTCATTCTTGGTACCTTGATCATTGCGTTAGGTGTCAACCTTTTTACCCATGCGGGGTTATTAACAGGAGGTTCGGCCGGCTTAGCTTTTTTAATTCAGTACTCGACCTCGCTGACCTTTGGTCAGGCATTTTTCTTGATTAATATTCCTTTCTATTTATTGGCGGTTATTCACTTTGGTTGGGAATTTACTATAAAAACGTTTCTTGCCGTATTTTGCCTTTCTGTTTTTTCTGATGTGACTCCTATGTTAGTCACCTTTGATCAGGTAAATCCGATTTATGCCAGTGTGGCGGGTGGCTTCTTGATGGGGGTTGGTTTTTTAATGCTGTTTCGTCATAACGCCAGTTTAGGCGGACTGAATATCCTAGCGCGTTACCTTTCCGAAAAATATGGCATTTCTATGGGGAAATTCCAAATGATCATTGACTGCATGATTGTGCTTTTATCCGTTTTCGTGGTGGATTATACCTTGATCATTATCTCATTTGTGGGGGCCATTGCGTTGAATATGATTATTGCTGTTAATCATAAACCAGGTCGTTATATGGGTAATGTTTAGTTGAGCTAAGATTATTGAGTGTAACGAAAGCGGCTACTTAAGCCGTTTTTTTTGTCTATAAACCGCTTAACGTATGCTGGCGATTCCTAAGTGAGCGCCCCTCAGGTATGATTACGGCAATTTAAAGACAGAGGTAAAGAGTGTGGAGTTACTTAAAGTAGACAACCTTAACCCCTACTTAGAAGATCTTGTCGAGCTATTGTGTGACGCTGTTGACTCAGGCGCGCCAATTGGTTTTTTACCACCAATGAGCGAATCAGAAGCGAAAGCGTATTGGCTAATGGTGAATGATGATTTACAAGAGAATGCCCGCCAAGTGTTATTAATTCGTGAAGACGATAAAGTGGTTGGTAGCGTCCAAATTGCTATGTCACCAAAAGCCAATGCATTGCACCGTTGCGATGTTGAAAAGCTGATGGTTCATACTCAAGCAAGAGAACATGGTTTGGGCGGTATGTTGATGCAAGGTGTTGAACGTGTGGCGGCGTCGATGCAAAGGCAGCTGCTAATGCTTGAAGTAAGAAGCGATGATATTGCTCACGACATGTATGTTAATATGGGCTATATTCCATTTGGCGAAGTGCCCGGATACTCTCGCAGTGCGAACGGTATGCTGCATAATGCGACATTCTTCTTCAAAGAAATTGAAACCACCCACGAAGTATTTTCTTAATCTAAACAAAGCCATAGGCGATTCTCTTGAGACTTGATTTTTATTTATCCCACGTGACTGAATTGGCACGTAAAGCGGCAAAAATTGCCGCGTCAAAAGGCCGTGTTACCGTAAACGGTGAGGTGGTTAAAAAGGCCAATTACACAGTACAAGACGGTGATAAAATTTGCCTAGATGACACGCTTTTGGCGTGGCCATCAGAAGGGTATTACTTACTGCATAAGCCTGCTGGTTACGTTTGCGCTAACCAAGATCCAGAGCATCCTACGGTGTTGGATTTATTACCTTCGCATTTGGGTCAAGCGCTCAATATAGTTGGCCGTTTAGACAAAGACACGACTGGCTTACTGTTGCTGACGACAGATGGACAATGGCTACATCGAATTACATCACCTCGTAATGCGTGTAACAAACGCTATCGTATGATGTTGGCCGAGCGAATCAGTGACGAAGATTTAAAGCAATTGGAAACGGGTGTCATGCTGAATGGCGAGCCGCAACCAACGTTACCTGCTGTTGCTGAACGCATTAGCGACTGTGATATTTATCTTACGATTCAAGAAGGTAAATATCATCAAGTGAAACGGATGCTGGCCGCCGTAGGTAATAAAGTGGAAGAGCTTCATCGTGACCAGATTGGTTCTCTTTCACTTGATGTTGATTTGCAAGCGGGTGAATTCCGTGCCTTGACGGCAGAAGAAGTTGCTTACTTTTAGTAAGGCTTCAACAAGACAAAAAATCGTATTGATTGGCGATATTACAAGAGAGTGAAATGATGAAAGAGTTATCGATGGATGAGCGTGTTCAATTGTTGGTTGCGCCTGACAGTGAACGCTTAGTGTATTTTGTTGAGCAAGCCAAAGCCTCTCAATTGGTATGGAGCTTAAGTAACGAAGAAGGTTTCGTGATGGTAGAAACCGACGACGGTGATTGTGTTATGGTTTGGCCAGATGCTGATTTTGCTAGCCAATGGGCTATTGAAGATTGGGACGACTGTGAGCCGGTGTCCGTTTCGCTTGATATGTTTAAAACTGAATGGTTACCCAGCCTTGCACTGGATAATATTACTGTGGCTGTTTTCCCTAATATTGAAGACGAAGGTAAGTTGTCGACCGCGGAAGAGTTAACCGCGTTGTTGGCTTAATACGATAGAAATAAAAGTTTCCGTGAATGTTGTTGGTTACTGAAAAAGAACAACCCGACCCTAACCCTCCCCTTTGAAGACATAAGGGGAGGGAACAAAGTGCTAATTTACATCCCCTTTGAAAATGCATAGGGAGGGAGCGAAAGCACTAAGCTCCTCCCTTACGAAGAGGGGGAGGTTGGGGTTGTGTTTTGTTAGTTCGGCAATACTTATGAAAATACAAATAAGGACTTAACTCCCCCATGAGTAAACGTCAAAATCACCGTGAAGAAGTCTTTGTTAAAATACTGGAAGCCGCTGAGATTGAATTCGGGCTAAAAGGTTACAGTGGTGCCAGCCTACAACACATTGCCGAGCGTGCTGGTTTGCCCAAACCGAACATCATTTATTATTTTCAATCTAAAGCCAATTTGTATAAACAGGTGCTTGATCAGACCTTAATGGGCTGGAACGATCTTTTTGATCGGGCGACGATAGACGATGATCCAGCGTATGTATTGGACAGTTTTATTCGTGTTAAACTCAAACAAAGTTTTGATAAAGGCCCTACTTCTCGCCTTTTTGCGATGGAAGTTATTGGTGGCGCGCTCCATATTGGCGACTATTTAAAAGAAGAGCTAAGACCTTGGTTTATGTCGCGAATCGCATTACTTCAAGGTTGGATGGACACTGGAAAAATGCGTCAGTGTGATCCTGCAAGTGTGATCTACATGATTTGGTCGTCTACACAACATTACGCAGACTTCGAAGCACAAGTGCTGGCGCTAAGCGGTATTGAGTCGCTGACTGATGACGATTTGAAACGCATCGGAGACACCGTAAGCGGTATTATTCTAACAGGTTGTGGTTTGAGCTTACCTTCTAACCATTAAACGTCACGATTTACCCCGCGTTATTTTTTCTCTTCTCTTAATTGATGAATGTGTTGAACCAGAGCCCGCAATTTTGCGGGTTTGGCCGGTTTCGCCATATAAGTAATCTGTAGTTTTTTGCATTGTTCTACTAATTCTGGGTCGCGTAGGGCGGTAATCAACACCGCAGGAATGTTTTTTCCTGCACGGGCTCTGAGCGCCGTGATCAAGGATAGGCCATCTTGGTTGTCATCAAGGTGATAGTCGACCAAGAGTAATTCTGCTTCACCTTCAGCCTGTAATGCGTCATTAAAGCGATTAAAAGCGCGACAATCGCATTGCCAGTGAGTTAATAGTGTATTCATGGCTGTCAGGTTATTTTTTTCATCGTCAATGCACCAAACATAGCAATGAGCCAGTTTTTCTTGCGGCGTTACAATAGGTAGCGGTGTTGGTAACGCCACGATTATATTGCTTTGGGCCAGGGGGATTTCAATGCTAAAACAGCTGCCTTTGCCGGGTGTTGAATGTATTTCCGTAGCCAATCCCAGTTGCTTTTGCATGCGACGAACCAAACCAAGCCCTAGTCCCATGCCGGGTTCTTGCGTGTTTTCCCAGCGGTAGAAATCGTCAAATATTTTCTTTTGTTCTGACGCTGGAATCCCAACGCCAGTGTCCCATACTTGTAAATACACTACGCCAGATCGAGGTCTTACGCTTAATAATACACGTCCTTTTTGCGTGTACTTCACGGCATTGGAGACAAAGTTTTGGATGATTCGGCGTAAGTAGATAGGGTCGGTATGTACTCGAAAAGAGCGCATATGGGTGGTTAAGCGAATATTTTTACTCTCCGCGATAACACCAAATTCCGCCACAATCGGTGCGAGGATATCTTGTAGGTTACAGTCCACTAATTTTGGCTGTATGGCGCCTTGGTCTAAGCGTGCAATTTCAAGCAAGGTCGAAATTAGCGCCTCGGTTGACTCTAGTGAGTCAGACAGTCTGTTAACGACTTGATGTGTATCATTAGGAAGCTGGGTGGACTGTAATATTCCCATGTAAAGCTTGGCGGCGTTTAGCGGTTGTAGAATATCGTGGCTGGCTAAGGCGAGAAATTCTGTTTTAGACGCATTGGCTTGTTCGGCTTCCGCTTTGGCACTGATCAACGCTTTTTCAGCTTGGTTACGACGTTCAATTTCTTGCATTAGCTCGTTGTTAACGCCTTGCACTTCTTCGGTTCGTGCTTCGACTCGTTTTTCTAAGTCGATATTGGCTTCTTTTAAGGCTTGTTGGCTTTCAATGTGTTCAGTCACATCGGTGAAGCTAGTGACGAAGCCGCCATCAGGAAGCGGGTTTCCGACCATTTCGATGACTCTGCCACTGCCTCGGCGACGTAAAAAGCGATGAGTTGTGCCTTTTCTAAGGTGTTCTAAGCGCTTGTTTACTAGTTCTTCAATGTCACCAACGCCGCATTCACCACGTTCGGCATTAAAGCGAATAAGCTCTTCGACAGGCAGTCCAACGGTTAGCATACTTTCTGGATAAGGATAAAGTGACAGGTAGGTTTTATTCCACGCGACGATACGCAGATCTTTGTCGACTACGCTAATGCCTTGGTCTAAATTATCCATGGATACGAACAGTAGATTTTGACTAAATTGAATCGCTTGGGTGGTTTCATCCAGATAGGTCACCATTTCTTCTACCTTGATTTGCTTATCAATCAAGATGGAGTTGATGATGGTGCGAGCCGAAGATCCGCCCAAAACGCCTCCCAAAATGCGTTCGCAATAGTCCACAAATAGCCGGTTTGGCGATGCATTATTCGGAATGGTCTGGCTGTAATCTTGCTCAAAATTAGACAATACTTGCTGGCTTTTTTGTTTGCCTAAAAAAGTTTCTAGCAAGACAAAAAAGTCGCCATTGGTCGCTTTGCTCTTAGGCTTAAAAAAGCCTTTTTCAAGCTCGGTAGTAGGACTAACAAAGGCGGTTGCTTGGATTCGATCTATCAAACGCTCAGTCGATAACAAAGACCCTACTATGTAACCAAAAATATTTGCTAACAAGCTGATAAAGGCGCCGTAGCTGATTAATTCTGAGCGGGATTGAGCTGTGTCTAAGCCCCAATCTATATTGCCAGAAAGTGGTAGCATCATCATCAACATCCAGCACAAGAAACCCAATGTTAACCCAGTGTAAACACCGTGCGCGTGTGCGCGTTTCCAGTAGAGTCCCCCAAGAACGGCGGGCATAAGTTGTAGAACAAGAGAGAAGGCCAAAACGCCTGTACCGGCAAGCGATTCGTTGTTAGCCATTTTTTGATAGTACAAAAAGGATAGGACTAAAATGCCGGCCATCGCTAAGCGTCGAATCATTAATATGCGACGTCGATATAAGGGTAAGGCTTGTTGTTGTGCACTGGCTCGGGCCAGCATAAGAGGTAGGATGACATCGTTGCTGATCATGATACTTAAAGCAAACGTAGCCACAATGATCATCGCCGTTGTGGCCGACATTCCGCCTAGAAATATCAACATTTGCAAGGGCAGGTTATCTGACACTAAGGCGAACTGAATCACATAGGTGTCTGGATTAATGTCCGCAGAAAAAAGACTCTGGCCGGCAATGGCTATGGGCGGAATAATAGACGCGAAAATGAGCAAGTATAAAGGGAATAACCAACGTGCCATATTGGATTGCTTGTTGCTTTGATGATCGACTACGGTGACATGGAATTGTCGAGGTAAACAAATAACCGCCGCTGCCGCCATAAATGTCTGCATGAGAAAAGGAAAAGACAAAAACTGTTCAGGGTTCCATACTGAGAAATCCACATTTTGGCTCATCTCGTCTAGATCAAAATCTTGAGTCATGATGATGGCAACCAAGCCAACGGCGACAATGGCGATCAATTTAAACAAAGACTCGGCGCCAATCGCTAGCATCATTCCGGAACGATACTCTGTTACTTCTACTTTTCTTGTACCAAATAACATGGCAAAAACACCAATCGAAATGGTAGCGACAAAAACAACAAGGCTGGCCGAAGACTCATCTTGATTAACAAAAAGAGCGAAGTTAGAGCCTATGGCTTTCAGCTGCAAGGCAATATAAGGAATGACGGCCAGCATACTGATGAGTATGACCAGTGGGGCGGTCATGGGTCGTTTACCGTATCGAGAGGAAATAAAGTCGGCAATTGAAGTGATGTTTTGTTTACGGCTCACCGTAATCATTTTTCGTAATATTGGGAAGGCAAATAAATACAATAAAATGGGGCCTAAAAGAATGGGCAAATAGCTCCAGCCAGAACGAGAGGCTTCACCGATAGAACCGTAGAAGGTCCAAGCGGTACAATAAATGGCCAACGATAAGCTATAGACCAATGGGTGACGCGTCAGTTTTTTGGCTGCAGGGCTTTCTTTGTCGCCCCAAATGGCGATCCAGAAGAGGCCTAGAACGTAAAGAATGGCTAACAGAATCCAGAAAACAGTCATTGAATAAATTACCTGAACATAGGTTGATGCGTCATTGTTGTTTTAAACTCAATGTAACACAGTCAATTTGACAATCCTCTACGACTTAGGTCTCGTAGCGTTAGTAGGTGGTTGTTTTTTCTCTCCAAATACCTTTTTTCGCATCAATCATTTGTGTGCTGACGGGTGTTAAACTGTAATCCTAATAAGACAATACTAGGAGAGACCATGAATCAATTTCCTTTACATCGTGACATAAAAGCATTCCATGCTCATCTTTATTATGCGGACGAAGCGGGTGTTGAGATAGCCAAGCAGGTTGCAGAGCAAGCGGCTGAATTGTTTGATATCCGTATTGGGCGTTTTCATCAGAAACCCGTTGGTCCACATCCCGTTTGGAGTTGTCAGTTGTCGTTTGCTTCAGAAACGTTTGGTCAAATTATTCCTTGGCTGATGTTAAACCGACAGTCTTTAGATGTTTTTGTTCATCCACTAACTGGCAATGATTACGTAGATCATACTCAGGGTGTTAGTTGGTTAGGGCGGGCATACACCCTGGACATTTCACAGTTTAAGCCGTTAGCTAAATGATTCATATAAAAAAGGAGAGCGAAACGGTGATGCTAATTCGACCTGCATGTGTGGATGACGCCGCAGCCATTGCGCTAGTGGCGGCTGGATTGGGTTACAAAGAGGAGGCTGCCAAACATTCTGCTGTTCAGAGGCTTGAGCGTTTGCTAGGTTCTAACGACGATAGGGCTTGGGTGGCTGAATTAGATGGCGTGGTGATTGGCTGGCTTCATGCGCAACATGCTTTTCGAATGGCTTCTGCAGATTTTATTGAAATACTGGGATTGTCAGTCTCGGCCGAAGCCCGTTTCAAAGGGGCTGGACGTGTCTTGGTTGAACAAGCTAGACGGTGGGCATCAGAAGAACATGTGACGTTGCGAGTTCGAACCAATGACATTCGGGAAGAGGCTAAAAAATTCTATTTGGCCTTAGATTTTTTATTGGTGAAAAGGCAATCTATTTTTGAATTGTCGCTTTAAATTTGATCTGTTTTGCTTGATATGTGTCTTTTTTTCAAATTAATATTCAAACATCCCTTTAAAAATCGTCGAACGTACCAAACTTCTAGGTTTATACGGTAGTTATTGCGCTTATGGAACGTTATCATAATGCCACAAACTATTGTTTGGGTTCGTGTTGTGGCGGTGTATCGCAACCCTGTTTGCTTGTATCAAGCGCTCGTACCCTTATTCATTTTTAAGCTGGAGAATAGAATGCAAATCACAGAAAACGCCGTTGTTAGCATGCATTACACATTGACAGACGAACAAGGCCAAGAGCTAGACTCTTCTGTAGGTCAAGAGCCTTTAGTATTTTTAAGTGGCGCTCAGAACATCATTGATGGCCTAGATAAAGCACTTCAAGGCAAAGCAGCGGGTGATAAACTTGCGGTATCGGTTGAGCCTGAAGATGGCTACGGCGCAGTACATGAAGAACTTATCCAGAAAGTACCAACAGAAAATTTTCAAGGCGTTGATGATATTGAAATTGGCATGCAGTTCATGGCACAAACGCCAGGCGGCCAACAACCTGTTACTGTTATCGCGGTAGAAGATGATGGCATTATGCTTGATGGTAACCATCCATTGGCTGGTAAAACGTTGAAGTTTGATGTTGAGATTATTGAAGTTCGCGAAGCATTGGCTGAAGAGTTAGAGCATGGTCATGTGCATGGCGAAGGTGGTCATCAACACTAGATCAAATAAAAAACGAATAATCTAAAAAGCAGCCTCTGGAAACAGCGGCTGCTTTTTTGTTTTAGAGGCAAGAGCGAGACAGGTTTATGTCACAAGAAACTTTCATAGCATTAAAAGAGGCCGTTTTATCTTGCCAGCATTGTGCGAGTCTTCTTCCAAATCCCCCTGAACCGATTATTCAAATTCATCCTAGTGCAAAAATACTCATTGCAGGTCAGGCTCCGGGGCAAAAGGCCCATGATAGTGGCCGCCCTTTTGATGATCTTAGTGGTGATCGGTTAAGAGATTGGCTTGGTGTGCCTGTGAACGTATTTTATGACGCCCAGCAAGTGGCTATTTTACCAATGGGCTTTTGTTTCCCTGGCCATGCTTATTATAAGAGTGGGCCGTCAGCAGGAAAGATATCTGGGGATGTACCGCCACGTCCTGAATGCGCCGTAAAGTGGCGTGAGACCATATTGAATCAGCTTACTCATGTTGAGTTGACGGTTGTACTAGGTGCTTATGCCCAAAAATATCATTTAGGACGTTCAGGCAATCTCACAGAACAGGTTAAAGCGTGGCAGTATTGGTTGGAACAGGGAATATTGGTTTTACCTCACCCTAGTCCTCGAAATAATCGCTGGTTGAAGCAAAACCCTTGGTTTGAAGCTGAGGTTTTGCCAGCGCTCAAACAACGGGTTAACGCGTTACTTCAAGTTCCCGCGTCATAATATAATGTTCTATGCCATCTTCCATGTAAGGCGCGGAAACCGTTATAAAACCGTGGGATTTATAAAAATTTTCAAGATGCGATTGAGCGCCAATTTTGATCGGACTGGTTGGCCATAGAGTCGTTGCATGTTTAATTGCATGACTCATCAATGTATGACCCATTTTATCCTTGCGGCTTTGCGGTGCAACAACGACGCGTCCTATGCTGCTGTAACCTGAATACGAATCACCTTCGGCCAACAATCTTGCATAGGCTACGAGTTGATTGTCTTGTAAGGCAAAAAGATGTTGAGTGCTGGGTAATGTATCCAAGCCGTCTAATTCCGGAAAAGGGCAGTTCTGCTCAACCACAAAAACATCACAGCGAAGTCTAAGTAAATCATAAAGGATGTGAGTAGACAGCTCGTTAAACGGCTGACAATGCCATGTTATCATTACTTTTTTCCATCAAATTATTGTTCGATCTTGTTGGCTTATATTATGCCTAGGAAGTCGTATTATGAACATGAAAGAGTTCTCATTGTGCGTTGGATTATCGGCTCATACATTGCGTTATTACGAAAAAATCGGATTGATAAAAAATGTTCAACGTAATACCAGTGGTCATCGGTCTTATACAAAAAAAGAGGTAGATTGGGTTGGTTTTATTGTTCGTTTGAAAGAAACGGGGATGGCTCTGGAAAATATACTGCAGTACGCGGAATTACGAGAGGTCGGGGTAATGACAGTCTTTGAACGTCAGCAACTGTTAGAGCGCCATAAAGAACGGTTAAAAGCGCACATAGTGTTGCAGCAGAACCATCTAGAGGCGCTAGACAGGAAGATTGATTTGTATAAAGCCAACAAAGTGAGTTGACTTAGAGTTTGCTCTAACTTGTAAGGTGTTGCTTCTTTAAGAAAATGAATAGGAGTACACCATGGATAACTCAAGATTTGACTTAGGTTTAGCGCTGCTTTCTAAGATTGACGGAGAAGCGGGGCATAATGTGATAGATAGCCTGCAAGACATTTGCCCTGATTTGGCTCGATTCACCATTGAATATCCATTTGGTGATATTTACTCACGACCCGGCTTGGATCTTAAGTCCAGAGAGATCGCCACCGTCGCAGCATTAACCGCGTTAGGTAATTGCCGACCTCAACTTAAAGTCCACCTGAACGCTGCTTTAAATGTTGGTTGCAGTGAAGACGAAATAAAAGAAGTGTTATTGCAAATGTCAGTCTACGCAGGCTTTCCATCGGCATTGAATGGCATGTTTGCTTTCAAAGAAGTGTTGCAAGAACGACAGAACTAAAAGACTGAATTAAAAATTTTAAAGAAAATAAATAGAGTGGAGTAACTCGAAAAAGGAGCAGGGAAGCGCTTATGTTATTATTTTAGCGCTGTTTCCTTTTTTAGAAAATCCGTTGGACTAAGCCAAAATATCTTCTTTTAGAAGAAGACGCTTACCCAATTGAACTTTATATTAGCGGTATTGATTAAGCGTGCTGAGCAGAAGATGATACGAAAACGGCTTTTAATTTCAGTGCTGCTTTTTTAACGGCTTTAATAGCAGAAGATATACCTGCAACAATGTATTCAGCGCGTTCTGCACGTGCGATTGCTTCGTATTTTTCAGCGTCTGTTAGGTATGCTGAGTTAACGTTTGCTAATAATTCAGCAATAGTTTGATTGTTTTTCATCGTGTTTTCCTTATCCATGGTTGTTTGAAATCAACATCAAAACAAACTGTGTTTTGATGTTGATATAGTAGGAATTCCACGTAAATAAGACAAACGATATAAAATACACCAATAGCTGAATAAAACTAATCAATCGGACAGTAATAGAATAATTGAGCAGATAATAGGGTCATTTGAAAGTGTAATTCATTCAGTATTAGACGTTATCAAGAGGGCTGCCATCTTGTTTGGCGGTGTCTAAACAAATATAAGATTTTGTACTCACTACATCAGCGTGAGCATAAAGTTGTTTGACAACCAAATCCGTAAATTCAGCCATGTTTTTGGCACACACTTCTACGATTAAATCCACATCACCAGTGACACCATGCACATTTATCGCTGCGCTTTGTTGTTGTAGGAAATGCATCACGTTATCCCGTGCATTTGGTGTATCTTTACTGACGGTCACCAGAGTCCAAGCCATGACACTATAGCCGAGCTTTTGATAGTTCACTTTTGCTCGGTAGCCGCTAATAACGTTCATTTCTTCTAATAAGCGTAAGCGTCTTAAACATTGTGATTGAGACAGGTTGATGGCTTGAGCCAGTTGAGTATTGCTTATACGACCATTTTTCTCTAATGCTTTGATTATTTTGTAGTCTGTACGGTCTAAGGTGATTTCTTTCATTTATCGCTCTATTCAAACAAAAATATTGTATTAAGTTAGTAATCTTTCTTTGAAATAGCAAACAACTTGCGTGTTTTATTCTCTATACTTTTGCCATAGTATTTTGCTTTTCTAGGCAAAAATTACGGTTGCTTTTAAGAGGATAAGGTTATGGCACCTTTGTTAGATTTGGCGTTCGTTCGTTCTCAATTTCCGGCTTTTAAAGAGCCATCTTTATCCGGTCAGGCTTTTTTTGATAATGCAGGTGGTTCCTATGCTTGCAAAGCCGTTATTGATCATTTGGACCAGTATTACCGAGAAACAAAACTCCAGCCTTATCACCTTCACCCTGCTGCACAAAAAGCCGGTGCGCAGATGGATTTGGCTTATAAACGCTTAGCGTCCTATTTGAATGTAGATACAAGTGAAGTACACCTTGGGCCTTCGACTTCTCAGAATACGTATGTGCTGGCACAGGCGTTTGGCAAGATTCTGAAAGAAGGCGATGAGGTTATTGTGACCAATCAAGATCACGAAGCGAACATCGGTGTTTGGCGTGCTTTGTCGTCTCGTGGCGTCGTCATTAAAGAGTGGCGAGTTGATTCGAAAACGGGGTCTTTGAATATCAACGATCTAGAGCAACTTTTTACTAAACGAACCAAGTTATTGGCGTTCACTCATTGTTCCAATGTGGTGGCAGAAATCAACCCAGTAGCAGAAATTTGCGCGCGAGCAAGAGCGGCAAATGTGATGACACTGGTTGATGGTGTGTCGTTTGCGGGCCATGGGTTACCAGATATAGATGCACTCGGCGCCGATGTTTATTTATTTTCGCTTTATAAAGCGTATGGCACGCATCTTGGTGTGATGGTTATTCGTAATGCCATTGCAGATAAACTAGGCAATCAAGCGCATTATTTTAATGAAGCCTATCGTCAAAAATGGTTTGTACCTGCAGGTCCAGATCATGCTCAAGTAGCAGCCAGTCGTGGTGTGCTGGACTATTTTGATGCCTTGCATGATTATCATTTTGATGAGGGCGGTTCAGCTCTTGAAAAGGCCCAACGTGTAAGAGTATTGTTTCATGACGCCGAGCAGGTGTTGTTAGCTAAGTTGCTTAAATATATTGATCAACATCCTAAACTGACATTGCTTGGTCCTACTGATCCTTTAAAAAGAGCGGCGACGGTTGCTATTATTCCTAAAGGCCAAACACCTCAAGAACTGGCTCAAAAACTGGTTGATCAAGGTATTATTTGTGGTGCAGGCCATTTTTATGCGGTTCGCTTGCTAGAAGCAATGGGGGTGGATTCTAATACTGGTGTTGTTAGGTTGTCATTTGTTCATTACACACAACCAGAAGAAATTGATCAGCTGATACAGGCCTTAGAAATGGCACTTAAATAGCAGTAAAAAAGGAAAGGGCGAATGTTTTTCATTCGTCCTTTCTTTATTTAGAGTCAGGCCAAGATTCAAAATGAACCGCTGAACTAACGTCTCGCCTAGGCAACCAACCTGATCTTTCAAGGTCTGGAGTGTCATGAAAAATGTCGACATAACCCACGCATAAATACGCAATAATATCGATGGATTCGGGGATGTTGAGTGTGTCGCGTATGACATGATCGTGAACAATACTTACCCAGCCCACTCCGAGGTTTTCAGCCCTCGCCGCTAACCATAGGTTTTGCACTGCACATACGGAACTGAATAAATCCATTTCCGGTTTAGCGGTTCGGCCTAAGACAACGGAACCGGTTCTACTACGATCACAGGTGACGCAAATACCCAATGGCGCTTCTTCAATACCTTCAAGTTTAAGGCTTTTATAGTCTTCTTTGCGCTGACCTTCAAATAGCTCAGTCGCTTCTGCATGAGCTTGTAGAAAACCTTGTTTGATTTTCGTTTTGGATTCAGGGCTTTGCACAATAATGAAATCCCAAGGCTGCATAAAACCAACGCTTGGTGCGTGGTGAGCTGCGAGCAATACGCGCTCTAGAACATCATTAGGGATGGGGTCTGGTTTGAACTCTCTGCGCACATCACGACGCGAAAAAATAGTTTTGTAAACCGCGTCTCGTTCTTCTTGAGTGATGTTCATAAATATCGACTTTCATTATTAGAAAAGTCGATATTATGGTGGTTCATGACACATTATGCCAATGAGGAAAACTCGGGATGAAGAGAGTTAAATTTGATAGTTTGAAGCCGGCTAGTTTTCTAAGCTTGATTGTCACACACCGCTTTTAGTAATGGGTCATCGTTTTCAAGTGGATACCATGTTGACGTTGATTCGGCTTTTGAATCTGATGATTTGGTAAAAGATTGAGTGAAGTCGGTTCTTGCGCCTTGCATACAATCGATAATCTGAGGCACACGTTTAGCCGTATGTCGACGTTCAAAGAAATATAAATCGACAAGTACAAGGTTGGGGTCAATTTTGTTTTTGGCTGAATTAGCAACATCAGCCGCTATAAAACGCATTGTTTGTGGAAAAACGTAACTCCAAGGACGCCATGGCGCTTCTTCTTGAACTGCTTTTACAACAACAATCCCTTCTGGTAATAGGCCGGTTTGATGATCGAACCAGTCATATTCGCCTTGGATTTGAAAGCCAAGCATCGCCGTACCCGCAAACACAGGAACGAGCCATTTAGGGGCGGTTTGTTTTGTTATTTTTCTTAACAACAGAGCAATACCTGCGCCGCCAATACCGGCAAAAACGGTAGCAATGAGTTCCCAAAACATAAGCGCTCTCTTTTTTGTTGAGTGGATTCTTATTATAAGGAAATCGAGTCTCACAAAGTAGTGAGACTCGATTTTAATGCAAGTATGTGTTGTTAATCTTTAGTGATCAACCGCACCACCCGCACCTTGAGGGTAACGAACGCTTTCTACAAGGTCTTGGATTTCTTTTGGCGGCGGCGCTGTCATTGAAGAGACAGTAAACGCGACGACAAAGTTAATCACGGCACCAATAGCACCAAAGGACAATGGTGATATACCGAACAACCAGTTATCTGGTGTGTTGGCAAAAGATGCTGTTCCTGGGACAAAGAACCAACCTAGGAACAAGAAGATGTAAACCAAGGTTGAGGTCAAACCCGCTAACATACCAGCAACGGCGCCGGTGCTGTTTACGCGTTTCGAGAAAATACCCATCATCAACGCTGGGAAGATAGAGGCCGCAGCAATACCGAAGGCCAATGCCACCACCTGAGCTGCGAAGCCTGGTGGGTTCATTCCTAAGTACGTGGCCACAATGATGGCGACGAACATGGATATCCTTGCGGCTCGCAATTCCCCCTTATCACTGATATTGGGGTTTATTGTGCCTTTTATTAAGTCATGACTGATCGCGGAGGATATGGCTAGCAATAAGCCTGCTGCGGTTGATAGTGCGGCCGCTAAACCACCTGCTGCGATTAGACCAACAACCCAACCTGGAAGGTTGGCAATTTCAGGGTTTGCCAATACAAGAATGTCTCGGTTAACGTCTAACTCATTGCCTTCCCAACCACGAGCTGTTGCCTCTTCTTGAAATGCTGGAACGTCGTTATAGAACTGGACACGACCATCACCATTCTTATCTTCAAACTTGATCAAACCGGTTTTTTCCCACGTTTGAACCCAATCTGGGCGCTCGGCGTATTCAATCGGTTGTTCTGTTGGACCGGATGGGTAAATCGTCGTTAATAGGTTCAGACGAGCCATAGACGCAACCGCAGGCGCTGTAAGGTACAGCAATGCGATGAAGACTAATGCCCAAGCGGCAGACCAACGTGCATCGGCTACTTTTGGTACGGTGAAGAAACGAATGATAACGTGTGGTAGACCTGCGGTACCGATCATTAAGGACAGTGTGAACAGAACCATGTTCAGTTTGTTCTCAACATCCGCTGTGTAATCACGGAAACCAAGTTCTCGAACTACTTCGTCCAGTTTTTGCAACAGAGGCAAACCAGACTCAGTGTGAGTAGAGAAAAGACCGATGGCTGGAATAAAAGTATCGGTTAGTTGCAAAGATATGAAAATAGCAGGAATGGTATAAGCAATGATTAACACAACATACTGAGCGACCTGAGTATAGGTAATGCCTTTCATTCCACCGAGTACTGCGTAGAAAAATACCACAGCAGCAGCGATCATTAAGCCGGTACTACTATCGACTTCCAAGAAGCGAGAGAAGGCCACGCCAGCCCCCGTCATTTGGCCGATAACGTAAGTAACCGATGCAATGATTAAACACGCCACAGCAACCAGTCGAGCCGTTTGGCTGTAGAAACGATCACCAATGAAGTCTGGCACAGTAAACTTACCAAATTTACGTAAGTAAGGTGCTAACAACATGGCAAGCAATACATAACCACCAGTCCAACCCATTAAGAAGGTTGAGTTAGCGTAACCACCAGCGGCAATTAAGCCGGCCATAGAGATGAAAGAGGCCGCAGACATCCAGTCTGCTGCGGTTGCCATACCGTTTAATACAGGATGGACACCACCGCCGGCGACGTAGAACTCTTTCGTTGATCCAGCTCGTGCCCAAAATGCAATACCAAAGTAGAGCGCAAAGGAACCGCCGACGAAAAGTAGGTTAATAGTAAACTGATCCATGCGACTTACTCCTGAAGGCCAAATTCTTCATCAAGCTTGTTCATTCTCCAGGCATAGAAGAAAGTCAAAATGATGAATACGAGGATGGATCCTTGCTGAGCGAACCAAAAACCGAGATCGGTTCCGCCAATATGGATGCCTGAAAGTAGGGGTCTAAATAGGATGGCACAGCCGTAGGACGCTAACGCCCAAACAATGAGGCTGCCTATAATCAGCCTTAAGTTTGCTTGCCAGTATTTTTCTGCATTAATGGTATGATCTGACACGATAGATCTCCTTATAATTATTTTTATACGCCCTGTTAATTTAGCAGGCGCTTGTTTAATAAGAAGTCAGACTTTAGTCGCATAAGGCGTCGTTATAGCAAAAAAAATGTAAGCACGAAGTGAGCGTAAATTAAGAAAAAAAGAGAGAAACGGTATGGATTTACGAACAAGAGAAAAGATTCTCGCAGTATGTCTGGAAAAAATAAAACAAAAAGGCGATGGCGTCCAAGTTTCCTTTTATGCTTTTTTTGCGAATAAGAATGACGATCCAATCACACTCATGAATGTGGCCCGTTGGTGGATTGAAAAAAATCAATTGAATCACTTCGAAAAAGCCACCAAGATTTATGCCATGGTCGAATTTATAAAAGACAAATCATTAGATAAGACAACCTCTTATTAAGGTTTTAACCATGTGACGGTGAGTGTGTCTGATTTAGATCGGTCCATCGCATTTTATTGTGATTTTCTCGGTTTTCGTGGAGAGGTGCGTTGGGCAACGGGCGCGCATTTGTCATATGGCGATTGTTGGTTGTGTTTGTCGCTTGGTGTGGTTAGTCTCAGCCAAGATTACACGCATTTTGCTTTTACTTTTGAGGCCGAAGCGATGTTACGTATTTCCAAAAAAGACGGTTACCAATCAGTGAAACAATGGCAAAAAAACACCAATGAGGGCGACTCTCTTTATCTTAAAGATTCAGATGGTTACAAATTAGAGCTGCATTCGGGCTCATTAAACACACGTCTTGAATCGCTAAGAAAAAAGCCTTATGACAACTTAATATGGTTATCAGAATGAATCTACCGTCAAATGACTCTTTCAAAAGCTTCCCTTGGGTTATTCGTCGCATCACAGTAGAAGCGGCTTTGCCTATTCGTCATCGCGTGTTGTGGCCTAACAAAACGATGGAAGAATGCCGCGTAGAAGACGATGATAGTGGTGAGCATTTTGGTGTCTTTATTAATGAAACTCTGGTTTGTGTTGCGTCGATATTTATGACGGAGCCTTTTAGTACCGCGCTTTTTAGCAAGAAACAACAAACTGCACGCCTGCGTAAATTTGCAACGATCGAGGAATATCAGAATAAAGGTATTGGGCGCTTTGTTTTAAAGCATATAATGGACTTAATGCGGCAGCAATCCGTTAGCGTATTTTGGTGCGATGCTCGAGAAAATGCCATGTCGTTTTATGAAAAGTTTGGCATGAGCGCACAAGGTGAGAGATTCTTTAAAGACGATATCCCTTATCAGAAAATGGCGGTGACTTTTCCTATATCGATATGAAAAAACGTCCTGATAGAAAAGTAAGTATGCTTTAGGAGGCAACAGTTGATTCAAGCAATTTATGTGTCGAAAAAGTCCAAGCAGTCCCAAATAGGGATTGATGCCGTAAAAGTGGATGCGGGGAAGGGGATTGTAGGCGATCGATACTATGGAAAAAAAGGCATTGATGGTCCAAATATTACTTTTGTTGAAAGCGAAGAAATTGCCGCGTTTAATGCTAACTTTGGGCAATATATTGAGCTTTCAGCCACCAGAAGAAACATTGTCACTCAAGGTGTTAGGCTTAACCAATTGGTTGGGCAAGAGTTTTCCATTGGGGATGTACGTTTTTATGGCGTGGAACTGTGTGAGCCGTGTGGCTCGTTAGGAAAATCCCTAGCCAATGACTCGCTGACATCGCCACAAGTAGTAAGAGCTTGGATTCACCGTGCTGGGTTAAGAGCCAATGTCTTGAGTACTGGAATATTACGTACGGGTATGCAGTTTAATTTGATCCAGAAAAGCGCTAATTAGAAAAAGATACTAAATAGCGCATATCTCTGGATCGTCTAATTAGACAATATCTTCAGCTAAAACAAAACGTTTAATGTCGTTGAACTCTTTATTAAACGGTTGCTCTTGTGGTGTATATAGACCTTCTAAACAGTGTTTAACAATGTCTTCCGCTTGAGTCAGATAAGCGCTTTTATCTTCTAGCTGACTTGTTTTCAGCTCTACCTTTGGCGGTTGCCATAACAGGTCATTGAGCGATTTAGGTGTTGAGGATTTTCCTTGAAAACGCCATAAATCCGAACCTTGGTCGTACGCATAATATGGCAACAGAGTCGTGCCGTGTTTGGCGACAAAATCAATAGCGTCTAAGATAAACTCCGCTTCTGCATTGTCTAAAAAATAGTTCAAATTAAAGCGAACCCAGCCTGGTTTTACCAACTTTTCGCCTTGCATCATCGCTTGTTGAATACGCTCTGATTCTGTTTTATTTATGCCTAAAAGCTGATGCCCATAAGGGCCCGCACAAGAACAGCCACCTCGCACTTGAATGCCAAACATATCATTCAGTAGCGCCGTTACAAAACCATGATGCAAATAACCAAAATCCGTTTTTATACGAAACGCCGTAATCGATATACGAGCCGCTTTAATATTGCCTAGTTGCTCTATGTTCGTATGCTGATACCAACGCTTTTCTATCATTTTCACGAGCTCATGTTCTCGTGCTTCGATTGTTTTTGCGCCAACGTTTTGTTTCAGTTGAAAAACCAATCCTGCACGGATGGACTCTACAATTCCTGGTGTTCCGCCTTCTTCACGACGTTCGCCTACCGATAAAAATGTGTGGTCTACTGGCGTGACAAAAGACACCGTTCCGCCGCCAATCAGGCTAGGTTTATCATTCTTGATAATGGCTTTTTTAACGACGAGAATGCCCGGAGTGCCAGGGCCACCAATGAATTTGTGAGTAGAAAAAAAGATAGCGTCTTTGGCCAATGCTTTATTTTTCAGTGGGTTCATATCTAGGTTTACATAAGGCGCTGCGGCGGCAAAATCCCAAAAAGCCAGCGCGCTGTAGCGATGTAATAATGCGGTTATTGCATCTTGATCACATAAGATTCCGGTGACGTTTGAAGCGGCACTAAAACTGCCAATAAGGCGTTTATGCTGATTCTTTTTGAGTTGTTCTTCTAACGTTGTTAGGCATACATCGCCTTCTTTTGCTTCTGGAATACGAACTATCTCAACGCCCAATTCTCGCCAAGGCAATTCGTTTGAATGGTGTTCGTAAGGCCCAATGAAGATGCAGGTTTGTGCTTGTTCCGTTGCACTGAGCTGACGCAAACCTAATTGACTGATGAGCGTGTTAATGGCGCTGGTGGCGCCACTGCCAGAGAACAGTACGAGATCTTCAGCGGTGGCGTTAACGGCTTCTCGAATCTGTTGACGTGCTTGTTCTCGAAATGCGGTGGTTTGTTGGCCAGTGGCGTTTGCTTCGGTGTGGGTGTTCGCATAAAAAGGCAGAACGTGTTGCCGAATGGCGTCTTCAATGAAGTCTAGGCTGCGCCCCGATGCGGTGTAATCGGCATAAGTTAACGTTCTTTGTCCAAACGGTGTGTTGATCTGAGTGTCTTTTCCGATGACGCCATCACGAATGTGGGCCAATAACGCCGCTTCATTTGTTAGGTTGGGGTTATTTTGTGTTGCTGCGATGGTCATGGATGTTTTCCTTATTGAGCTGACGCAGCAAACCTCGTTTGTCGTTTATTCTTTGAAGCGTGGCAAAGGCAACTGAGTTGTCCATTTGATCTGCTCCATAGCGAAATTGGAGGTGACATCGGTGAGTGCGGTAGCGCTAATTAATCGTTTATAAAATTTGTCGTACGCTGGAATGTCTTTCACCAGCACACGTAATAAGTAGTCGTATTCCCCTGCCATGCGATAAAATTCAACCACTTCGGGAAAATCTGCTACAACGCGAGCAAATTCTTCAGCCCAATTGACGTCATGCTGATTGGTCTTCACTTGTACAAACACGGAAACACCAAGACCAAGCTTCTCGGCGTCCAGCAGTGCGACGCGACGTTTAATAAAACCGGCTTGTTCTAGCTTTTGAACTCGTCGCCAGCAAGGCGTTTTTGACAAGCCAACTTGCTGCGCCATGGACTCTGTTGAAATACTATCATTGCTTTGTATTAAAGCAAGTAGTTGCAAATCTATCTCATCTAAGTGCATTTTGTTCTCAATATTTTGTATTTTTAGGAATAGTATTCCTTATTGTCTTGTTTTTTTAAGAAGGCTGCAACTTGGTTCCTGATTGATGTCAATAATAGGAATATCAGCGCGATATAAGGAGGGGGGTAAATGCGATTTAAAGGCGTTTTTTTTTATAAAAACACCTTTTAATCGATAAGCTTGACGCTTTTAGTTACTGCCTTGAAGAGGTTCAGAAGTTGTTGACGTTTGTTTCTTTAAACGAGCGACAAGCTCATGAATGTCTTCTTTGATCATCAAGAGTACTGGAACAAGTATCAGTGTAATGACGGTCGCAAACAGGATGCCGTACGCCAAAGATACGGCGGCAGGAATCAGCATTTGTGCTTGTCTTGAGGTTTCCCAAAGAATGGGGATTAAGCCTGCAAAGGTGGTGAATGAGGTCAGTAACACGGCTCGTAGACGACTGCGACACGCAATGCTAATGGCTTTTTTGACGTGGCTGGTTTCATGGCGTAAATCGTTAAAACGGGAAACGAGTAATAAGCTGTCATTTACCACCACACCACTGAGCGCCAAAATGCCGTTAAGGGAAAGGATGCCTAAGGTTAAGTTATTCATCCAATGGCCTAACAATGCCCCAATGATACCGAATGGAATTGCCATCATGATAATAATTGGTTGGCTGTAAGATTTAAGAGGAATCGCCAATAAACCATAAATAATCAACAGCGCAATGAGGAACATCTCAGACATAGAAGACTGTGTTTCAGCCCTTTGTTCTGCTTCCCCAGAGAAGTGCACGGACACACCAGAAAACTGGCGTTTTATTTGTGGCACAACGGCTTTTTCCAAATATTCCACGACCTCAGTAGAAGACATTTCGTCTTTATCAACTTCGGCGGATAAGTACAACGAGCGCTTACCGTCAATACGAACAATCGTCGTTTCGGCTTCTTCTTGTGATAACGTGGCGACAGAAGACAGCGGTATGCGAGTTCCATCTTCTAGCGATATTTTGGTGTTCATGACCGCAGAAGGCGATTCTTGTTGATCGTTAGGGTAACCCAAACGCACTTCCACTTCGGCGTTGTCGCGCTGGTATTCTTGCACCACCTGACCATCGAAGTTAGTAGAGACTTGAGACGCTAGGTCGCTGGTCGATAACCCCAATAAACGACCTTGTTCGTTTAGTTTCAAGACCAGGCGAGATTCGGTTGGATCGGTGTTTTGTTCTATTCCTGTGACCGCTGGTAGCGTTTCAAGTTGCTTTAATAATTCCAACATGGCGCCATTTAGTACGCTTGCGTCGTTTCCTCTGAGCTCGATTCTAAGCGCATCGACGCTTTCGCGAGCGCTTCGAATACGCAAGTTTTTCACGCCTTCTGGCATACCAGATAACTGTTGCCATTTGGTGGCAAATTGTGCAGAGGTGTAAGGTCTATCCGTTATTAATTCGATTCGAATATTACCGGACTGATCATCACTAGAGGTTACTTGAAGGTTCTTTATGGCGATCTCGCCTTTGGGTTGCGGCGTTTTTTTCACGGTAGAGCGATCTTCTATTGGCTTTTCCGGAGAAGGCTCATCTGAATTAGATTTAGATCGACGGTGCTCTGCTGTGTCGCTTCGCAACGCTATGTCCGCTTGGTAAGCGGCGTCTTCTAGGGTGAGTAACACACGGCTGGTTTGCCCATAGCTGACATCGTTGTTCATTGTCAGGCTGCCGCGAACGGTGTCCCCAGGAATTTGAGGGAAAAAGCTAATACGAATCGCGCCAGTGAATGGCATTGACATAACGAGTAGAAATACCGCGATAAAAAACAAAAAAACCGCGTATCGGTGATTAAGCGCAACGTCGATACTGGGCTTGTAAATGCGGTCACTAAACCACTGCAAACCATTGTCTGCGCCACGTTGAATCATTGCCCATACTTTGGCAATAGGATTCGTACTGGTCGATTTTCGGGTATTAATGTGCGCCAAATGCGCGGGCAAAATGATCTTAGATTCAATCACCGAGAGTATTAGGCAGATGGCGACCACAATGGCGAATTGGGAGTACAGTTGCCCCAAACGACCTTCAATGTTGGAGAGTGCCCAAAAAGCAGCGACCGTGGTGAAGACGCCAAATAAAGTCGGAATTGCCACAATCATAGTGCCTTTGATTGTGCTGCCGAGCGTGTCGCCTTCTTTGGATCGCACGGTATAAACACTTTCACCTACCACCACAGCATCGTCGACGACAATCCCTAATGCCATAATAAAACCAAAGGTGGTAAACATGTTGAGTGTCAGACCGACATTTTCTGTGCCCATAAAAAATAATGTGCCAAAAAATATAAACGGCAACCCCATGGCGACCCAGAATGCCACGGTAATGTTTAAGAAAATGGCCAACAAAATAAACACTAACAAAACGCCAGTAATCGCGTTTTCTATCATTAACTCTAATCGCTGGTTAATGGATTCACTGCGGTCATACCAAGTGCCGAGTGTGACGTTGGGAGGCAACCGACCACTGTCTTGCCAATCTTGAATCACCGCTTTAGCCGCAACAACAGAATTGGATATGTCACTGCTACCTGTGGTGAGCACTTGAATGGCCAAGCTGTTTTGTCGATTAAAGCGAGACAGAACGAATTCATCTTCATCAAAAACATCACGTATTGTGGCGATGTCACTCAGTAAAAGTTTGCCACCGTTGGCGGTGGTTTTTATGGGTATTTGTAAAAACTGGCTTTTTATATATGCTTGCTCGGAGGCGCTGATGGTTAAATAAATGTCTTCGTTGCGCAGTGTGGCCACTTTTGCTGTCGAGGATTCTGCATTAATGGCGGTGGCGATGTCGGTTAATGTCAGCTCATAAGATTCGAGTTTGTTTTTATCGATTTCCACCATCATGGTGGGATCTAACCAACCGGAAATAGACGTGGCGCTGATGTCTTCACTTGCAAGTAAATCGGATTCCAATTCATCGGTGAGCTTCTGCAAGGTGCGACGATCGGCCTGACCATACAACTGAATCCAGATGGAGTGTTCTTCACGTGTCGCTTTAGAAACGACGGCCGGATCGGCGTTGTCAGGAAAAGAGGTGATTTGATCTACATCGTCTTTTACATCATCCATCAAGGTATCTATGTTGTAACCGTCGAGCATTTCGATGCTGACTTGTGTGGAACTTGCTGTTGACGAAGTGGTGATGTTCTTAATGCCAGACGTTCCCTGCAGTGCTTGCTCAATCGGTATGGCTATGCCTTCTTCATTTTCTTTCGCGGAACCGCTGTCGTTACTAATAGAAATCGCGACACGGTTTGGCGATAAACTTGGGAAAGCTTCTTTATTAATCGAACCCATGTTCATCACGCCAAGCGTGATCATGAGGATTAATAATAGGTTTGCCGCAACAGGGTTATTAGCGAACCACGGAATAATGCCTTTGTATTGATTATCGATAGGGCTCATGGGTTATTGCCTTTTACCGATGTGGTTGTTGTATTGATAGGGGCTACAAGAGTGCCTTTTATGTAGCTGTTATAAGGCTGAATGAGTATTTGATAAGGGCTGTTTTGCATGGCTTTTGGTACTTGAATATAGACGTACTTCGAGTCGACAAAGCGAGGTGTGGTTTCAAATGCTGCGAGTCGGTTGTCTTCATCAAGATACCAGATTTCGCTTTTTTGGCTCAATGCAGTATTTGGCAAACGCCATAGGTTATCAAGCAGCTTGCCTTTTAACGTGATGGCAACAAACGATCCAGGGATAAGCGGTGGCGTGTGTTCTAGTGGTTTATTTAAACCAATAGTGAGGCTACGCATGCGAGTGGTTTCATCAACATGAAGCCCAACACTGAGGATTGTCCCTTGCCAGTTAGTCTTGTCATCAATGTTGGCAATGGTGACTGGCCAATTGGATTTAAGCAGTGTTTGAGTATCCGGTAGTTTTAACCAGTCGCTGTTGGATAAATCGATTTTTATTTCAGCGCGATCAATACTGTAAAGAGTGCCAATGTCGCTACCAGAGCTTAAATACGATCCTGGTGAAATAGTGCGTTCAACGACCAATGCATCAAACGGTGCGGTTAGCTTGGTGTTTTTTAAATTGTTTTGTGCATTCATTAGCGCGGCTTTTGCTGAGTCTAATTCGGCTTGAACAGCGGCTAATTGAGGTTCACGTAATACAAGATCGGAATCTGGCGTTTCAGTAAACCCTGATGCCTTCCATTCCGCTCTGGCTTGTTCTCCCTGGCGATTCTCTTCTTTTAATGCGAGTTCTGCACTGGCCACAGATTTTTTTGCACTGGCAACGAGACTCGTCAGTTCAGTATTTTTGAGCGTCGCTAAAAGAAGACCTTTTTTTACAATTTGACCCGATTCAAATTGATCTGAAATCTGTATAACTTCACCACTCACTTGACTGGTAATGGTCAGAGAATATCGTGGTTTGACTAATCCTGATGCTTTTATCTCGGCAGCGTAGGAGCCTAGTTTTGCGTCTATGACGGATATTTCTAATGCCTGCTCCTTAGCTTCAGGGCGAGGTTGTCGCACTTTATTATTTTGAGCTTCTATGGCGCTGGTAATGTAGAAATACACGCCCGAAATGGAGATTAGAGCCAAAGTTAACGTAATCCAGAGTGAAAACCGTTTCATTATTCGTTTGCTCCAAGCCCTAATGCGAGCCCTAAATCGACTCGGTTTGATAGATGTTGATAAATAATATCGTCAAGTTGTGCTTCTAAGTCATACATGGTGGTTTGTGCATCAATCAAATCGCTAATCTCGATTAGACCAGTTCGGTATTTTTTCTCATATTGACTGAGGTTTTTCTTTGAACTGGTTAGGGCGTCATGGATGTGTTGTTTTTGCAATGACAATACTCGCTCTTGTCCGAGGGTATTTTCGACCTCATTCACGGCGGTGAGTAGAGTGTCACGATAGTCTTGATAGGCCTGAGCTGTTTTCAGCTTGGCAATTTCGGCGGCGGCTTTTAGCTGTCCGCCTTGATAAAGTGGCTGGGTGATTTGTGCGAGTAATGACCAAATAGGCGAACCAAATAACGCGGCACTTGGGGACTCAGCGGTATCGCTTAATGTGGCACTTAAACTGATGCTAGGCAGCATGTCTTTATACGCCACGGAGGTGTTTAAATCGGCAGCTTCAATGGCTAAATAGGCTGCTTTTAAGTCGGGTCGGCGCTGAAGATTTTGTAGTGGTAACCCTTGAAAAGACAGGCTGACATCGGGATATGTCGCGTTTGCAATATAACTGAGAGATTCATTACTGCCTAAGTAAAGTTGTAGGTTACGTATTTCGATGGCTAGGTTTTCTTGGTATTCCACAAGGTCGGCTTTGGACTGAGAAACAGATGTGCGAGATTCATCTAGTGCTTCTAAATCCCCAAGACCATTTCGGAAGCGTTTAAGGATCAGTTTTTCGTTTGCGTCTAATAAGGTTAAGCGTTTTTGCTCAATATCAATGGTGTGTTGTTTGGCGGTAATGGCAAGCCAAGATTTGATGACGTTGGCGACCAAAGTGTCTCGACTGGCTTGATAAAGCGCTTCGTCACTGGCCAGTGTTTTCGTCGCGGCCTGTTCTGCTTTTGCTAATTTTTGCCATAAATCGGCTTCCCAGCTAATGCTTAAATTCGCTTTATAACTCGCATTACTTCCTTCGGTTTTACTACCAGAAAAACCAGCTTCTACGCTGGGTAATGAATCGCCATGTTGGCTTTTTATGCTCCATAAGCTGGCTTGTAATGTCAGCTGAGTTTTTTGTAGGCTCGGGTTTGCTTCCAGCGCTTTTGCAATGAGGTCGTCTAATTGTGGGTCCGCTATTAAATCGGTTAAGTGGCTAACGGTAGCGACGTTATTCATTTCATGCCACTGTGAGGATTTGATATTGCTCACTGTACTGAGTTCATTTTGGGCTAAACCAGCAAAGTCTTCGCGTTTTTCGTTACTGCTACAGGCGGTTAATAACAAACTGAGGCAAAGTACCCCTACGTTTAATACAGACGGGTTGAGCATTCAATGTGTCCTAATATAAAGAGCCAAGTTAGTAAGGCTTTTATGCGTTGTTTTCGAATGAGCCAGTTTATAGATTATTGCGTTTTTGCATCTCGTCATTAAGAAGATTTTCATTTCTTTACAATTCATCAATCTAGATAAGAATTACCATACAAAAAGTACTGATTGATAAGAGGTCTTACCCATTTTTTTAAGGTTGTTCGAAACTTAGTAAAATGGTTGCCAAGGTTTTAATGGCCCATTCACGCTTTTCCATACTTTGTTCGCTGAAGTTGAGACGAAAACAGTTGCGGTATTTTCCTGTCGCCGAAAATAATGGACCAGGGGCAAAGCCAACACCTTCTTCACGACAGCGTTCCACTAGCGCCATACTGTCAATACAGGGGTTAAGCTCCACCCATAAAATAAAGCTGCCATCAGGGTAACTGACCTTTGTGTCGTTGGGTAAATAGGTTTTTATCGCATTCAATAAGTGGTCTCTTTGCTTCTCATAGCGCTGCCTCATTTGACGTATGTGTTTTGTGTAGCCGCCTAAACGAATGAATTTTGCAATGGCGAGTTGAGGTAGAACAGGACACATAGAGCTGCTCACGTATTTTATGTGGGTGACTTTATCTCGGTAACGACCCGGTGCGATCCAACCAACGCGCATGCCGGGCGCGATGGTCTTCGAAAAAGATGAGCATAAAAGGACGCGTCCATCAGTATCAAAGGATTTTATGGTTTTCGGTCTAGGGAATTGATAGGAAATATCGCCATAAATGTCGTCTTCTATAATGGCAATATCATAACTTTGTGCCAGTCGATACAGTTGCTCTTTTTTGTCTTCAGGCATGGTGTAACCCATAGGGTTATTACACGTAGGGGTGACAAAAATGGCTTTGATCGGCCATTGATCTAATGCTAGTTCTAGCGCTTCTAAACTGATGCCCGTTTCTGGGTGTGTAGGGATTTCCATCGCTTTGAGATTGGCAGCTTTGATGGCTTGCATGGAACCATAAAAGCTGGGGGACTCTATGGCGATAATGTCGCCGGGCTCGGTGACCGCTCTTAAGCAAACAGACAGCGCTTCTTGGCAGCCTGATGTTACCACCAAATCATCTGGATGCAGTTGGCAGCCAGACGCAACCGTGAGACGACAAAGTTGTGTGCGCAATTCTTCGATTCCTCGAATATCCGCATAGCCCAAGCCTAACTCTGGTTTTTGCTTAGAAAGGTCAGCTAAGGTTTTTAGCAAAGGCTTCAGTGTCGGTGCGGCCATATCCGGCATGGCATGTTGTAACTGCACGCCCTTGTTGTTGCTGCGAATCATGAGCATATTGAGGACTTCTTCCCACTGTGAAACTTCCAGAGGGCGTTGTGGCGGTCTTGAAATACTGGGTAAGTTATCTTTTTTTCTAAAGCAGACAAAATAGCCCGATTTGGGTCGAGCCTCGACAAGGAAGTCTTGTTCAAGCTGTCGATAGGCTTCTTGTACAGTAGAAATGCTGACACCATGTTCTTGAGCTAACTGTCGAACAGAAGGCAGTTTTTCGCCTGGTTTGAAAAAGCCATGCTGTATGTGTTCTCGTAAACGGTTGGCGAGATTTTGATAGAGTGTCATGGCATTTCCTTTGGAATAGGTGTCTTAAGCTGATATCTGTATTGATTGTAGGGCTTTCTTAACCTGAGAGTGACCATACAGATTGCATTTTATTACACCATACAGATGAAATAAGCCCTGTTCTGTGTGTTTAATAAAGAGGTTTTCTGAATCTGTATTGTGTTTACGGCTTATTCTAAAGTGGTTACTCATACATATAGCACTTTTTAACGTCTAGACAGTGCGAATCAGAGGGAGAAGGTCATGCTAGTCTTTAGCTTATTTGTTCACTTTCAACATTGCGTGAAGCGTTACCAGACCCGCAAAGTTTTGGCTTCTTTAACGGCTCAACAACTGATGGATATTGGTATGACAAAGGAGCGCCAACAAGCTGAATTATCACAAGCATCCTTTAAAGGCGTTCTATGCGATATGATGGTTAAAGTTAAAAAAAGAGGGCGGATGTTATGATGGATGTCTCTTTTTTTATCGCACTTGCTATGTTTGCTTTTGTGACATCGGTCACGCCTGGACCTAATAACATTATGTTATTGGCGTCCGGTGCGCAGTTTGGCTTTCGTCGAACTTTACCGCATATGTTAGGTATCGTGTTGGGTGTCGCGACCTTGTTGCTGTCTGTTTTACTCGGGTTAGGAACACTGTTTAGCGTGTATCCGCCGTTGTATGATTTACTCAAATGGGTGGGTTGTGGTTATTTACTGTGGCTTGCGTGGAAAATTGGCAGTGCGCCAGTGGGAAATCTAGAAACCAAGAAAGCACCTTCTTCACCGATGGCGTGGTGGCAAGCTTTGTTATTTCAATATGTGAACCCAAAAGCTTGGATGATGGCGATTGGTTGTGTGAGTTCGTTTGCGATTGCGGGTGATTTGTACGCTCAATCCGGCTTCTGGATGATTGTTTTGTTTGCTGCTGTGGGCTTTCCGGCTATTTCTATTTGGGCTTGGGCTGGTGTGAGAGTTCGACAGTGGCTAACGGATCAAAAGCGGCAGAAAATTTTTAATTATTGTATGGGCATTGCTACGGCTTCAACGCTGTTGCTCATTATTGGTAATTAACCATCGGAATAGGGCGTTTAGCACCTCTACATAAGGAAGCATTAATGTGACAATAAACGCAAACGTGCAAGAAGATAAAAGTGTCATCAGTGATAATGAGTGGAGTCTTTATATGATTAAAACGCGTATGAACACACTTTATACGGGTATTAGTACGGATGTTGATCGACGTTTTAAGGAGCATTCAGGTGCCAGTAAACGAGCGGCTCGATACCTAAAAGGCAAAGGCCCATTGGAGCTGGTGTGGCATGAAGCGGTTGGCACAAAAAGTGAGGCTTTGGTTTTAGAGTATCGAGTGAAGAAACTGAATAAACGTCAAAAATTGAGTCTCATTGAAGGAGAACTTGTTTTACATTCTTTACGTGAAGAGTGTCTTTCTTAACTTGTCTTTCTGAACAATCATTCGTAGCATAGTGTTTATTATGAATGGCTTGCAGGAGGCAAGGGGCGATGATTAGTCATTTCGATCATATTGTGTTGACGGTGGCAGACATAGATAGAGCGGTGCTTTTTTACAAAACCGTTTTGAAAATGGAACCTATTACCTTTGCTAATGGACGTCGAGCCGTGCAATTTGGTCAGCAAAAAATCAACTTTCAGTTGCTTGGGCAAGAACTTCGAAACCACGCAATGGAAGGCTCGGGCGATTTATGCCTTATTACTAACTGGACCATCGCTGACGTCGTTGGCCATTTGAAGTCCTGTAAAGTGACAATTCTAGAAGGCCCCGTGAGTAAATCTGGTGCACAAGGGCCGATCCAATCTGTGTATTTTAATGATCCCGACAACAACCTTGTTGAAGTTAGTGTTTATGACGAGACAAGCAAACCCTCTAGTGATCTGTCAGAAGCTGAGTAACCGCTTCTAGCACCGATAAATAGCTTCGTTCTTCATACACACCAAAACCGCTAAGTTGACGTGCTTTCACTTTGGTGAAAATAGGTTGTGTTAAACCGGTTAAGAAGTGAGAAATCAATACCGCTGTGATAGGTGTATTCGGACTTTTGCTGGCAATGTGTTGAGCAAATTCTTTTATGTATCCTGTTAATTGACCTTGCCATTCATGCTGGCTATTTTCGCTGACTGATTGAGTAAAAATAAGCGGATTACCACGACATACCGAACAATGTCCGCAATGCTCTGGCGCATTTTTGTCACCAAAATAACGTGCCAAATTGTGGTTTAAGCACCGTTCTAGTTGGAAAAAGCGGATCATGGTCGCGATTCGTTCGATTTCAGCAATTTGTTTTTCATCGACATAGTGATGTAACTGGTTTGCCAGCGTTTGATGATGAAAAGCATTGCTATTGACCTGATAGACTTCCGTTAGTCCTTTGCTTTCTAACGTAAGAATATTCTGATCTGCGGCGAACTCTAACACCTGCAATACATCCCCGCGCGATAATCCCGATTCGTTGAACAGTTTGTTGAAATCAGGCGTTCCCCAAATTTTCTTATACTGAATGCCTTTTAAAACCGCTTGATAAGCGTTTTGCCATTCATCTGGGATTCGCAGAGCAAAGGCAATTCTATCGCCTTCCCATTTAAGCCGAACATCAGCGTAGTAACTGTATTTTGGCGTGATCGCATCCAATAATTCGAGTTGGACTAGTAAGGTTTTTAATGGCAAAGTGCGAATGTTGGTTTGGTTTGATAAGCCGTAAAGCTGAGTTTCCCATTCCTGATCGTTTGTTTGTTCTGCAATGCAACGTAGTAAACTGTCTATATCATGTGCTTCTGGTGTGTCGCCATAAACAAAATTTTCTAAGGTGCTTAACCCTTCTAAACTGGCCAGTAAAACGCATCGACTTGGCTGATTGTCTCGCCCTGCTCGGCCAATCTCTTGGCTGTAATTTTCGATGGATTTTGGCAAATCAAAATGAACAACTAAACGAATGTCGGA
Source organism: Marinomonas primoryensis (assembly GCF_013372285.1). Lineage (NCBI taxonomy): Bacteria > Pseudomonadati > Pseudomonadota > Gammaproteobacteria > Oceanospirillales > Oceanospirillaceae > Marinomonas > Marinomonas primoryensis. Next base: position 2,763,794 of record NZ_CP054301.1, on the reverse strand, counting down.
TTTGTCTATACCCATACCAAATGCAATGGTCGCTACGATAATACGAGTTTTACTCGCCATAAAGTCGGCTTGAATGCTACTGCGAATCTCGTTGCCTAATCCAGCATGATAAGCCGCTACGGAATAACCATCCGCTCGTAGTGCGTTGGCGACGTCTTCGGCTGTCTTTTGTTGGGTCACGTAAACAATACTGGCGCCTTGAGTGTCGTTCAGTATGTTTTTCAACTTACCGAGCTTTTCATGGGCTTGGGTTGGAATCAGGTCAATGTCTAAATTAGAACGATAAAACCCTGTTTGCACTATGTGTTCAGGATGAATCACAAATTTTTGCGCCATGTCTCGCTGAACTCGTCGAGTTGCCGTTGCGGTTAGCAGTAAGACTAATGGGATCGCGAGTTCTTGTTGATAAGAGGGCAGTTTTAAATAATCAGGTCTAAAGTTATGGCCCCACTCAGAAATACAATGAGCTTCGTCCACGACCAACATGGAAATGGAAATACGTTTGATAAAACGTCGAAAACGTTCGTTTTTAAAACGTTCTACCGAAATCATTAGGATCTTGATGGTGCCATTTTGAACGCCAGTCATCACCGCTTGGCTCTCTTCTTTGCTCTGGCTCGAGTCCAAACTTGCTGCCGCTATACCTTTGGATCGCAAAAAGTCTAATTGGTCGTGCATTAAAGCGATGAGTGGCGAAATTACCAGTGTTAAATTTGGCAGTTGTGTGGCTGTGAATTGATAACATAAAGACTTACCAGACCCTGTTGGGAAAACAGCAAGCGCAGAATGTCCCGCCATAAGCTGTTCTATGGTTTGTTTTTGACCTTCGCGAAATCCTTCAAAGCCAAATAGTGAATGCAGTGCGTTTTCCATGGGTATCATCGAGAAAAAAAGCTCCATTCTAGTTCACCGTTTTTTCGTTCGTTTAGGTGGCTTATCCAATAAATCTTACTACCAAACCAAGGTGAAGCCTTTATAAAAGCAGGATCGCTCCATAGACCTGTGGATTCAACGGCACCTAATTTGTCATTAGGAATGAGGCTCGAAAATGGAAAAATAGCCGACATAGTGTATAGCTCGGATGTAATGAAGAGTGAAAATAGCCTGAATTTATAGTGCAGACGTTAGTTTGAAAATCAACGCAAGACCATAACGGTGTCAGGAGATTATAGCAAGCCGAGGCGCTTTTTAAGCGTGTGTTTTTGCGCGTCGCTCAGAGGGGATGCTTGACCAGATTTGATCAGTCTATTCCATTGCTTCCATGACTTTACCGCTTCTCCAAGATGATCTCGGGTCAGGTATTGCTGTATTTCGATTCTGAAGGAATTGGATAGGGCTGATGGGTTTGTTTTTCCGAAAGAACGTAACCGAATGAGTGTTCGTTTAAATTTATCTGCCAATTTAGAGTTGTCGGAGCCGACGGCCATCATGTTGGTTAGACATTTTAAATAGTCGTAGTAGTACTCAACTTGTTCATGGCTAGTGTCGCGAGTTAAGCGAAGGAGCCGTGAATAGCCGTTTTCAGCGGTAGACCAATCTTCTAGCTGCGTGCTGATTTGAGCAAGCCTAAGCGCTCGTTCGAAAGAGCGTGGTGATACTTCTAGTACGCTAATCATTGCCGCCTGAGCGGCTTCTAGATTATCGAGACTTTCTTGGGCATCCGCAAGCAAGTCATAAGCGGATAAAAAATGGCGGCTTAAAGTGATTGTGTGTTCTAGTTTTTTAATGGCTGCAACGACAGCGCCTAGTTTTAGTTCGCATAAAGCAATACCAAAGTGCGCCCAGGCTAAATTTTTATTTTTTTGAATAATAAGCATGTAGTGGCTTTTAGCATCTTTGTAACGGCCACGAGCATAAAGTGATTCACCAATGATTTTTAAACACTGACTAGCGAGGTTAGGGTGTTGTGTCATGATGGCTTTTGCTTGTGCTTCCATCTTTTCAAAATCATTTTTTTTTCGTGCGTTGTTAATACTTTCAAAGATTTTTTTTTGTTTTTGTACTCGTTCAAATCGACGAAAAAAGGCAGCAGGGGGAAAAGGTTTAACCAGATAACTGTCAGGTTGATATTCTAATACGCTGACGACACTTTCATAGGCGGTGTCAGCGGTAATCATAATAAAAATAGTGGAGTGGTCTTGGGAGTGGTTTTTACGTGATGTTTCCAAAATTTGCTGACCGTCGATACTACCACCAAGATTGTAATCAGATAATACAACATCATAATGTTTTTCTAAAATGCGCTTAATCGCGGATTTCCCAGAAGACTCTACGTCTATATTAGAATACCCTAGAGACGTCATTAAGGACTTCAGCATAAGGCGCATTTCACCGATATCTTCGATGATTAAAACACGCTTTTTTGAAATGTCTATGAATTCTTGGTGAATATCGTTTTTATTGTCAACGCCTAAAGTGATTACATCTGTCAAAAGTACATCCTGACGTTACTTACTTTAAAGAAATCTAATGTTCCCTCATTTATAGCATGATAAAAAATAAAAGACTAAAAATAATTATTACTTAAGATGTGATTCTAAAAATAGAATGAAGAGCATTTCACTAAATATCAATTAGATAGAAGGAGTGAGAGCTAGGTTTTTTTAATGTGACGACATTAAATATAAAAAAACACCCTCCTTTTAGAAAGAGAGTGTTTGGACGTGAGTTCTTTTTAAATAATACAAAAATGTATTATACGGTTTACCTTGGAAATGTGAGCTAATGCACTAAATTCGCGGTAAGAACAAAAATATCCATATAGCCTTGATCGCCATCGACCGGTTTAATTGGTTGGGCGCTATGAAAAAATTTACGATCATTTAAGACGACAAATTCACCTTTATCGAAATCATGACTAATAAGGGCAGGACTTTTTTTATCTAGGTGAACATTAATATTACCACCTTGGATATTATAGCGTTGCATGACGTAAATTCCGATACGATCAAAACCGTCTTGATGAACACCTTCTGGCGCGACCTCTGCGCTTTTATGGTCAGCAAAAATACGCAGTTGGTGAACCTCGATGGGTGTGTGGTCGACAATGCTCGCCATTTTTTGAAAGTGCTCAAATAATTCAACAAAGGCGGGGTCTTTCACAATATTTTCGTCAATTTCTTCGTAACTACGTACAACATTGCCTTGGAAGTGGTTGATGCTCTCATCTTGAACAAAGGCTTGTGAAGGAAGGTGGTGTAATTTTCCTTGCTCAATACTAAAGCGAGAATAACGACGTAAACGAAACTCTCCATCAGCGTAAGGGTTTGGCGGTAAATGATCAAAAGAAGGAGCAAGATGACGAACACTATCTGAGGTGAGTTGGCCTAGCTCAAGGTAAAAAGGTTCTGTTTTAGGTTTGTTGGTGATCATAGTTTAATCCTCAATGAGATCATCGGCAGGTTGTGCGCGATGGTATTATTGTTTTAGTAGTGCTTCGTGAGCACAATTTTCATTTTAGTCGGTATTTTGCCGAAAAGCTCTGCTTTTTATGCCATGAATTTGAATTTACAGGTGTGTTTCATTCTAAGGTTTTCTATAGAGCGAATAGAGCATATTTAATGTTTTATTTTTACTGCTATGATCAAAAGTGTAATAGCGAGGCCTTGATAGAATCTCTGAAAAATTAGGCTAAGGAATAGGATGGGATAAGTGCACTTTATGCAGTGGCTACGTTTAACTGTAAGACTTTAGTCGTAGGTATTCCGTTTTACATTGACCTTCTATTGGCATCGTTAAACACTAGAAAATAATAATTATAAAAAGGGTATGGTAATGTTTTATTTCCAGTTGTTTGGTGTTTTAGGGCTTCTTGTTCTTTTTACATTGGGTTATACACAAGACTCGATGCCATTGTCTTATTCTTTTGCTGGCTTTCTTTTATGTGCTTGTTTGATGTTATCAAAACGAGTACGTAAAACAGCTCTTCAGAGAGGTCTAGAGCCCAATTCTGTTGATAATCAATCATTGTCATTTTCTGAGGTGAGCAAAACAGTGACTCACGCAACGTCCAGAATGGCGATGGGGGCGGCAGAAGTTTCTCACTTTGTTGATACGTTAAGTAAAGACATACATTTAACCCGTGATGACAGTGAGCAAATTCAGCAAGCGGTAGAAATACTGTCTGCTTCAGGGCTCACGCTTTCAAAAAACTTGGGTCATTTAGCCCACACGATGAGTGACACCGCAGAATCAAGTCGCACGGCGCAAAGTGCGCTGTCTCAAAGCGCTGAGAAAATTAGTGAGCTCACAACCAAAGTGCAAACAGCCAGTGAACAACTGGCTTTGTTGACGAAAAGTGCGGATGACATAGACCGCATTACGTTAGTCATCAAAGCGGTGTCCGAACAAACCAACTTGCTGGCATTAAACGCCGCAATAGAAGCGGCGCGAGCTGGGGAGCAAGGCCGAGGTTTTGCCGTGGTTGCAGATGAGGTACGAGCCTTAGCGGGCAAGAGTGCTGATGCGTCGGAGCAAATTTCGCGGTTACTCACGGATGTTCGCCATAATAGTGAGTTAACCAACCATGAAATGTCCTCTTTAAAAGACTTAACAGAATCCCTTTCTATTACGCTGTTAGGGGAAACACAGCGCTTTATTTCTTTAACAGAAGAAGTGCAAAATGCGTCGGCAGTGTTGTCTGAAGTAGAAAGTACAGGAGAAGAGTTGGGGGCAACCAGCACGCAAATTGGTGGGTCTATCTCTCGAATCAGTGACTCTCTACGGGAAATTTCTCAGCGCAGTGATCGGTTGTCACAAGAAGCTGCCGGCTTGAGTAATGGTGCTGAAGTGGTTTTTAGAGAATTGGATAAAGTAGACCCTTCATTATTTTTCTCGGCATTGCTTAATGACGCTAAAATTGCAGCGCAAGAGATTGGTCATGTGTTTGAAGAAGCCATTACCAAAGGTGAGTTGACTCAACACGCGGTTTTTTCTAGGGACTATCAGCCGATTAAGCAAACGAATCCACAAAAATACAGCACATTGTACGATGCGTTTAGTGATCGCACTTTTCCTGCGATTCAAGAAGCGGTATTAGACAAGCATGCAGAAGTCATGTTTGCGGGCGCAGTTGACGTGAATGGCTACTTTCCTACACACAATAAAAAATTCAGTCAGCCGATAAGTGGCGATTATGAAAAAGACTTAATAAACAATCGCACTAAGCGAATTTTCAATGATCCAACAGGCAGTCGTTGCGGCGCGCATACCGATACATTTTTACTGCAAACCTATAAGCGTGATACGGGTGAAATCCTTCATGATCTTTCAGTCCCTATTTATGTTAACGGTCAGCATTGGGGCGGCTTCCGGATGGGATTCAAATCTAAAGAGTGAGCTAAGAGAGGCGTGGCAATAATATACAGCTGCTAAGTTTTTCCCCCATTACTATCGCGCGAATGCGTTATAGTAATGGCCAATAAAACGTTGTGGTGGGTTTGATCTATGAATAAGCCGTTAAATGTCGAAAATGGAATAAAAACCTTCTTACCTTTTTTACGACCTTATCGACGGCATATGGTGTTTGCCTTAATCGCTTTGGTGGTAACCGCAGGCACAATGCTTAGCTTGGGAAAGGGCGTGCAGCTCTTAATAGATCAAGGGTTGGCTTCTGGTTCGGAAGCGGGTTTGACTCATGCGTTGATGATTTTTACCGCGTTGGTCTTTTTATTAGGCATTGGAAGTTTTTGTCGATTTTATTTGGTCTCATGGATTGGTGAACGTGTCGTCGCGGATATTCGCCAAGCTGTCTTTGCGCATTTGTTAACTTTGTCACCCTCTTTTTTTGAAGACAATTCACCTAGTGAAATTCAATCTCGGATTACCGCAGATACAACTCTATTACAAAGTGTCATCGGCTCGTCTTTGTCGATCGCCTTGCGCAGTAGTTTGATGCTGTTAGGCGGAATTTTATTCCTTTTGATCATGCATTTTAAATTGACATTAATTTTGCTTACTTGTGTCCCTTTTGTGATTGTTCCTGTGTTGTATTTTGGCCGCCGAGTTCGCAGTTTATCCCGTGATAGCCAAGATGAAATCGCGAATGTAGGGCGTTATTTATCTCAGGCATTACGTCACATTAAGGTGGTACAAGCCTATACCCATGAACAGCATGACGTGCAAAGATTCTCTGCTACAGTCGATCGAGCGTTTAACGTTAGTGTGAAACGCATTCAGCAGCGCTCATGGCTAACCTTGATGGTTATTTTACTGTCGATGAGTGGCATTGGTGTGATGTTGTGGTTTGGTGGTAAAGATGTCATTTCAGGTGAAATCAGTGCCGGTGATTTGGCGAGTTTTTTATTTTACTCCATTATTGTGGCTGGCGCTGTCGCTGCTATTTCAGAAGTCATGGGCGAGCTGCAGCGTGCAGCAGGCGCCGCTGAACGTATTATGGAATTACTGAGTGCACGTAGTGCTGTGGTAAGCGGCTCACAGGTGTTTCCTTCTCAAATAATGGACGCGCTCCATCAAGGAGAAGACATTATCAAATTTGATCAGGTTGAGTTTCGTTACCCATCAAGACCGGATTACACCGCGTTAAAAAACCTTTCGTTTTCGATTAAACAGGGAGAAATGTTGGCCTTGGTCGGGCCATCAGGCGCAGGTAAATCCACCTTGTTTGAATTGCTGTTGCGTTTTTATGACCCTCAGCAAGGTTGTATTTCGTTAGCCGGTCAGGATATTAGACAATATTCACTGGAAGATTTACGCCATCGCTTTGCGCTCGTTCCCCAAGAGACAGTGCTGTTTGATCAAAGTGTTTACGATAATCTAGGTTATGCAGATCGCAGTGCGAGTCATGAATCTATTCAAAATGCAGCGGAAAAAGCCAATGCTCATGACTTCATTACTCGATTAGACAAGGGCTATGATACGCGATTAGGCGAAGATGGTGTGCGCTTATCGGGTGGTCAAAGACAGCGAATAGCCATTGCTCGCGCCATCCTGAAAGACGCGCCCATTTTATTGCTAGACGAGGCGACAAGGGCGTTGGATGCTGAAAGTGAAAGCAAAGTTCAGGCGGCTCTTGAGCCCTTGATGAAAGGAAGAACCAGCTTGGTTATTGCGCATCGATTGGCGACGGTTTTGAATGCAGATCGGATAATGGTATTGGATCAAGGTGAGATTATTGCCCAAGGCACACATTCTGAATTGCTTGAAAGCTGTGCGTTGTATAAACGCTTGGCCGATTTACAGTTTAGTCAAAATGATTTAACGACGCTGTAATGGCATCGTTAAATTGTTTATTTATCCGCAGGTTGATTCATAGACGAAGAATTACATTTTGCCAATAAAGACCCCACGATAGGCACAATGCAACGAATTGTCTGTTATGGATAGCCCTGGTGTTTGATAAAGCGCCTCGATAGTGGCGTCTTCCATTGGAAAAGGTACACTTAGAGGGACGTCGCTGCTGTAGAACACGAGCCAGAAACGTGTAGAGCGGTCCGTTGGTGCGAGCGTCAAGGCAATGTAGTGACGACTGTTATCCGACCAATCTTCAGCCGTCATTGCTGTGCTTTGCTCATTTAACCATTCGATATGGTCTGAAGGCGTATGTTGATAAAGTGGATCATCGTCTAGGTGTATTTCTGCCAGAATGGGGTACGTTTTACGCAACGCCATTAAGGTTGAAATAGCATGATTCAGTGCTGATCGGGCTTCGCTTTCCTGCCAATTTTGCCACGTAATATCATTGTCTTGGCAGTAGGCATTATTATTGCCTTGTTGGGTGTGAGACAGTTCATCCCCCCCTAAAATATGCGGTGTACCTTGGCTTAATAACAAGGTTGCCATAAAACAAAGTTGTTGATTTAGGCGTTGTTGTTGAATTTTTGTGTCGTCTGTTTCACCTTCTACACCAAAGTTTTGGCTGATATTATCACCATGACCATCTCGATTTTCTTCCATGTTGGCTAGGTTATGTCGTTGGTGATAGGACACCAAATCCTTCATTGTGTAGCCATCGTGATAGGTAATGTAATTGACAGAATTTAAGGCGCTTTTATGCCCTTTATGGAAAAGATCTCTTGATCCCATAAAACATGTCGAAAACTCAGGTATAAGTCCATCATCTCCGCGCCAAAAGCGACGAATAGTGTCACGGTATTTGTCGTTGCACTCAAGAAACCCTTTGGGAAATTGTCCAACTTGATAGCCGTTTGGTCCAATATCCCAAGGCTCCATCACTAGGCAAGTTTGGCTCAAAATAGGGTCTTGAAGAATGGCTTGTAATAACGGCGCTTTGGGCGTGAATTCGTGATCGGTTCGACCCAAGTCCACACCTAAGTCAAAGCGAAAACCATCCACTCCCATGACGTCTACCCAGTAGCGCATACTGTCACAGATAAGACGTACGCTAGCGGGTTGATATGTGTCAATGCAGTTACCGCAACCCGTGTAATTTAGATATTGTCCGTCTTGATGGCGGTAGTAACGTGCGTTGTCTAAACCGCGAAAACAAACGCTGGATTGGTCTAACTCGCTTTCAGCGGTGTGGTTATAGACCACGTCTAAAATGACTTCAAAGCCCGCTTCTCGCAAGCCATCTACCATTAGTTGAAACTCAATTACCGCGTCTTTTTTAGCGTAAGAAGGCTCTGGTGCAAAGAAACTAACGGGGTTGTAGCCCCAATAATTATTGAGTGTTAATTGCTGTAAATGACGCTCTGTCATAAAACTAAAGCAGGGCATTAGCTGGATGGTGGTGATATTAAGGCTTTTTAGATGATCAATGCCTGCAGAAGAAACCACCCCTAGATAAGTGCCTTTTAATTCGTTTTCAATCGCCAAATTTTGGCTGAAGCCTTTTACATGCAATTCATATAAGGCACGACTTGTGGCCGCCACTTTAACTCTTGCAGGACGATTTGCATTGGCTTGGATAGTACGAACAATGGATTTAGGCACACAGTAAGCCGAATCTACCGAGTGCGGCTGACCTTCTTTTGTAATAGCAGTTTGGTCTTCATGCCAAACCAGCTTTTCGCTTAGGTCTTTAGCGTAAGGGTCAATTAGTAATTTGAGTTCGTTAAAGACAAATTGCTGTTCTGGCTTAAATTCTCCTTTGGCTCGTAAGCCATAGTGCTGGCTTTCTTTAAGACCGAGGACTTCCATGTGCCAGATTCCTCTGTGCTTATCGATGAAAGGCAGAGGTTCCTGTTCATTGCCATCGCTATCAAATAAGCACAAATAGAGTTGGCTGGCGTCTTCAGAGACAACAGCGAAGTTGACTCCGTTGTTGGTCACCGTGGCACCAAGAGGAAAAGTGGAGCCAGTAGTAACTTGGTGTGCGGGTGAATTCATGCAGACCTCTGCGTTGTTGATATCTAAAGTGACTAAAACCTTAGATGGCGAGTCTAAGACTCGCCTAGCCATTTTAATAAAACACCGGCCAGCGGTGGAATTTGTAGTTCTATACTGTGCTCTCGACCGTGACTACTAACCGCATGCGTGTTGTACTCTTGATCTTGAACATAGCCGCTGCCAGTGTATCTACTGTCATCGGTATTCATGATGATCTGATAACATCCCGCTTTCGGAACACCAATGCGATAATTACTATGTGGTGTTGGTGTGAAGTTAATGACAGCTATTGAGTGAGCATCTTGGTCTTTGGCTTTTCGGGCAAAGGCTAAGATACTGTTCGCACTATCGTCGTAACTGATCCATTCAAAGCCCTGATGGGAGTGATCAAAGTGCAAGCTCACTTCATTTTGGTAAAGATGGTTTAGATCTTTTGATAATGCTTGCTGTGATTTGTGAAAATCAGTTTCCAACAAATGCCAATCCAAAGAGCGTTCGTGGCTCCATTCTCGGCCTTGCGCGAATTCATTACCCATGAAATTGAGTTTCTTACCGGGATGGAAGTACATATAGGCGGAAAAGGCGCGTAAATTAGCGAATTTCTGCCAAGAGTCCCCTGGCATTTTAGTGATCATTGACCCTTTGCCATGGACAACTTCATCGTGAGAAATCGGCAAAACAAACTGCTCATCAAAAGCATAAACCATGCTAAAGCTTAATTCGCCTTGGTGATGTTGTCGGTAGATAGGGTCTTTTTTAATGTAGTCTAGAGAGTCATTCATCCAGCCCATATTCCATTTAAAGCCAAAGCCTAGTCCATTCATGTAAGTGGGCTTAGACACGCCTGGAAACGCGGTGGATTCTTCAGCCACAGTAAAGCAGTGAGGGTGGTTTAAATAAACGGTCTCATTTAAACGACGTAAGAAATCAATGGCTTCGTAGTTATGATTGCCTCCGTCTTTGTTGGGAATCCATTCGCCATCTTCCCGTGAGTAATCCAAATACAACATAGAGGCAACGGCATCGACACGTAAGCCGTCGATATGAAATTCTTCCAGCCAATAAACCGCGTTACTAATAAGATAATTAACAACATGCTCTTTGCCGAAGTCGTAAATTAGCGAATTCCATTCAGGGTGCCAGCCTTTCTTAGGATCTGGATACTCGTATTGTTTTGAGCCATCAAAATTGGCCAAACCGTGACTGTCCGCAGGAAAGTGTGCAGGAACCCAATCCATAATGACACCGATGTTAGCTTGATGCAGTGCGTCTACCAGCACTTTAAAGTCTTCAGGCGTACCAAATCGTGACGTTACCGCGTACAAACCAACCGGCTGATAGCCCCATGAGCCATCGAATGGGTATTCGGTAATCGGCAATAGTTCGACGTGTGTGTAGCCCATTTCTTGAATGTAGGGCACAAGCTGATCTTTGATTTCAAGATACGTGAGAGGTTGGTTATCTTCCTTGCGACGCCATGATCCTAGATGCAATTCGTACACACACATAGGCTTTTCGTAGAGGTCTTCAATAGGGCGGTTGACCCAAGCATCATCTTGCCATTGGTGCTTATTATCAAAGCAGGTTACGCTCGAAAAAGAAGGGAATTGTTCAATACGCTGAGCATAGGGATCACTGCGATGAGGGAGGATTTCACCAGTTTTAGAACGGATTTCAAACTTGTACCGAGCGCCATGATTAATATCGGGAATAAACAATCGCCAGATGCCGTCTCCGTTACTCGACATAGGATGAGTTCGACCATCCCAGCTGTTGAAATCACCCACGACGGAAATAGAACGCGCCGCAGGGGCGTAAACGGCAAAGCGTGTGCCTTGAATCGTTAGTTGGTCATTGATCTCGGCACTGGCGCGAATGGCCCCTTGGCTTTTGTATAAGCTTGCTTGATGGTGGTCAGGGTCTATAAAGGTCGTGTTAGGAAATTGGTATGGGTCGACTATCGTATGAGTGCTGTTGTCTTGGTAAGTAATCTCAAGGCGATAGTGAAAACGTACTTTTTCCTTTGGCCATTCGGCATAAAATAAGCCTTTGTTATCGGCTTGGTGCATTTGAGCCAACACCGTATCTGTCTCTATTTCCAATACTCGAATTGACGTTGCTTCCGGTTGCCAAACAATAAGCGAAAAACCTATTTTAGACGAAGACTCCTGTAGCCCTAAACAGCCAAACGGGTCTGAGCAATGTGTGTTCATCACATCGTTAATTAAGGCATTTTTTATTAAATCCATTCACTTCTCCAGCATAGAGTGAGTGTGTTAACTCGATGAGTGTTGGTGCTGGTGACTGTGGAGTTTGCTCACTGCCCAACGCAAATATTGGTTGACTTTATTTGGTGTTATTTGTGCAAATTCGTCTAGTGCAGCCTCAGCTCTGCTGTCTTCTGGGTGTTCTACTTGGTGCTGCTTCGCGTGATCTAGCGCGGCCTGAGAAACTAAGACCGGCAAATTGATTTCTTGATCAAATTTGCAAGTTTTATGTTGTTGGCAAAACTGAATAAAGGCATACAAGCCTTCAAAAATAAGACTTTTATACCAGCTAGGGTGGATGTCTGACGTTAATAGCTCGATTAAGAGCGCAAAAGTGTCTTCGCCAGGCGTCATTGAACTGAGTGCGCGTTTACAATCGAGTGCGGTATTACTTTGTACATCACCGAACACGATGGTATTTGCATGACTCAAGCTTTCCCAGAGCTGCAATAACATGGACTCAGGCAGTTTTGTTATCATGCCTTGCTCGGCACGCCAATCAAACCAGTCTACATCTTTCATTTTGCTTTGAGCATCCGTGCTGTGGTGATAGCGCATATTATTTGCCACGTGAGCAAATTCATCGTGCTTTTGTTGTAACACTTGTTTGAGTGCTTCGTAAAGCTCGCTTGGTGATACTTTGGATAATGTGTCAAATACGGGTGCGTTTTCATCAGGATTAAATTGTCGAGCGCAGAGTAAAGCAAGGTTATGAATTCTAATCGTACGCACCCCTGAGAAAAACTCTGGGTGAACTTTTATGAATGTGCCAACAATGGCAATGAGCTCATGACAAATCACCAATCCAATAGGTGATGAAGACACGCTCCTTAGCATTTCTAAGATGACGTCTTGATCTAATGGCGTGCTTATATCGACTTCTGTCTCTGGCGTTTCGCCAATGACGAGCAAGCGTTGGCGAACCGTGATGTCGGCAATGTAGGTCGCAAGATCAGTCGAGGGCTTCAATATCAAAGAGTACAGCTGTCTTGCACAATGCCAATTTTCCAACAATAGCGCTTGATAATAAACGCTGTTTAACACTTTATAAGCGGTAATCGCCGGCATAGAGTTTGGAATTGTGTTCATCAGTGCTCGACGTGTCCCCAGCTCCATTAAACAATCAATCGCTTCATTTAGGTCTGGCTGCTCGTTGAGTCGAGCCAGTAAATTATCAGTATCGAGATTTTTTATGGCGGCAGCGTCGTAAGCTTTTGGTTCTGCAGATAAAGGCCAAGGAGCATCATGGACAGGAAGGTTCACTTCGAGTTGATTATGGTCGAGCGTATTGATAATAATGGCGCGACGGTTACCTGACTTGAATGCATTTTTCGCAGACTGAGGAATAACGAGAAACTCTTCGTGCTCACGTTTTTGCAATAATCGAATAAATTCAAATAGTTCATCGCTGCCTTTCATGTCACTCATGGCTTCATCGATGAGTATGCTGAAAACCGCATTGGCCTGATAATACCAATGATCGGCGATGGTTTTTAATTCATTACGTATGTGGGCTTGAAAGAGTGCTGGGTCAATTTTTCGGTAATCTTTGTCTTCGTTCTGAATCCAAGACAAGCACAAAAAACTTTCGTCGTTAATACTAAATGCCTGAGACGTCGCTAAGCTGTTTAACGCGCGATTAGGTCGACCTGTAAGACCTAATGTTTCAGAGGCGCCAAGGTGGCGGTAAGTCTCCACCAGTTGACCCGCACTAATGGCTTTCAGCGGCGCGATGTCTTCAAGGGTTTGGCATAAACAACCCGCGTCTAGTAGTTTTTGTTTTACCTTATCGTTTTGCGCCAAAATAACCATGGACGTGGTCACTTTGTTTGGCCTGTGCTGAATGCGATGCAAACCGAGGGGGTCAAGGTCGTCAGTTTTTATGAGCTCTTCATCGAGCATTTTACCAACCAAATACAGACTTTGCGCCCAGACCAATGGCAGATTGTCATTGGGCACACGTTTTTGTGATCCTGGGTTTTCTTTCTCGGCTAAAATATTTTCTTGTGGAACATAATACAATTCCGGCAAGAGCATCTGACCGTCTTTTTCGACCATTAACGATTCTAATTTATGGCGATAATAATTGGCACTTTCCCAGTCTCTGGCAAACAAACGGTCAATATAAAGGTAGGTGAAGAAAAGCGGCCATTCGGACTCAATGTGCTCGAAGTTAATGAGCTCATCGTATTCATAATAAATTCGGCTTTGGTCTTCGAGTTCAGACTGGTGACCATCTAATAAAAAACGCTTACAGCCGTATTCACCGCCTAACTTACTGATGATTTCCTTGCGTGTGCGTCGGGTTAACTTTTCATCATTTACGGCAAATGCCGGAAAGCCAATGATACTCAGGACAGCACTGTCGACTTCTTTAGAACGAGATTCTTTGGGTAACAAGGATTGTAGTACCGAGCCTGCGCGGGCAACCGCATCAGCAAAGGAGTGAACGACGGCCCATTCTGGACCATCTTCGCCAAATAGGTTTAAGCCGTCCATGCCTTCCATCGCGGCTTTTGCCATGCCAACAGAACTGGCGTTTATTTCGGCTTTACCATTGTTAACCTTATTGCCTCGTTCCCAAATACCGTAATCTGGCGTGCGATAAGTACGAGAAATGTAATAAATAAGATTTTGGATAAAATTAAATTCATCACGAGAAAAGATGAGTTTGCTGCCCGCTTTGGTCATTTGCGCCAGCATCAACAGATAAAAGCTGGTGGCATCGATTTGCAAATGTCCCCATGCGTCATCTGCGACGGCTTCTAAGCCTGTTTTAGTATCGTATTTTGCATGCAGCGCGTCTTTTGGGTCCAAGCTGTGTTTGAATGCTTCGACTTTGTGGGATTGTCGCATCATGGCAAATAGCAGCCCGCGCATCATTTTGATACAGGTAAACTCAAGTTCATTAGCGCGCTTTTGAGGATTTGAGGCACGTTTATAGGCCAAATGTAATGCCCATACGGCTTGTATACTGTAGACATTGTCTCGAACCCAAGCATCGGTGTAATTACCGTGATTATTGATGCTGGTGCTGGCAGGGAAAAGCCCTGTCACTGGGTGCTGGCGGGATAAAATAACCGCCTGTATATGTTGATAAAGAGAATCTAGCTTATCTTGTGTATCAGATGCCATGTTTGATCCTTTAGAAAACGTAACGGTTTGTAGGACCGAGTTGTCGGTCTTAGACCAAATTTAGTCGATAGAGGTGAATTGAGTTAAAACCACTATACCCAAACTTAATGGGACTCACCAAGAAGTTAAAGTAGTAAAATTGTTTCTTTTTCACTTAATTTTTGGAAAGGACATTATTTTCTAAAAAATGCTCTTTTATGCACAGAATAAGAGCATAAGTAGACGATTAAGGTGCACTTAACATGAATTTTGTAGATTAAATGAAAGTAGCATTAGTAGAAATACGGTAAGAGGTTGTGTTTTTTTGAGAGCGCTATCCCTTTTTGATTAGGTACTAAACTGATGCACCAATTGGCGTAATTGACTGGCGCATTCTTGTAAATTGTTCACGGACGTTTGAATATCAGTAGAATTATGGTTGGTATCTTCACAAACATTGGCGATGCTTTCCAATGTTTGGTGAACCGTTTTTGAAGACTCATATTGACGCTCAGCCGCTTGGCTAATATTACTGTTCAGTTTGGAAATGGACAGCACGCCATTGGCAATCTCAGTAAATGCCTGACCCGCTTGAGAAGTCTGCTCCGCACCTTGATTAGCCGTGTTTCGGGCTGTCTCCATGACGTCCACTGTGGTCAGTGTTTGTTGTGTCAATTGATCGATTAATCCGCCAATTTCAGTTGCCGCTAATTGCGAACGTTGGGCAAGATGACGAACTTCGTCCGCCACAACGGCAAATCCTCTGCCTTGTTCACCCGCTCGAGCGGCTTCAATGGCGGCATTGAGCGCGAGTAAGTTGGTCTGGTCTGCCACTTCTGCAATGATGCCTAATCGTTCGTTAATGTGTGTGACCGCTTCGCGTAATTTTTGAATCTGTATTGCCGCGTCTCCAACTTCAATAGACAGTTGTTGTATGTCTTGGTTGGCTTTGTTCATGACACCAAGACCCTGTTTGGAATGCTGGTCAAGTTCTTGTGTCGTATGGTTTGCTTGCTCGGCAATGGCGAGCGTGTCTTCAACGGAGGTCATCACACTTTGCATCAGATCAGTGGCTTTTTCCGTATTGGATAATTGTTTACTCACACCTTGCGCTGTTTTTTGGGTCGATCTATTGGTCTGACCGACGATATTATCTAGGGTCTCACTGGAGTGGCCGACATTGCGCACGATGGATTGAAAGTCGTTCATCATGCTATTAAAGGCGCGCGACATTTCGCCCATTTCATCTTGGCCAGTAAACTCGACACGTTGTGTTAGATCTCCGGAGTGTTGCACCGATGTCATGGTTTTGCACAGCGACGTCACGCGGCTGGTGACCAAATGAATAATATAGAGTGCCGTACCTCCGACTAAGACGGTTAATACGCTCACTAAAATGGCATAATCGACTAATGCGTTTAAGAAAAAGCTCATGACCGCATCCATGGATGCGGTGGCAATGATGGTGATATTCCATGGCGTAAAAGTATATGCGCTGGCGAGCATCCGGTGTGCTGTGCCATCGTTACCCTGATACTCAAATGTTATCGCCTGATAATTCTTTTCTACTGATGATGCTTGTGGATTTTTGAGTGCTTCAGTAAGAGAAGCAGGAGTGTGATTGTTTTTATAGGTTATTGGGGCATTGATTAAAGTAAGATTGTTTTTATTGATGATCCAAAGGCTTTGTTTATTGCCATACTTGAATGCAGATAAAAGCGTAATGGCCTGATTTTTTGCTTGATCGGCGGTCAGCTCACCTGATTGTTGTTTTTTATAAATGGGTGATAACGTCGAGTTTACGATGTCCAAAATATCTTGTGTTCGGTCATTTCGAGCATCAACATGGCTGTTAAACAAAGACGTAAGTGAGACTAAAATTAGAGCGGTTGTTCCCATGGACATAAGTCCAATTATGGCCCATAACTTGTAACGTATTTTAATATCATTAATGCGATCCAGCATGTCGTCTCCGTTTTTTAGATCTGTTTATTTTGGCACTAGTAAATAAAACTCGAGCTCAATATATTATTCAACTAAGCGTTTTAACAACTTACTGAATTGAAGGAAATATCATATTGACGACTTAATTATTTTTACACTTGGTCATTTTTCTAGGTTAAGTGTTTTTATACATATTGCCTAGTAGCGGGATATTGAGCTAGATCATTGTTTTCGCATTTAGGTGCTTTATTGTTTCCATAAAAGTAGATATAGAGACGTCGTGTTGGATTATTTATTCATTTTTTTTGTTTCATTTTTGTCGGCAACTATTTTGCCTTTTGGATCAGAGGCGGTATTACTTTATTATGCCAATGACGCGACACTGTCCGTGGTTTTTTTATGGTTTTGGGCCAGTGTAGGTAATACATTAGGTGGCTTAACCAACTGGTTGTTGGGGTTGTATTTGGTTCGATATGAACACAAAAAATGGTTCCCCATAAACGCTGAGACTCGACAAAAAGCCGAACGCTTGTTTAACCGTTACGGCATCTGGAGTTTATTATTTACTTGGCTTCCTGTTGTTGGTGATGGGATTGCTTTAGTATCGGGTGTGTTTCGTACGCCTATTTGGTATTTTTTACCGTTAGTTTTGATTGGCAAAGCGGCTCGTTATGCCTTAATTTTGTGGGGGCAACACTTACTATCGACTTCTTAAAGAGTACTTAGTAAAAAAGTATTAGATAGTAAGGTGACTGTCTTAATCATGTACATGGAGAATAGAGTAATGGGAATGTCCAAAAAACTGATTGTTGTTATAGCGGGATTATCATTAGGTGCTTGTTCCTCTACGGGCGATAAAAATACTTTTATGGCCTATGGTGATTTACAAGATAAAGTTCGTGCTCATGATGAGCAATGGCAGTCCATACAGCCGAAGCTGGATAGGATTGATGCTCTGGAAGCAGAACTTGCAGCGTTAAAGCAAGGCGATAATCCTGCAATGCCAGCGGATTCCATGTCCAGTAATGACAACATAATGGCAGACGAAAGTATGGCTGCGATGAACGTGGCGCCTGCGGTGACGGCTGCGCCGTTAGACGATCAAGGCAATACGATGCCAATGGCAGAAACGCCCAAAAAACAGGCTAAGATGGTCAATGCTGCCCCTGTTGTGGCCGCGCCATTGGTCAACCAAGAACAAGAGTATGGCGTTCAAGTTGCGTCCTATGGGAACCGTGATGAAGCCGTTCGTGGCTGGAAAGTATTATTAAAAGACTATCCGACGTCTTTTGATGGTCTAATTCCGTTGGTCAATGAAAAAGAAGTCAAAGGCCGTACTATGTATCAGTTAAAAGTCGGTCCATTTATGGAAAAATCGTTTAGTTCTAATTTTTGTAAAATGCTGAAAGAAAAGGGCAAGGATTGTCTAGTGACTCAATATAATGGTGAGACTTTCGCCGCTTACTAGATTGTTTTATTGATAATAAAAAGGCGTGCCCTGTATTTTGATTAGCAAATACAGGACGCGCCTTTTTTAGATCTAATACAAATTGTCGCGATGTTTTACATTAAAGGAAAGGCCATTTCGTAGATTTTCCCCTGACCTTTTTCGATGGTAATTTCACTCAGATACTTGTCGTTTTCTAACTTCATCAAACCTTGTTGTATTAAACCGTCGATGATTATTTGGGCTTGTTGTTTCACTTCTGGCGCGGTAACTGGCGCACGCATTTTATCAGCAATGAATCGCTCAGCCAGACTTCTCACTAAGGCTTCATCGGCTTCAATATTTGCTGCTACTATGGCGTTGTATAGCCAAAACTCTGGAATGGTTAACTCATCAATCGTCGGCGTACTTATGTCGGCAAGCTTGCTAGTGAGACTTGCACTGAAGCTGCCTTCAGAAAAGGTACCGCTAAAATCAGTAATGTTGAATTCTGGTTTTGCTGTCAGTAATTCATCAATGTTGTCTTGCATGAAGACAAATAAGGCACCGTAGATGGAATCCGGTGAGTTGGTCTCAGCTAACAAGCTATCAGAAAAGTTTTTGTAATCAAGAAAGAACTTATTGCTTAGATTATCGAGTTCCGTGACCAAAGCGAGGTCACTGACGGTGAACCCTTCATATGCAACTTCTTTAATAAAGTAACCAATTTCAAGGCTGCCAAGCTGAGTGTCACGGTCTAAAGCGGAACTCAACCCTATTGTGATACCAGACAGTTCTGTGCCCATTCCTAATGTAAGTTTATCTAAGCTAAGGTCCATCATGCTGTCGTAAAAACCACCTTTCATAATGGTTTCTAAATCTGCATTTAATTCAACGGATACGGTAAGTCCTTCTGCTTTAGTTGGGCTATAGACGTCATCTACATCGATTTGATTCAGTACCCCTTCGTAAATGAATTCTTTGTCATTCATCTCACCTTTGCCAGCATAACCGCTGAAAGTGAAGGTGTTTGTAGGATTGCTCAAAGCGGGAATGGTGTCTGCTAGTTTGAAGTTACCGGTGAAGCCGCCAAGTACCGAAAGCTGATATAAAGGTTGGCTCTCGTCCCAGATAAGTTCATTTCGTAGTGTCTCGCCGACAAAACGAATGTCGGTCTCATACAGACCAAATACGCCGTTGCGAGAAAATAACAGTGGACCATAATGCGTTTCAATAACCAACTCAGCTTCAAGCTTTTCACCTTGAAGTGCAGGGTCAATCTGAGCGGTATCAAAGCTCACTAAAACCTTATTTTCAGCGCCGAACCATGCCGCGTTTGTTGAGACTATTTTAGCGCTATAACCTGGAGCATTATTGATATTCGAGACAATATCAGCCATTTTTTCTTGGTAAGTCGGTGCAATGATTTTAGGCGTGACGATGCAAGCAGCGACAAGCGTGAAAACGAGCACAGCAAGTGTTTTTTTCACTGGAAGTTCCTTTTCATAGGTTAGGTTAAGGTGGGGGATAATACAGATTAATGGTGATGAAGATAAGAGGGTAATAACCACCCAGTCACACGATAGGAGCTAGGTGGTTATTAATCAGGGACAATTTAAAGATAGAAAGGGATGTAGAGAGCAATCGCGGGGAAAAAATACACCGCTAATAAGCAACCCAACATAATGAGAATGAAAGGCCAAACCCCTTTAATTATTTCCGAGGACTTTCCACCGGAAACAGATTGAATGACAAATAGATTTAGCCCGACCGGCGGTGTAATCAATGCACATTCGATCATGATGACAAATATGATGGCGAACCAAATAGGGTCAATTCCCATCATGCCAAGCGATGGGTACAGCACAGGCATCATAATCAATAGCATGGATATGGATTCAAGAAAGAACCCCATGATGAGCAAGACAAAACACACGGCAGCAATGAATAAACCCACTTCTGATATGTTCTCGCTGACTAACATCGAGATATCTTGAGGGATTTGGTAAAGCGTGATGGCTTTACCAAAGACTTTAGCGCCCGCAATGATAAGGAAGATGGTCACCGTATTTTTCATGGTGCTCATGGCCGCTGCTTTGAATTTCGCAACGCTAAAAGTCCTCATCAAAATAACAATGATGAGTGAAACAGCGACGCCGACACCAGCGGACTCAGTTGGTGTGAAGACACCCGTATAAATCCCACCAATAATGATAGCAGCAAGTGCAATAGTCGGTAATGCTCTCAAGCTTGCGCTTTTACGTTCAGCGTTAGACGATTTTTCACTTGGGGTATATTCTTTGCTAAAACGCGCGTAAAAAAAGCAGTAAACAATAAAGGCAGAAGCCATTAATAAGCCCGGCACAATGCCCGCTAAGAATAGATCGACAATAGACTCTTCCGTAATAACGCCATATACGATCATGGGAATTGACGGTGGGATCAAGATACCTAACGTACCGCCTGCGGCGATTAAGCCATAGACAAAAGGTTTGTTGTAACCTCGATCTGTCATTTCTTTAATGGCAACATTGCCTATGGTCGCAGCGGTTGCGACAGAGGAGCCAGAAATTGCCGAAAAGATAGTACAAGAAGCGATGGTCGCAATACCAAGACCACCAGGCCAATGTCCAACCCAAGATTGCACGGCTCTGAACAAGTCTCTGCCTATACCGCCTTGCAATAGAATGTTCGACATCAATAAAAAAAGTGGGACAGATAAAAGAATAAAACTGTCGAAAGAGGAATAAAGAGCCAGAGGCGCCATGATTGGCGAGAAGCCTCCTATTAACAGCATGCCTAAGCCTAATCCACCAAGCGCAAAAGCGACAGGTACACCGATTAGCAGCGCAAGAAGCATAATAACCAGCAACAGAATAATCGTCATTAGAGCGAAACCTCTTCGTGTTCTTGGTAGTCACTGGCGAACA
Source organism: Marinomonas primoryensis (assembly GCF_013372285.1). Taxonomy (NCBI): domain Bacteria; kingdom Pseudomonadati; phylum Pseudomonadota; class Gammaproteobacteria; order Oceanospirillales; family Oceanospirillaceae; genus Marinomonas; species Marinomonas primoryensis. The sequence goes on along the minus strand of NZ_CP054301.1, from coordinate 2,742,804 downwards.
TCAGAAACATTTCCATGATGGCTTGTAGTGTGAGTAAACCAAAGCCAATGGGAATGGCGGATTTTGTTGCCCAAAGTGGAAGTCCTAGCATACTGGCAGACGCGGCGCCCATTTCTATCGACTCCTTTAATAACCCAAATCCATAGAAGGTGATAAAACCAGAGAAGAACACAATGCATAATAATGCGACAAAATCAGACATTTTTTTCGCCTTCTCACCTAACATATTGGTTAGAAAGTCTATTCGAATTAGTGCTTTATGTTGCAATACCCAACTTGCCCCTAAGCAAGTCGCCCAAATTTGGCAAAGTAATGAAATGTCTTCTGACCAAATAGTTGGGGCAGTAAAGACATAACGAGCAACTACCTCATAAGTGATAATCGCGGCAACGATAACAAACAGAGCCGCCGATAATTGGCCGCATAGTTTGATTAGTAGGTAGTTAATGCGAACCCAAAGAGCAGGATGTTCTGCTCGCCAAGTTGACAAGTCCTTTTCTTTTTCTGCATGGTTGGACATAGCCAATACTCCAAAAAACAACGAAATACCGCGAGAGTGAAAAAGGCTCTCGCGGTATGTTTTTAACGCTTAAAGATTCTCTGCAGCTTGGATAACTTTCAAACCTAAAGGGCCTGAGTTTTCTAAGAAAGACTCTTTTACAGACGTTGTGGCTTGACGCCAAGCGGCAATATCGTTGTTATCAAGATGGATAACGGTCATGTTCTTTTCAGCGTCTGCAATAGCGTCGCTTTCAATTTCTTTGATTTTATTTCGTAGCTGTAATTCTACTTTACGAGCTGCATCAGAAAGTACTTTCTGATTGGCTGGCGTTAAAGATTTCCAGACCTTTTCATTGATAACCGTTAGGAATTCGATATCAGCATGATTGGTCAGCGTTAGGTAATCCATCACTTGGTAAAGCTTACGTGGGCCAACCGCAGAAACGCCAGTCATACCTGCATCCACAGTACCACGCTGATACGCTAAGAATTGCTCAGAACCTGCCATTGAAGTGGGCGCTCCGCCTACGGCTTTAACAAATTCTCCGAGCGTTTTACCAAAAACACGGACCTTCATTCCTTCCATGTCTTCAGGTTGTTTGATGGGTTTTTTTTTGGACAGTAATGCTACGCCACCATACGCTTGCCACCAAAGTGGACGGGTGCCGGTTTTTTGAATAGCTTCATCCAGTAACATACGTACTGGGCTATCTGGGCGAGTCGCCGCTTCTACTTTGTCTTGTGACGGGAACATGAAGGGTACATAAAAAACATCGACAGCAGGAATGGTGCCGGCAAGTTGAGAAAGACTCATTACACCCATTTCAATTGCGCCGGAGCTTACGGCTTGATGAACTTCGCTGTCTTTAAATAGTTGTGCAGAGGGGTAGATCTTGATTTTAATATCGCCATTACTTTTTTCTTCCACTTCTTGTTTGAAGTCGACTAAGTTTTGACCAAGATGGTGTTTGAGTGGTAATTGTAGTGAAATGCCTAAGGTTGTCTCTGCAAATGAAGGCAAAGATGCCATCAAAGTGGAGGCCAATAAACCCGTTTTTAGAAGCGTTTTATAATCCATGATAGTGTCCTATTTTTATTATAAGTTTTTGTTTTTTTATACAACAGCTAGTTCTTTATTTAGTGCTTTTCATTACGTGCTTTAAGGTCAATAACACTTTGTGATAATGGCCTTGTTTCAGTGCGCAATCCTGCTTTGGCAACTTGTCCTGATATGTCGTGCATTAACAACTCAGGTAATTCACGTGCCATGTCTAATAATGTAGGTAAGTCCACACCCGTATCTAAATCAATGGACTCTAGCATGTGAACAAGATCTTCCGTGCAGATGTTACCAGTGGCCCCTGGAGCAAATGGACAGCCACCAATTCCACCTAAAGAAGCATCTAGTTGAGTAATACCCGCAGACAACCCAGTAAGTGCATTGGTAAGGCCCATTCCACGTGTGTTGTGCAAATGCAGGGTGACATCCAGTGTAGGAAAAACATTCCGAACTTGATCGCACAATTCATACACTTGGCGCGGCGATGCCATGCCTGTCGTATCGGCAATTGAAATACTCTGAATACCAATATCAAGGTATTGTTTGATAACATTGATCACACGCTCAGGTGCAATTAGACCTTCAAAAGGACAACCAAAAGACGTTGCCAGCGAGGCATTGATACGCGTGTTGCTGCCTTCCATTAGCGTGCAAATACGCTTAAATTGGGCCAATGATTGATCGCAAGTCATACGAATATTTGACAAATTGTGCGATTCGCTGACGGACATGACGAGGTTTATTTCATCTGCGTTCGTCGCCAACGCGCGTTCCGCGCCTTTTTCATTTGGCACCAAGGTGACATAAGTGACGTTAGGGTTGCGAGTAATGCTGCTCATCACTTCTTCTGCGTCTCGCAAATTTGGAATGGCTTTGGGCGACACAAAAGAGGTTACTTCTATTTTATTCAGGCCAAGCAAGGATAAGCGATTGATGATTTCGATCTTTTTATCGGTTGGGATAAAGATTGCTTCGCTTTGAAAGCCGTCACGAGTAGCGACTTCGTTAATTCGCACCTTAGTCGGTAGGTTTTGCATAAACATAATGACCTCCTAAATCACACCATTTGCACGAAGCGTTGAGAGCTTTTCGGCATCTATACCAAGCGAACTTAATACTTCTTCTGTGTGCTCGCCAAGCTTTGGCCCTAACCATTGTGTTTTACCAGGAGTAAGGCTGAGTTTAGGTACTATCCCTGGCAGGGATATTTTATCGTCACCAGAAAGAGGGTGTTCTACAATCATGTCACGAGCACGAAAGTGGGGATCATTAAAGATGTCTTCAGCATTGTTTATGCCACTAGAAGGAACCGCGGCTTCTTCAAGAATGGCGAGCGCGTCTTTGAGAGAATAGGTTGATGTCCAAGCTTGAATAGCATCATCCAATTCCCCTGAGCGTTTAGCTCGACCATCGTTTTGGGCCAGTTCTGGATCGTTTGCTAAATCAGGTCGATTCATGGCATTCATAAAACGCTTGAAGATGCTGTCGCTGTTAGCAGCAATAACAATATAGCGCTCGTCTTTGCTCATGTAAGAACCAGAGGGCGCAATCCCCGGCATGCTAGCGCCGGTACGTTCACGGATAAAACCGAACATGCCGTATTCTGGAATCAAACTTTCCATTACGCCGAATACAGATTCATACAAAGCCACATCAATAAATTGCCCTGTACCTTTGTTTACTTTGAGATGGTGCATGGCCATCATGGCACCGATGACGCCATATAGTGATGCGAGCGTGTCGCCAATGCTGACACCTACTCGAACCGGTGGTCTATCTTCGTAACCAACAAGGTGACGTAAGCCACCAATGGACTCTGCAATGGCAGCAAAACCAGGGCGAGAGGAATAAGGGCCGTCCTGACCATAGCCAGAAACGCGTAACATGATGAGTTCAGGTTTGATTGCTGATAACTGTTCCCAGCCTAGGTTCCATTTTTCTAATGTTCCTGGGCGGAAGTTCTCTATGACGATATCTACGTCTTTGACTAGATCATGAATGATGGCTTGGGCATCAGGAGATTTAAGATCAAGGGTGATGGATTTTTTATTACGGCTTTGCGTATACCACCAAAGAGAGGTGTCTTTGTACATTTTTCGCCATTTGCGCAATGGGTCGCCACTTCCAGGTGGTTCAACTTTAACCACTTCCGCACCGAATTGAGCGAAAATACTGCCTGCGTAAGGGCCTGCAATGAGAGACCCTAGTTCTAAAACACGTACTCCTTTTAAAGGCAGCTCGGTTTCATGTTCAGTATTTTTGTTAGATGACGAGTCGCGTTGGCTCATTCTCGTGTCCCTTTATCTGTTTTTTTTTGTAATTGTTGGGACAATCATCTTTTAAACGAGGGTAAGTGCAAAGCGCCCATATGTTAGGCTGCCATCTCTTTAGGATATGGCTGAATGGCGGGTATCACGTGGTACGTAAATGGGTCAATAAGTGATGAGCTGCGTCTAGTAGTTGATCAGAGCGTCTTACGCAAATTTTCAGCTCCCTATGTGCCCAGCCATCTAATAATGGCAAGGCTTCGATTCGAGCGGCTTTTATATAGGGTCGAGCAATATCAATAGGCATTAAACCGATACCAAGGCCAGATTCCACCATACTGGAAAGTGCTTCATAACTGGTGACTTGGATGCGCATATTAAGAGGTAAGTTGGCGTTTGTAGCGGCATTGATCATCTGATTGTTGATGGCGCTACCAGTGTGCAAACCGACATAATCATACTCTAATGTGTCTACAAAGCTTATTTCTTTATTTTTTCCGAGAGGATGGCCGACAGGTGTGATAACCACCAACCGATCCGTTTTATAAGGATAGATAGAGAGGTCTGGATACTCTCTAGAAGCGATGGTGACAATGCCAATATCGGCTGAATTTTCAGCGACGGCACGAACGATTTCACTGCTGATCTTTTCTTCCAAATGAATTTGTACCAAAGGGTTTTGATTCAAAAAAGAGCGCAATTGTTTGGGAAGAAATTGGCTGATGGCGGAGATATTTGCCACCATGCGAACTTGCCCACGCACACCGTGGGAAAATTCATTCATCTGATTATAAATATCGTCCAACTGATGTAATACACCCCGAGACATTTGCAATAAAGCTTGCCCTGCCGGTGTCGCCACCACACCACGATTTGTACGCATCATTAATGGCGTATGCAGTAACTGTTCTAATTCCTTAATACGTTTTGAAACGGCGGAGGCGGCAATGAAATTTAGCTCCGCCGCCCGCGCAATGGAGCCTTGCTCTATGACACAGACAAACAAACGCAGAGATGTCGGGTCAATTCGCATTTATAATCTCACTTGGTTTTTATGATGGCTGGTGATCACTATGGTAAAGTGGATTTTCATGAAATCCTACTTTATTCTATTTGTTAACTTTGAATCGAAGCGAGTGACCACACAAGGAAGCCTTAATGTTGAACTTTAGAGACGCCAATTTCAATGATAAGCCCAAATTACTTGCGCTTGAACAGGCGTTGATTGAAGCTGAGCGACCCTTTAATAAATTGACTAAAGTGGATGCCACGTATCATGATCTCGATGCGCTAATATCTGTCGCGGACACTTTGTTTCTAGTGGTTGAGATAGACGGGCAAATTGTGGCAACTGGATATGTTCAAATTCGCGCCTCAAAGACTTACCTGCAACACAGTCATCATGGCTATCTTGGTTTTATGTATGTCGTTCCCCAATGTCGAGGACAGGGCCTTAATAAAAAACTGCTAGAAAAGCTTATTGTTTGGGGTCAAGAAAGGGGCATAAGGGATTTCTATCTTGAGGTGTATACGCAAAATAACGTGGCGATTAAGGCCTATGAAAAAGTGGGTTTTACGTCCAGTGTGGTAGAGATGAAGTTGACCCTTTGACTTGCTTCTTGCCAGGTGTTTTTTTGGCTAGCTTTTAACTTTATGTGGGTATCGCGTATTTTGTTTCTATCCAAGAGACAAGGACGTACTTACCTCCGATTTCTATAACAGGGCTTCTTTACCATGACAGGTACAGATCAAAAGAATCATTTTCTTGATTTACCTTTACCCCATGTTTTTCTAAAAACGGCCGCGCCCATTATTTTGATCATGTTGGTCAATGGCTCATTTTCACTAGTGGATGCTTATTTTCTTGGGGTTTTTGTAGGAGCTGATGCTTTAACGGCTGTTACGTCGATGTTTCCAGCTTTTATCCTCATCATTGCTTTGTCTACTTTAGTATCGAACGGTTTTGCCAGTTTGATGGCGCGACAGTTAGGAGCCGGAAATGGGTCCAGTGCGGTTGACGTGTTTTCCCAAGCCATTAGTTTGTCCTTAGTAGTGTGTGCTGTTTTGGTGGGGCTTTTTTTAATCGGTGGGCACGCTCTAACAAGTTCGGTTAGTAATGGCTCAAGTCTTATTGGAGATATGAGTTATCGCTATATTTCTATTTTGGTTTTCTTTTCCCCTTTGGTGTTTATTTTAACCATTAATGGCGATAGTTTGCGTTGTGAGGGCCAAGTTTCGTTTATGGCGTTTGTCTCACTGTTTTCTGTACTACTCAATGGGATGTTTAATTATCTGCTCATTGTTGGCATGAATTGGGGTGTGGAAGGCTCGGCTTATGGCACGGTACTGGCTCAGGCTATCTCGTTAGTCATTATTTTTTTATATCGAAAGTATAAAAAGAACCCCCTCAATCTTCAGGTTGTGTTGTTTTCTACGTCGCGACAGCATTGGCTAACATTTTTGTCTCTCGGTGCGCCGTCAAGTTTAAATTATATTGGTTTAGCGTTAGCGTCTGGTGCCATTTTATATAATTTGCAAATTTGGGATGCTGGAAATTATGCAACGACAGTAGGCGCTTATGGCATTATCACACGCTTAATGACCTTCATCTTTTTGCCCTTACTTGGTTTGAGCATGGCATTTCAAGCGATTGTTGGTAACAATTTTGGGGCAAATGAGCTGAGTAGAGTGAATAGCAGTATTAAAATTGTTTTGTCTGTTGCCTTTATTTACTGCGTTTTTTTACAGCTTATCGCTTTTGTTTTTAGAAGTGATTTAGGCGCATTATTTGTCAATGATCAGGCCGTTATTAATGAAGTAATGCGAATTTTACCTTTTTCTACCTTGGCGCTTTTTCTGGTGGGCCCACAGATGATGATCAGTATGTTCTTCCAAGCCATTGGAGACGCAAAAAGAGCGGGTATTTTAGGCATTCTAAAAACCTACGCATTTTCTTTGCCGTTGATTTTTATCCTTCCTTTTTTCTTTGCTGAATGGGGAATTTGGTATGCAGCGGCGAGTACTGAGTTTTTTGCGTTGTTGCTGACTATCCTAGTGCTGAGTCTACGTAGTAGAAGTCAAAATATTTCTTTCGGATTATTTTTTAAAGAAAACTAAACAAAACAGGCTGCTTAAGATTGAGCAGCTTGTGAATGGTTCTTTCAGTGGTTCTTTCAGTGGTTCTTTCAGTGGTTCTTTCAGTGGTTCTTTCAGTGGTTCTTAACGGCTGAGTTTAAACCTTCATTGTATTGTTAATACTCAATGCCATGGCTTCGGCGATTTTGATGCCGTCTATTGCTGCAGACATAATACCGCCGGCATAACCTGCACCTTCACCTGCCGGGTATAAACCTTTGGTGTTGATGCTTTCTAAGCTGTGTTTATCACGTGTGATGTTGATAGGCGCAGACGTTCGAGTTTCCACACCGGTCAGCAGGGCATCTTCAAAAGCAAAGCCTCTGACCTTTTTGTTAAACGCAGGAATTGCTTCGCGAAGCGCTTCTATACAGAAGTCTGGCAAGGCGTCGGCTAGGTTGGTTAGTTTTATTCCCGGTTTGAAGGAGGGTTCAATTGTGCCGATGTGCTCTTGCGTTTCTCCTCTCAAAAATGCCCCAACGGTTTGTGCTGGCGCATCATAATTACTGCCACCCATGACAAACGCATGGCTTTCTAGCTTGCGCTGAAATTCGATACCCGCCAGTGGACCACCTGGATAATCAGAAGGGTCAATTCCGACAACAACGGCACTGTTGGCGTTGCGTTCGTTACGCGAATATTGACTCATGCCGTTCGTCACAACACGGTTCTCTTCCGACGTTGCCGCGACAACGGTTCCACCAGGGCACATGCAGAAGCTATAAACGGAACGGCCATTTTTGCAATGATGAACCAGTTTATAATCCGCTGCGCCTAAAATTTCGTTGCCAGCGTTCGGACCAAAACGTGCTTTGTCGATAGCGGATTGTTCATGCTCGATACGAAAGCCCACCGAGAAAGGCTTGGCTTCGATGTAAACACCTTTGTTATGAATCATTTCGAACGTATCACGGGCGCTGTGACCAATGGCGATGGCGATGTGTTTTGAATATAGTTGTTCGCCGTTAGCCAATGTGACGCCAGTAATTTGTCCATCTTCAATGTGCATGTCGTCTACGCGAGCGCTAAAGCGTATCTCGCCACCCAGCTCAACAATTTGGGCGCGCATTTTTTCGACCATGGCAACCAGCTTGAAAGTACCGATGTGAGGCTTACTGACGTAGAGAATCTCATCTGGTGCGCCAGCGGCTACAAATTCGTTAAGCACTTTACGGCTGTATTGTTTCGGATCTTTTACTTGGCTGTAGAGCTTGCCGTCAGAAAAAGTGCCTGCGCCGCCTTCGCCAAACTGTACATTAGACTCGGTATTCAGAATTTTCTTACGCCAAAAACCAAAGGTGTCCTTGGTGCGCTCGCGTACTTCTTTTCCGCGTTCTAAAACAATGGGCTTATAGCCCATTTGTGCCAATACCAACGCAGCTAGTAATCCACAAGGCCCGAAACCAATAACAATAGGGCGTTCGGTTAATGTAGCGGGTGCTTGAGCGACAGGGTGATAATCAAGATCAGGTGTAGCTTTGACTTGTTGATGATCAGCAAATCGACTGAGTAAGGCGTCGTCGCATGTGGTTTCAATATCCAAGGTGTAGATCAGCATGATGTGTGTTTTTTTACGTGCATCATAACCGCGACGAAATACGTTAAAACGAACGAGTTGTTCGGCTGAAATTTCAAGCATGGATAAAATGGTATTTTCCAGTGCTGTGGCGTCGTGATCAAGGGGGAGTTGGATATTGGAAAGTCGTATCATAGGAATCAATAGTTAGAATGCGAGTTAATGGTTAATAGCCGTCAATAATACGATATTTTCGTTGAAAAAGCTGTTGCGAAATAGCGGCTTTGACTTTTTATCTCAAGATGGCGTAATGGATATTGTTATTGTAAAGGTGAAGACGAACTGCTTCAGAAAGTGTATTTTTTGCTAAGTTCATTACTCGAATGAAAATGTGTCTCTATAACCAAGGAGTGTTTCATGTCTTCTACTGTTTTTCGAACGCTGGTGTTTTCAGCTGCGCTTTTTACGGGTAGCTTCTCTTTGCCTACTCTTGCTCACGATGCGGATTTCTCTGCTAAAGATTTAAACGAACAATTGGTCATGTCGACGTTATGGATGCAAGCGTCCGCTGAATATAAAGCCATGTCATATCAAGCGTTTAATCTGGCAAAAATGCAATTTGATCATTACGTTAGCCAGCATACAGGCGGTAAAAAAATTGCGGTCGTGGTAGATGCCGATGAAACGATTATCGACAACAGTGGTTATCAAGCTTGGTTGATTGGTAAAGATTTTGGTTACTCTAGCAAAACATGGGGAGAGTGGATGGACGCCGCAGAAGCGAGAGCCATGCCGGGCGCGCTGGCATTTTTGACCTATGTGGCGAATAACGGCGGGGAAGTGTTTTATATCACCAATCGTAAAGTTTCGGGACTAGAAGGCACACGTGAAAATTTGCAAGACTTGGGTTTTCCTAACGTGGATGATGCGCATCTGATGTTGCGTGACAGTACCAGTGATAAACAACCTCGTCGTGAAGCGATTGCGAAAGATTATGATATTGCGTTGTTGATGGGCGATAACCTGAACGATTTCTCTAATGACTTTAGAACAAAAAGCTTAGCCGCTAGTGATGCCGCCGTTGAGAAAAATAAAGCGTTGTTTGGCACTCAATTTATCATGTTGCCAAATCCTGCTTATGGTGACTGGGAAGGCAAAGTTTACGATGGGAATTGGGGTGCATCGGCCGCTGAAAAAGACCAAATGCGTAAATCTAAGTTCCATGTTTGGCAGCCAGAGAAGTAGTTTTTTGACTTAACAAGATTGTCATAAAAAAGCGGCTTATCTGAATGGATAAGCCGCTTTCGTCTATCTTAGTGAAGCGCTTTGCTAAGAACTTGTCTAAAACATACCTAGAATATGCCACCAAAGGAAATTTAGTGGCAGCAGTATCACACTCGTTAGCACAAAGGTTGCCAAACAAACCTTGGTGACCGCGCTAATGGATAAGTTACCAAGCGCAATCGCGGTGATCAATGGCGGAGCCTGATAAGGTAACAATACGTTGGAGAAAGCCAAGACTTGGGTCATCAGCACGGCATGGCTAGACAGGCCAGTTATGTTAGCAAGATGCTCAGCCATTGGTGTCATGATGGCAGGAACGCCTGCCAAATTGGTTACCACGGCCACGCAGGTGGAAATAAACGTCAGCAAACTCAAGTTAAGTAAAGGTGAGTTGGGAGAAAAAGGAATCACCTCGGTTAAATAATTAACCAATATGTTCCCCAGTCCAGAGTAAGCAATGATTGCGCTTAATCCAATAATACCCGCCGCGAATAACAATGTGCCGTACTGAATATCTTTGTCTATGCTATTTTTTGCCATTAATCCAAGGCTTGGCCATAGGCAAATTAGAGCGGCAATCAGGCCAATCCAACCGGCAGAAATATGATGCAGCGAGTCAGTAAACCAAAAAGCAAAACAAGTACACAGCACAATTAATAGGCGTATTTCTATTTTCGTCATGGCTGATTTTTCGATCGTCGCTTCTATCGCTTGATTCGGCGCTTTATCTGGAAAAAGCCACAGAATAACGCCAATGGTCATGACTAATTTTCCAAAACCCAAGACAGGGAAGTGTAAAAGCAAATATTCACCATAAGAAAAGGGTGCGTTATACAAGGCTTCGGCCATGCCAGAAAGCAACATGTTGGGAGCGTTTGCAGGCAGGATAGAAAAGGCGGGTAAAAACGTACCAAATGCCGCCGCCAGTAACATGCCTTTCCGGCCATTAGAGTTTTGATCGTAGCCAAAGTGATCGGCAAGGGAGGCAATAATTGGGATGATGAGTACGATACGACTCACGCCAGATGGAATTAAAAAAGCCAAGCCCATCGCAAACAAAGCAATTTTGATAATCGTGCCCTGGTAACTGTTGCCGAGAATCAGCATCAGCAAGCGTGTAGCGCGTGAATTTATCCCCGTGTGATTAATCGCCGCACCAAATACCATACCACTGAACAGTAACCAAAATGTCGACGACTGGAATCCCGCAAATATTACTTGTGTTGGAGCGAGCTGCGTTGCCGTCGCAAAAGCAAATAATCCCAAAGCAGGCCAATAAGCAGGCACCAGAGAGGTTGCCCAGAACGCGATACAAATGAACAGCAGTCCGGCAGAAAGAGCTTGGACTGACGTTAGAAATTGATAAGAAACTGCGCCAATGACAAACGTCATTATTAGGATTAGATACAGTGGCCAGTTGGGTTTTATTAGGGATTGGGTAGCGTTTTTAGCGGTTATCGATGTTTGTGGGGAATTACTTTTATTACTCATTAGAAAGCCCTAATGGATATAGATTGGCCTTCTTTGAAAACGTCAAAGAAGGCCCATGTTTTTATTAACGAAGGCTAACTGCAATGCCTTCATCAAAGCCCAACATGATATTTAAGTTTTGAACGGCCGCGCCAGACGCGCCTTTGCCTAAGTTATCCAGTTTGGCAACCAGCACACCGGATTGATTGTCAGGTGCACTCAGTACAGACAATTCAACTTGGTTGCTATTATCAAGATCATGGGGTGTTAAGAAAGGTGCTGCGTCATCCGCAATGTCATTAAAGTCATTCACAGTGACGAATGTATCGTTTGCATAAACGTCAGCCAGTTTAGCTTGAAGCTGTTCCATGGTGACGCCATTTTTCAAATGAATGGGTAAGAAGGTCAACATACCTTGGCGGAAATTACCCACGCTTGGTACGAAAATAGGGGCTTTGTCTAAGCCTGACCAGATTTTCATTTCAGGTAAGTGTTTGTGATTAAAAGTTAAACCATAAGCGCCAAAAATAGGTGCCTTGTCTGTGCTTTCATAACGTTCAATTAAGGCATTACCGCCACCGCTGAAACCCGAAATAGCATTGATTGAGTAATCCCCATCCGCCGGCAATAAGCCTGCTTCAATTAAGGGTTTTAGCAATAGGATCGCACCAGTTGGGTAACAACCAGGATTAGACACAAACTGAGCGTCTTTGATTTTTGCGCGTTGAGTCGTATCTAACTCAGGTAAACCATAAACCCAGCCTTCAGCAACTCTGTGTACTGAACTGGCGTCTAGAATACGGCAACCTTCTTCTTTTGCTAAGATTACGCTGTCTATGGCGGCGTCGTCTGGCAGGCAAAGTACCGTCACATCGGCTTCTTTCATTAGGCGGCGTTTTTCTTCAATATCGCGCTTTTTAGACGGATCAATACTGATGACTTCAATGTTGGGATGGTTAATCAGACGCTCTCTTACTTGAAGGCCTGTTGTGCCAGTTTCGCCATCAATAAATACTTTTTTCACAGCGGGGAGTCCTTAATGGATGTCTTAAATCAAAGTAAAAGCAGGCTAAAGGTGTCGATTGTCTGCTTTCTATCGAGTTCTTTAGAGAAGCTAAGAGTGTAATGCATATCAGTGGAACTGAATAGTTGAGCGCATTGCTTAATATTGAAAAAAGCGTGTTTCACCTTAGCTCTTGATCTCGTGGCGGTGTGAATCGCTTTACTCATTGTGAGAATCTGATGTAATTTAATGGTCCAATGTTTTCACCCTATTATATGTGTTAAATTTTTATGAAGAAGTCCGATAAAAAAATCGACAACGCGCTTCGCGAAGCTCTAACTCACGTGTGTGAAACAGCATTAGAGTCTGTAGACGGATTTGTTTGGCTGACTCACTTAGTGAATTACAACGCCTTTCCAAATTCATTGAAAATTATTTGTGTGTTCGAAACCGATCTGGCACTTGTTAGTGCCTATGATGCAAAACAAGACGACTACCTATGCTCACTGATTAACAATGAGCTAAGTGACGTTAATATAAAGCTCAACAAACTTCGTCAGCAGGTGAGCTTTGATACCGAAGAAGCATGCGAAAGATCTCACGCGGGGAAGTGGAGTGAACGACTAAAAAAATTCACGTTGCATTAAAGTAAAGCGTGTCTATTTAGTCTTTTGCTTTACCTTGTATGCGTTTCATTTCAGCTTGCAGTTGAGGGTTCTTTTCTTCGAGGTATTTACGCAAACGCGCAATAAAGGTTTTATTTTCATGGAATGGGACGCCTATTTGATGGGCGTCGGCAACTTCTACCATAGAGACCTTATCATGTTGGTTGAATACTTCGATCATTTCAACGGCTTTTTCCGGTGGAATTCCTAGTGCTTCAAACGCAGACTTTCCCATGCGTAAGCTACTGTCGAAGTTTTCTCGAATAATATCTCGACATCCGTAAGCCCATAAATCGTAAACATGATTGTTGTCAAAAGCTCGAGCAATGACATGTAAATCTGGATATTTTTCTTTTACGTATTTGACGAGTTTGGTGATTTGTTCAGGGTCGTCAATGGCAATAATCAACAGTGAGGCTTCATCGATACCGGCTGCTTGCAGTAAATCGGGTCTCGTGGCGTCGCCAAAGTAGTTTTTTACGCCGAAACGCTCTAATGCCTCCAGTCGTTTTACACTGAAATCAATCACGGTCGAATGGTAGTTTGCTAGCCGTAAAATACTGTCTATCGTGCTGCCAACTCTGCCGGAGCCTGCAATAATGATTTTATTCTCATCGGGGAATTCTTCATGATGGCCAGCGGTTTGGTCAGACGCATAGCGAGGCGCGATAATGCGATCGTAGACAATGAATAATATGGGTGTCAACAACATCGACAAGGCAACGACGAGAAGTAAGGTATCTGCTATTTCTTGTGATATGACGGCGTTGCTGACGGTAAAAGACAATAAAACAAACCCAAACTCGCCTGCTTGGGCAAGACCTAGAGCAAGCAGCCATTTGTTTGAACCGCGAATGTTAAAAATCCATCCCAACAGTAATAAAGTAGTGGCTTTCACCATGATTAAACCGATGGTTAATCCGAGAATAGTAGGGAAGTGGCTAAACAATAAAGCGAAGTTAATGCCGGCACCGACTGTCATAAAGAACAAGCCAAGTAACAAGCCTTTAAAAGGCGCTATGTCGCTCTCTAATTCATGGCGATAAGGCGAGTTAGCTAAAACGACGCCGGCTAAGAAGGTTCCCAAGGCCGGTGAGAGTCCAACCAAAGACATAAGCAATGTGGTGCCGATAACAAACATCAGCGCAGTGGCGGTAAAAAGTTCTCGTAATCGCGCGACGGCAATATAACGAAAAATAGGCGTTACCAAAAAGCTGCCGCTTAAGATAACGGTGGCGATGGCGCCAATAGTCACTAGCATTTTTTGCCACGACGCTAAGCCCGCCACTAAAGATACGGTCTCAGAATGATTTCCGGCTTGAGCCACATTAGTGGTGTGGCTTAATGACTCGATTAGCTCTGGTGCCGCCAGCAGAGGAATAAAAGCCAGCATGGGAATGACGACAATGTCTTGAGTGAGTAAAACGGCGAAGGACGATTGGCCTCCATCCGATTTCATCAAGCCTTTTTCGGTGAGCGTTTGAATGACGATGGCGGTAGAAGAAAGGGCAAGGACTAAACCAATGGCTAAACTGGTTCGCCAATCTTGGTTAAGTAGCATACCCAAGCCCATAATAAAAACGGCCGTTAAGGCAACTTGTCCACCACCTAATCCGAGTAATTTGGACTTCAAAGCCCATAGTTTTTTGGGTTTTAACTCTAGTCCAACAAGAAAAAGCATCAAAACAACGCCCAATTCAGCAAAGTGTTGGAGGGAGCTGATATCTACATTCAGCAATGCCAGTAATGGGCTAATGATAATGCCCGCTAGTAGATACCCTAAAACGGAGCCTAAGCCGAGGCGGGAAGCGATAGGAACAGAAATGACCCCAGCCACTAGAAAAACAAATGTTAATAAGAGTGCGTCGGTCATTGCATTGCTTCCTTAGGAATCGGCTTTACATTGTTGGTCTTTAAATCAATAAACCGCTTAACCAAATGCGTTATTTCATGTCGCAGACAGCCAGTGCGAACTGGTCGACACTGGCCCAATCGGTAAATTCCATATTGGTTTTTGGGTCTGTGGGCCCTTTGGTCATCCACATAATAAAGCGAATCATATTACGGTCGATTGGACCATATTGTTGGTAATTTAATTTCCCCGCAAAAACACCTTGTAAACTTGGTTTCCACTCTAGTTGAGTCAAAAATTTAATGATGTATGGGTTGGTGTCTGGCTGACATTTTTCAGGCTTTCGAGCGACTAAATTGACAGTGTAAAAAGCACTTGGTTTGCTTTCAAGTTGAGCTTTATGTTGTTCGATGAAGTGCGAAACGACTTTTTGATGTTTGCCATAACGAATACTGGCACCAATAACGATGGCGTCGTGGCTAGCTAATGTGTCGGTCGTGACTTCTTCTACGGGCAATAAGGTGACCGCATGGCCTTGCTGTTCGATGACAGCTTGTATTTTAAGGCTAATCTTTTTTGTGTGACCGTCTGTCGTGGAGTAAATGAGCAAAGTATTAGACATGATGATTCAGAAAAGCTGCCTCTGGTTGTTTGACGAGTGAAAACGAATTGAGAGGGGTTGTTATAAACACTCAAGGGCTTGCTGTAAAGGAGACCTGCTTTAGTTGTTGACCTTATACAGAATCAAATAAAAAACGACCTAGGTAAATAGGTCGTTTTTTTATTCTTTAAAAGGTGTGAATTGTTATTCTGCCGCGCTGTGTTTTCTCGCTCGAACATCGGATTGTGCGCTGCGATAGAATTTTTCTTGAGGTTTAGATTTGGTCACTTGGTCGTCATTGCTGTTTTCACTATGAAGTAATAAAAAGTTCGCTGCGCGTTGTTCGTCCAAACGTTTGTTTAAAACGGCGGCTTTGATAGCACAACCGGGTTCGCCTTGATGATGGCAGTCACTGAATTTGCACTGTTTTTCCAAAGCAATAATGTCAGCAAAGTTGGCAATGGCACTACCATCAAATTCAGCAAGTTGTAACTCGCGCATGTCTTCTGTATCGAGCAAGATTGCTCCAGATGGCATGATTTTTAATGTGCCAGAGCCGCCAATATTTTTCTGCGCTTTACCGTCTTCTGTGGTCTGCATTAAGGTGTTTATTAACGCCGATTTACCAGAACCTACGGCACCAAGCAAAGCGATGGTTTTGCCTTTTTTAAGAAAAGGCGACAAACAGCGTAAACTGTCAGCATCCAGCGCGTTCACGGTTTCGACGATAAGTAACGGATCTAGCTTTTCTACTTGAGCTCGTTTCTCAGTCGCGTCTTCACAGGTGTCTGCTTTTGTCAGGATGACAACCGCATCGGCTTGGGCATCATGGGTGAGTTCTAGATAGCGTTTGATCAGCGTTAGATTGAAATCTTGATTCAATGCACACATTAAAAACACCGTATCGATATTCGAGGCAATGTCTTCAAATGAAGAACTGGACTCTAACAAGCGCAAAAAATTGTGATCAGTGTCGGTAATAACCCAGTCACCCACGACCATACTTGGTATGTCTGAATCACTTTCTAAAACAAATAAACCGAATTCACTAACAAGCTCGTAGTGACTGCCTTTTTGAGCGCAGATACGTGCAATACGATTAGATTCTAAATCATCCAATGATAACTGTTGTTGGAAGTAAGCTTGCCAGCCTAAATCCAATAAAGTAAACGTGGAATCCATTACTATTACCCCAAGCGAAATACGCCATCGTAAATAAGAAGCAATGTGCTTCAATTAGTACAGCCGAATAAATTTTTTATTCTAGCCAGAAAAATACGTAAACACCGATAGGTTATAAACCATTTACACCGATATTACTCTCGGATCCGAGTATTACGAGATTAGCACAGTGTTAATGCACTACAAACAGAAATATATCGCTTATATAAAAGTGCTTGCTAAGTATATTTATATGAAAACATTGAACATTAAATCCGCGTTAAACTATTTTAGTCGAATACTTCCTAGGCACTTGTTGAGTAATACAGTGAATGTTTCCACCGCCTAATAATATATTTCTGGTCGCTACGCCGACGACGTTATGATTTGGAAACGCCATTTGTAATATATGCTTAGCCTGATAGTCTGTTCTTTCATCCAGTAACGGAAACACAACGCGATTATTACTGATTAAAAAGTTGGCGTAAGAGGCCGCAAGGCGTTCACCAATGTGGCGATTCATATAAGGGCTTTCCGCTAAATTTTTGGCTTCTTCTTCAGAGACAAAAAGTGGGCCAGGCATTGGCAACTTGATAATTTCGAACATTCGACCTTTCGCATCGCTTGTTTTGCTTAATACGTTGAACGCATCTTGGCTGATGGCATATTGAGGATCGCTTGGATCGTCACAATACGTCAGTGCGACTACACCCGGTCGAATCACATGCATTATGTTGTCGATATGGCCATTAGTTTCATCGTTATAAAGGCCTTGTTTTAGCCATATAATTTTTGTAACGTTTAAGTACACCTTTAAAAAATCTTCAATGTCTTCTTTGCTTAACTCTGGGTTGCGGCTCGGGTGAAGTAAGCATTCTTCGGTCGTAAACAAAGTACCTTCGCCATCCACGTGAATGGAGCCGCCTTCTAAAATGAAAGGGGCTTTATAAACCACATCTCCTGTAACTGCGGACATTTTTTCGGCCACGGCATTATCTTGTTCCCAAGAATCGTATAATCCATCGAGGTCGCCACCCCATGCATTAAATTGCCAGCTGTTTGCACGGCGCTCGCCTTTGTCGTTTACGACGTAGGTTGCCCCTATGTCACGCATCCAGCAGTCATCAGAAGGAATTTCAAGAATGCGAATCTGGCTTGGTAGTGCGAGACGAGCTTGTTCGTAGTGTTGAGTATCGACAATAAAGGTCACGTCGGTCGCTTGGGAAATTGCCGTAGCGACAGCGACAAATTCTGCTTGAGCGTGCTTGCCCTTCTCTCGCCAGTTGTCTTCGCGAGTTGGCCACGCCATCCAGACTTGCTCTTGCTGTTCGTGTTCCGCAGGCATGCGAAAGCCATCTAGTTTTGGTGAGGTGTACAGTGCAGTGCTCATAACAGTCCTTAATTGTGGCTTTCATACAAGGCAAAGGTTTTGCGCCAATTCTAGGGTAGAGGCGAAAACATTCAAGGATATTTTTGTCTATTTCGGCGTGTTTACACCGTTTAGGCCACATTTTTTGCGTCTTTACAATTACTCGACGGAAACGCTTACCGAGCGGTTTTGTAAAAAATACCTATGGGTAGGGTGGTTGCGATCATGGTGTGTTAGAGGAGGCTGGTAAATGTTGTTTAATATCAGTGTGTTATGCCATTTTTTAAAAATTGGCACGGCCTTCGCAATACTCTAAAGGAAATCAACAACAAGTACAGAAGGTCTTTGGTTCTGGTTGTTGAATTGATCAGTTGGGAAAGCAGGCGTTAAACGTCAAAACAGTTCCCAAAATATTAAAACTAAATGGAGGTTACCATTATGAACATTAAACGCACCCTATTAAACACGGCTTTGGTACTGGTTACAGCGGCTACATTGGCAGCATGCAGCCAAGATTCTGAAGACAAGGTAGAAGACGCCATGTCCAGTGCTGGTGATACCGTTGAGCAAACCATGGACGATGCTGGAGATGCTTTGAATAGCGCTGGTAACTCAATGGAAGACACCATGACGGACGCAGGTAATGCTGTAGAAGATACTTGTGAAGACATTAAAGAAGGCACGAACGCGAAAGACACTGATTGTTAATAGCTTTCATCGACAGCAAAAGGGGCTGGTAATACCAGCCTCTTTGCTAGTTTGACTAGATTGTTTTGATCGTAAGCAAAACGTATTACAACAAATCCGTATTTTCGTATTTATCGAGTTTGTTGTAGAGCGTTTTGACGCTAATACCAAGTTGATTGGCGGTGTCTGTTCTATTGCCATCATTTTTTTTGAGTGTTTTTAATATTGCGATTTTTTCTATGTCGTCTAGGCGCATGCCAATAGGAATCCCCGCTGATTTATCTGTCTCGATGTGGTCATTTAAATCATTGGTAACGAGGTGTTCCGGATAAATAACATGATCCGCCAGAATATAGGCGCGTTCAATTGCATGTTTTAGCTCTCGTACGTTACCAGGCCAACTGTACAGGCTGATTTTTTCTAGGCTTTGTGCAGAAAGTTGTTTGTGTTGGCCATCTTGGTTGTTTCGATACGCTAAAAAATGTTGAGCAAGGCCGCAAGCATCGCCTTCTCTGTCTTTTAGTTTGGGCGCCATAATAGGGAATTGAGCTAAACGAAAATACAGATCTTCGCGGAAAACTTCATCGCGGATGGCGTCACCGAGTACACGGTTTGTTGCGGCAATGATTCGTACGTTAGCTATTTTTACTTGTTGAGCACCGACCGGTTTGTATTCACCGCTCTCGAGTACTCTTAATAACTTTACTTGTTGTTCGTAAGGCATTTCGGTGACTTCATCTAAGAATAGAGTGCCACCTTCTGCTTGCTCGAAAACGCCTTGGTGATCTTTATGGGCTCCCGTGAAAGCGCCTTTTACATGGCCAAATAGCTCACTATCGATCAGTTCAGGACTAAGGGCACCGCAGTTTATTGCGACGAAAGGGCCTTCTGCGCGTTGGCTAAAAACATGCAGAGTGTTGGCAATTAGCTCTTTACCTGTGCCACTTTCTCCCATGATGAAGGCGTTGGCTTTTGTTGCTGCGACTTTTCGAATAGTACGGTATAGCGAATGCATAGCTGAAGAGGAGCCGACTAATAGGCCGAATTGGTCGAGATAGCTTGTTTGTGTGCTGATAAGTTCTTTGGTTAGGTTGAGCTCACAAAAAATTTCTTCTAGTGAAGATTCAATTAACTTTAAGTTGAACGGGGCGCGATAGTGAAATCCAGCGCCTTTGTGCATCAGCTTATCCAATATTGGATCCGGCCCACCTTGGCTGAAAAATAAAAACTCTGTTTGATACAGAATAGGGCTATTAATGAGTTCTTTTAAAGCAGTGTCATGCAATGAATTGACTTCAATGAGAGCGACATCGCATTGTGCAGCCGTGAGCTGATCTAGCCAGTTTTTATCTTGATGGCTAATGTTCAGTTCATACTGTCGAACGCTTTGAATTGAAAGCAAGTTTGAAGCTAATAATGGATCTTGAACATGCATAAATAGCTTTGGTAAAGACATTATTATTTTCCCTGAGTGAAATGAAAAATTCATATAGTAATGAAATCATAGGGTTGAAGCCTCGCATAGTCATTCTCATTTACTTTGCATTAAACACGGCTTTAATCATCCTTATTTGCACAAAGCTCACCCTTTTTTGAAAGGAGTTAGAGAATGCTTGATGGTCATCATTCAGAGACGATGTCTTATCCTAATTCAGACTCGCGTATTTTGTGCGACATGTTGTCGATGTGTTTTGATGGTTTTTCTGCTAACTCCACACTATATGGTCGAGTCAGCAATACACTGGATAAGCATATTTTTAAGAAAGTGTCTTCTTTGTATCGACGACTCGCCGAGCGATTACTGTATGGCGTAGGGGCTTTACCAGAAGATACAGGAACGATGAATCCGGAACCTGGTTATATTGCGATAGCGTATTTATCCGCTCTAAACGCCCCTGAAAAATACGCGTCAAGTCGTGTAATGTCGGTAAACTGGCAAGTCATAAAACGCGTTGGGAAGTTGGTTAGGCTATTGGATGATAAGTTGTTCGCTAATACGATAATCGACTACTTGGTGTGCATTCAGGTGTTGCTGGACAATGTGCGTCACAGACGCAAAGCGGCAAAGCTGATGGAAGGTAAATACAGAGCCTAAAACACATCAAGCTTACGCAGTTTAGGCTCTGTATTTGATTATTTATCAATCACAATACGGTAATCTAACTTACCTACAATACTGCCTTGATTGTCATGTGTTGAAACACTAAAACTGGCGCTGTTCTTTTCTTTGTGTGGATTGACCGTCGCGATGGTTTGGTTATTAACCACCAGTTGGTAAGTTTCTGAAAACGTGATGTGTAAGTCTTCTGATCTTGGATTTTCAAATAAAATATTGTCTTTTAAACGAATAACTCGGCTTTCGCCTCGCACCCACTGGCCTACAAGTGGCTGTGCTTTGAACTTATTACTATTGTGAGTTACGGTCGCTTCGGATAAGAAAATTCGTATCAGATCGCCATCGACCGCAAGTTTCTGACGATTATCAACACGAGCATTTAACACAGCCAGATCCGTATTGGTCTTACTTATATAAGTACGTAATTGCTGAGTCGCAGAGCTGATTTCTTTTTTATTTAACTGCTCTACAGCCATTAATCTTGGAAGCGCAGGCGCGTTCCCGATACGGTTTTTGAGCTCTGTGAAATTTGTATTGGCGAGCTGTTTTTGTGCTTTGAATTGCTCAATGAGTTGATCATTGTTTTCGACAACTGCTGCGGCTTCAGCAGATGTACTTTGCTTCGCTGTGTCGTCTGTAACAGGCGTGATTCTTTCAGCTATATCGTTTTTTGTTGACGTGCTTTTTTCAGTCGTAATGTCCTGAGTTATTGTTTTCTCAGTTTGAGTCGGATGGGATTCTTGTGAAATTGGCATCGAGCAGGCGCTGAGTAAAAGCGACGCAAGTAAAAGGCCAGTACGAAATGTAGGCATTGAAAAATCCTAAGATTGTAAAAAAACAAAAAATAAGTCATTAAGTATGCGGGATGGCGTGTGGTATGTCGAGCTGAAGAACCTTATTAGTGATGCGGAGATTCTATTAAATAATACGTAGATATAGCTCATAATAAAAACCGTGTTTTTAATATGACGGGGATAGAGTAAGGGACAAGCAAACTACTTGTCCCTTACTACGGTTTATTTTTGCGATTGATTCCACAGAATGCATTCGTCTAGTGTTACACCTCGCCCACCAAATATGTCCAGTGCGCTACCAATGGTTAAATCGACTTTACCATTAGACAATTCGTGAACACGCTTAAGGTCCGATAATGACCGTGCGCCACCTGCATAAGTGACAGCGACAGGGCAACCTTGACCGAGCAAGTGGACTAACTCTTCATCAATACCAGCTTGCAACCCTTCTACGTCTGCAGCATGAATCAAAAATTCATCGCAGTGGTTTGCCAGCTCGATCAAGTTCTCTTGATTTACTTGTGTCGACGTAATGGTTTGCCAGCGGTCAGTGGCAATGTACCAGCCGTTATCGGTGCGACGACAGCTTAAATCCAGTACTAGGCGGTCAGTACCCGTTTCACGTTTAATTTTATCTAAACGATCCCACGAGAACTCCCCGTTTTCAAACAAATAAGACGTGACGATAACGTGAGACGCGCCAGCATTTAGGTAGCTTGCGGCATTATTGTGTTTCACACCGCCACCAAATTGTAACCCATCAGGGTAAGCACGTAAGGCGCTGATCGCTTCCTCTTGGTTGCCTTTGCCTAACGCAATAACATGACCTCCAATCAGACCATGCTCACGATACATTGCGGCGTAATGTTCAGCATTGTATTCACTGATAAAGTTTTCTGTGGCTCCTTTGTCATTCAGGCTGCCCCCCACAATTTGCTTAACCTTGCCTTGGTGTAGATCGATACAAGGACGGAATTGGGTCACAAATAACTCCCTATTTATATAAAAATGTAGAGGACAGATTATAGCGGATTAGTTTCCTATAAACGATGCGCCAAAGCATATACTTCATAAGCCTGTTACAATCGAGGGCCAAATAGATGAATAGATTTATAAAGCAAATAGTATGTTGCAAATTACCCTCGCTGTGGCGATCCCAGACCACGAAATAGAATTGACTGCGATACGAGCCCAAGGGGCAGGCGGTCAGAATGTGAATAAAGTGTCTTCTGCTATCCATCTTAGGTTCAATGTAGCCAATTCCTCGTTACCTGAATTTTATAAGGAACGGCTGCTTGCATTGAGTGATTCACGACTCACCAAAGACGGTGATATCGTCCTTAAGGCACAACAGCATCGAACGCAAGAGCTCAACCGCGAAGACGCATTAACACGTTTGAAGGCGCTAATCCTTGAAGCGGTGCGCGTACAGAAAGCCCGTCGTCCGACAAAACCGTCTCGCTCTTCCCAAAGGAAGGGGATGGACCAAAAGAAACAGAAAGGTCAAATTAAAAGCTTGAGACGCAGTAATTGGGATTAGGATTTTACGCAACATGATGAACAATACTTGTTTTTCCAATTAGTCATACCCTTGTAGTATGGTGACGTTACTTTTTTGGAATAATAAAAATAGGTTTGTTTACCATGAAATTAGAATCTCTTGCACTGCATCACGGTTATACATCTGAAGCGACTACCAAAGCGGCGGCTGTGCCTATCTACCAAACGACGTCTTATACTTTTGATGACACTCAGCATGGCGCTGATTTGTTCGATCTAAAGGTAAAGGGCAATATTTACACTCGAATCATGAACCCAACCACCGATGTATTAGAGCAGCGTGTTGCGGCGATGGAAGGCGGAATTGCTGCTTTAGCGGTAGCATCTGGTATGGCCGCCATTACATACGCGATAGAATGTGTATGTGAAGTTGGTTCTAATATCGTGAGTACTAGCCAGCTTTATGGTGGCACTTACAATTTATTTGCTCATAGCTTTCCACGACAAGGCATTGAAACCCGTATGGTTTCAGCGGATGACTTTGCGGGTTTTGAAGCGGCAATAGATGATAATACCCGCGCTATTTTCTGTGAATCGATTGGTAATCCTGCCGGTAATATTGTTGATATCGAAGCGTTAGCCGCCATCGCGAATAAGCATGGAATCCCTCTTATTGTTGATAACACGGTGGCGACACCATTCCTATGTCGTCCTTTCGAACTCGGTGCGCATATTGTTGTGCATTCTTTGACAAAATACATTGGCGGTCATGGCACGACTGTCGGCGGTATTATTGTTGATTCCGGTAAGTTCGATTGGGTGGCCAACAAAAAGCGCTTTCCTATGCTGAACGAACCAGATCCGTCTTATCATGATGTTGTTTACACTGAAGCGTTAGGCGCAGCGGCTTATATTGGTCGTTGTCGAGTGGTTCCACTACGCAACACAGGGGCTGCGTTATCGCCGCACAGTGCTTTCTTGATAATGCAAGGTTTGGAAACACTGGGCCTAAGAATGGAGCGTCATTGTTCTAATGCTGAGACATTGGCTGTTTTTCTTCAGAATCATGAGAAAGTGAGTTGGGTCAATTACGCCGCGTTGCCAGAAAATAAATATAATGAAATGAGCCGACGTATTACCAGCGGTAAAGCATCTGGTGTATTGAGCTTTGGTATTAAAGGCGGCATTGTAGCGGGTACACAATTCATTGATGCATTAGAGATGGTATTACGTCTCGTAAACATTGGTGATGCTAAATCTTTAGCTTGTCATCCAGCTTCAACAACACACCGTCAATTAAACGATGAGGAGTTGGCGAAAGCGGGCGTTAGCCGAGACCTTGTTCGTATTTCAGTAGGAATTGAAAACATCGAAGATATTATTGCCGATATCACTCAGGCACTCGATAAAGTAACGGTTTAATAGTAAACATGGATAGAAAGGTAGGGTTGCCACTGAGCGATCCTACTTTTTATGACAATGAAAGAATCGTGTATATTTAAAAATGTTTTATCATGGCCGACTATAATACGTTTTAAGTCATTACGTGAGGTTACTTTCTGGGATTGTTTTCTAAAGGGATTGGTTAAGTAATCGTCTATTTGGGGATTTAAATGGAAAGATTAACAGCGAAGATAAATGGTAATGACGCCGATCAGGATATAAAGAGTCCTTGTATCCGACAATGTTGTCTTGATACTGATGACGTCTGTGTTGGTTGCTATCGTACCATCACAGAAATTATGGACTGGCATCAATCAACCCAAAATCAAAAAAAAGACATATTAACCCGTTGTTTGTTACGTAAAAAACAACGCCCCCATTCATAATATCGACTCTTTTTACCTCCTTCTTTTAGTGTAAGACTCTTTCTTCGCAAGTCTCTTTAAGTTCTTTTTGAGTTTTTTTCATTCCCACTGTAATAAATCGATTTTCACTAACGTCTAACCTATAGTTACAGAGAGAGTGTGCTTGGTATTTTGCCAAGTTTTGGGACGAAGTTTGTGGGTGCCTTTACGTTGATTTCAGAATTTCAGACATGGCTAGTTTCGGGTTCGGCGTCTTTCGCGTTGTTAAGTGTTGGTATTGTATTGCTGTCTTACTTACTCGAAGACCTTGCCATTGCAACGGCGGCAATCTTATCTGCTCAAGGATCATTGCCTCCTAGTCTTGCCTTGTTGGCGATTTTTATTGGCATTGTCACGGGGGATCTTGGATTGTACATTTTGGGCAGTTATACCCGGAAAATACGATGGTTGCGTTATCGAGCGTTAACCAATGTGTCTTATAAACGGGTTAAACGTAATTTGCAGCAAAGAGCCTTCCTAAATCTTTTCATTATCCGTTTTATCCCTGGATTACGTACCATAGGATTTACGTTAAGTGGTTTTCTTCCTATTCCTCTTCCTCTCTTTTTGAGTGCGGTCCTTCTTGCTTCTTCGATTTGGACACTGTTGGTATTCACACTTATTTATCTCTTAGGAAGCAATGTGTTGATGTTGTTATCAGAATTTAAATGGGGGCTTATTCCTGTGGCATTTGCTTTGTTGTTTTTTATAAACCGTTTTCTTAATAAGTCTTTTTCAAGAGGTTTGTCATGAGCTCTATGCTAGGAGGGCAGTTTATTGAGCCCAATAAAATCAACGCAGGTATGCCATTTCTCCAAGTCGATGAAAAGGCCAGTATTTCGCCTTATGAGTTTATGCCCAGTTGGTTCTTTTATGCCCCTGTTGTTGTGCAAAGCTTGTTACTTGGCCTTCGCCATGGTGATGTCTGTTTGCCGCTGATTGCGAACCCAAGTATTAAACTGAGTGGTATGGTGGGTGAATCTAAAACCGATATCTTAAACTTGGCTGGCCCCATAGCAAAACAATGGATCGAACCTTTTATTACGCTTACAAAAAGCGAAGAGGGTTTAGCGAGTCAGTTAGACGCGGCATTACAAGCTATGGACTCGGCAGCGTTGTCTTTTCCAATTGTGGCTAAACCGGATTTGGGCTGCAGAGGCGTGGGCGTCAAATTGCTGAAATCTAAAATGCAGCTTCATGATTATATTCAAGATTTCCCTTCATCTGCCCGATTTTTATTACAGCGAAAAGCGCCTTATCAAGCTGAAGCTGGCGTGTTTTATGTGCGCTATCCAGGTCAGAATGAAGGTGAAATTATTTCCATTACTTTAAAGTACACCCCTAGTGTAGTGGGTGATGGAACGCACAGTTTGAGACAACTAATTGAACGTTGTCCTCGTGCTGGCCAATTGACACATTTGTATTTTCCTCGTCATACCCAAAAGCTGGATTGGATACCTGAAGCCGGAACCGAATACCCGCTTGCTTTTGCAGGCAGTCATAGTCGCGGCTCTATTTTTCGCAATGGTAATCAATACATTACACCTGCGCTGACTCGTAAATTGGATGACATCCTAGCGGACGTTGATGGCTACTATTATGGACGTTTGGACATTAAGTTCGCTGACATAGAATCCTTTATGGCGGGGGAGGATTTTTCCATTTTAGAAATGAACGGTGCCAGTAGCGAAGCTACCCATATATGGGACAGAAATACCAAGCTTTTGGATATTTTTAGTACCTTATTAAAACAGTATCGAATTCTGTTTGATATTGGCGTGTTACAGAAAAAACGCGGAATTAAAACACCCACTATTCGTGCGTTATTAAAAGCATGGAGAGAGGAGAAAGCGTTGACACAACACTACCCAAGTACAGATTGATACCGTGAGCTCACGTTGATCCTCTCAATGAATTATCTAAAGAATTATCTAAAAAATAGTAAAGGCAATCATTATGCATTCGGTGTTAAAGAAGACAGAGAACCAAGCGACTGATCATGCTGTTCATTCGTCAGCGATTGAAGGCTGCCTAGAAGTACTTACTCAAGCGTCTCGATGTCTAGATATGCTGGATGATGAAGATTATAAAGCGTCAGTGAAGCCTTATGTTACCAGTTCTATTGGGGAGCACTTTCGTCATTGGTTGGATGTTTTTCAGGCAATATATCAAGCGGATATGGTGATTGACTATAACAAACGACGTCGAGGTCATGCGGTAGAAACATCACGGTTAATTGCTCAGTCTGAAATCGCTGAGTTAACAGATTGGCTAATGAGCTTATCTGAAAAAGAGCTTAAAAAAACCGTGAACCTAGTGACAGAGGTAGCGTTATCGCATACGCAGACGTGTTTTATGTCGTCTACGCTAGAGCGTGAAATTACCTTTGCTGCCCTTCATGCCAATCATCACTTTGCGATGGTGAAAGTCACGGCGAATTTGATGAATAAGCCGATTGAGGCTGACTTTGGTATCGCACCAGCCACTGCTTCTTTTTTACGAGGCCAATAACGATGTGTTCCGTTTCTTGGTGTATTGACGACTCAGGCTACCAAATATTTTTCAATCGAGACGAACAAAAAACACGTGCTCCCGCATTGGCACCACAATCTTTTTTTCAACAAGAGACACACGTTTTGATGCCAATTGACCCAGTTGGGCAAGGAAGCTGGATTAGCTTGAACGAATACGGGTTGTCTTTGTGCTTGTTAAATAATTATCAGGGTACAAAACCAGAAGGTGAGCTCATTAGCCGGGGGCAATTGCTCAAACGGTTATCGAGTGAAGCGGATTTAGCACAGGTTGAAGCGCATTTTGGCACGCTTACCCTTGAACAGTTTGCGCCTTTTACCTTACTGGCGTTTGAGTTGGAGAATAGCAAGGTGCGATCGTTTGAATGGGATGGAAAGCAGGCTTGCATTAGTAATGCTGTGTCGCCGCATTTTTCTTCTGCGGTGGCGTTAGACAACGTCTCAGAGTATCGGCAATCGGTTTATGAACATGAGCCAATGAAAAACACCGAGGCGTTATTGATGTTTCATTCTCAGCATCATCCAGAGCATTCGCACATGTCGGTTTGTATGCACCGAGACGATGCTCAAACCGTTAGTTTTACGCGTATTCAAGTATCCAAAGACAGTATGCAAATGAATTATGTGCCGGGATCACCTTGTACTCATTTGTCACCGCAAACAATGGCGGCCTTGGCGTACCGTCTACCCAACACCATTTCATTAGTGAGTTAAGACTAGGAGTCTGATATGACACGTTTATTTGTTTTTATGACTTTTTTCTTGAGCAGTATTACTTATGCACAAGATGCCATTTATACCGGTTTTTTTAGCAGTAAAGCACTTAACGGCTACGATACGGTGGCGTATTTTACTGATAACCAACCTGTCGAAGGGAATGCAAAGTTTGTAACGGAATATAAGAATGCAGATTGGTATTTTGTTTCGCAACAACACTTAGATATGTTTTTGACGGAACCGGAAAAATACGCACCACAATACGGTGGTTATTGTGCTTGGGCTATTTCGGCACAAAATGACTTTGCTTCTTCAGATCCGACTCAGTGGGCAATTGTCGACGGAAAGCTCTATTTGAATTACGACCGTGACGTTAAAAAAAAGTGGGATAGGGATCCGGCTTTACACATCCAACAAGCAGATGCCAACTGGCCAGCGTTGATTAACAAATAAGGTTAAGAAGAATGAAAAAGTCATTATTAAAATATGGACCAACAGTATTTATTGCTTTTGTTTTTGTGCAGTCATTGTTTTTTAAATTCACCGGTTCTTATGAAACGAATCATATTTTTGGTGTATTAGGAGACTGGTCTGGATTGGCTTTTTTTGGTGAATATGGGGGTTATATCATTGGGACAGCAGAACTGATTGCTGTGATTTTATTGTTTACTCGTGTTCATGGTCTTGGCGCTTTGATGAGTTTGGGGATTATGTCTGGCGCGATTATTTTCCATTTATTCACGCCACTTGGCATCGTCATGCCGGAATTTAACGAGGTAGGTGACATTGTTGGTAACGATGGTGGTTTGTTGTTTGGTATGGCGTGTTTGGTTTGGTTGAGCGCGGCTTTTTTATCATTCCGCGATCTAACAAACCGTCAAGGTACCTTATATAAAATCGCTGATAAAATAGTCAACCAAGGAGCCTAGTCATGTTGGACAGTCCTTTTCGTTTACCAAGAGTCACGCCATTTGGCGTCGGAGAATTTATTGTCGAATGGGCAACAGGGCTCGCTAAATTAGATCGACTGTACCAACAAAGGCCCAGCAGACAGACCAGCTTTGAGTTTATGCGTTACACCCTTGACGCGTTGAATATTGATTATTCCATTGCCAAAGGCAGCGTTGGGAATATTCCGCAAGACGGTCCTGTGGTGATTGTGGCAAATCATCCGCTTGGCGCTATTGAAGGTGTTGTACTGGCCGACTTGGTGGGACGAGTGCGTCAAGACGTCAAAGTATTGGCCAATGAATTGCTTAAGCGCTTGCCCGAAATAAGTGATTTATTCATTGGTGTGGATGTCTTTGGCGGAAAGTCAGCGCAACGAACCAATGGTCAAGCGATTCGTGATGCACATCGACACCTTGCTAACGGTGGCGTCTTGATTGTTTTCCCCGCAGGGGAAGTGTCGACTTATCCTAAACGGACTTCTTTTAAAAAAGAGCGAACCTTGGCTGACATAGAATGGAGTCAGTCAGTGGCCAATTTTCTAAAGCGTAGCCAAGCCGTCACGGTTCCCATTTTTATTAATGGACAAAACAGTGCTTTGTTTTATCAAGCCGGTCGTGTTCATCCTTTGTTACGCACGGCCTTGCTGGGCAGAGAGCTATTGAATAAAAAAGCGTCGCGGATCGATATTTCTATAGGTAGTGCGATTCCTTTTTCAGAGTTGAGTCAATTTGAGAACAGTCAAAATCTAGTGAGTTATCTGCGTTTAAATACCTACTTGATGAGCCCACAGCAAATCAACACAACCGCAAAACGCAACGAAAATACTGATTTACCAATTATTGCGCCTATCGCCCCAGCCGTCTTAGACGAAGAAATTGCTAATCTGCCCGATGACATGCTGTTGTTGGAGCAAGGTGAGTTCCGTGTGTATTGTGCGCCAACGCAATCTATTCCTCAGTTAATACAGGAAATCGGCCGTATTCGAGAAGAAAACTTTCGAGCGGTGGGAGAAGGCAGCGGTTTGGCCTGCGATTTAGACGAATACGACCTTTATTATCATCAACTTTTTGTTTGGCATAAGAGTAACAAAGAGGTTGTCGGTGCGTATCGTATGGGAATGGTGGATAAGCTCATCGCTGAGCATGGCTTAGAGGGTTTGTATTCTCGCAGCTTGTTTCATTATGACCAGGCTTTTATCGATACGTTAGATTATAGCCTTGAAATGGGACGTTCGGTGGTCGCTGCCAAATACCAGCGTAACCTAAATTCGCTGCTGATGTTGTGGAAAGGCATTGCGACGTTTGCTCATCGAAACCCAAAATACACGCATTTATTTGGCCCTGTGAGTATCAGTAATGACTATAGCCATGTGTCTCGCCAATTAATCGCAGCGACCTTGTCTATTCATCATTATGATAAAGAAAAAGCGGGCTTGGTGAGAGCTTCTACGCCGCTAAAAAACAGCGGTGATATTTTCTGGAAACCTAATCTGTTAGCGGCATTGACGACTGTTACTTTGTTGTCGAAAATATTGTCAAGAATGGAGCAGGGTAAAGGGTTACCTGTGTTGATTCGTCAGTATTTAAAAATGAACGGGAAGTTGGTGTGTTTTAATGTAGACCCTGCTTTTCATGACTCCCTGGATGGTTTAATTGTGGTTAATTTGAAAGACGTTCCAGTGTCGATTTTGGCCAAATACATGGGACGTACAGAAGCGGAAGCTTATTTAACCGATACCAGTTTGGCAGACCCTACTCTAGTAGGTGACAGTCCAGTAGATGAAAACTCTGTACTGTAAGTTGGCGCATCAAGATACATAATCACAGAAAGCCATCAGGGACGTTTATTTCGAACTGCGTGTGTTCATGTCTCGAATGGCTTTTATGACTTTATCTTGGTGCTGTAGGTTAATAATGTGACCAGCCCCTTCAATCATTTCAATGCGTAGCTCGCTATTTTCAAATAAATGGGTGGCGTATTCTGCATTTTTAGGATCGACTAAGGTGTCTTCAGTGCCTTGTAAGAGGCTAATTGGAGTGGTTAATCTGGTCATTTTAGACTGAGCCAGTTTTAAGCTGTTGGTTAACTCTAATACCTCCATATTGGAGTTATTCCATAGGTCAGGAATGATCAAGCTTGGCGTCCAATCCAATAGAGTATTATACCAACGAGCCTTTGCTAGAGACGGTTCTAAGTCTCCTGCCAAAATGACCACACCGCGTATAAAATTAGGATAATCTGCTGCTAAAATTGGCACTAAAGACCCGCCCAATGAGTGACCGACTAAGATGATTTTTTGTTCTCCATTATGTTGCCAAATGTTTTTTAGCATCGGGCCGATCATATCGGATTGAGTTTGTAATGCCGCTGGGAAGTCTCCTGAATGAATTGATTTACCCCAGCCAGGTCGATCTATCGCGATAATACGAAAACTGTCTTTAAAGACATCATCTTGGAAGTAACGAGCAAAAGAGGACCAGTCGCCAGGCGTACCATGCACAAACACAACCGTATCTCGGGGGGTATTGCTCGGGTCGCTGTTCACATAGTGAAGTTTGAATTCACCTTTTGGGCCTTTCATATACAGAATATGGTTCTGAATGGTGCCCGGTGTATTCATGACCTGTTGAGCAATCTCTTTATTTTCTTCGATTTCTTTTGGCATCGAACAAGCGGTTAATGCCATCGCAAAAAAACCGATTAGACAGAGCGTCAGGTTGGAATGCACGGTGTTCAAAATCAATTTCACGGATTAGGCTCCAAAATGTAAAAATGGCCATTTTAAAGATGGCTGGTATATGGGAACGCGTAATGTATTTGCGAATGATTATACCTTTATAGACACTAACAAGTGCTTATCATTTTAACGGATGGCTAGAAGTCTATTGTATTCACGTGTGACCGGGCATCTTTTTACCTACTTATTTCTTTCACTCTCTTTATCTTGATCTAACGCAATGTTTTAAAGCGGAACTGCACTCATAATTGTGCCTTATAGTAAGTCTCAAGTGATTTGGGGCTTCGGTGGGCGTTAGATAATAAGAACACTCCGCAAGGAATAGGTGTCTGCAAGCGTCTTTTTTCTCAGTCAAATGAATGGGTTTAAGTCATATGATTAACGAAGCTGTAGTGGAATTATCGCGGTTTCAGTTTGCTCTCACTGTTATGTACCATTATTTATTTGTCCCTTTAACACTAGGGATGGCTTTTTTATTGGCAATCATGGAATCGGTTTACGTGATTACCGGCAAGCAAGTCTACAAAGACATGGTGAAGTTTTGGGGTAAATTGTTTGGTATTAACTTTGCGTTAGGTGTCACAACAGGTTTGACTATGGAGTTCCAGTTCGGGACAAACTGGTCTTACTATTCTCACTATGTTGGTGACATTTTTGGTGCGCCTTTGGCCATCGAAGGTCTGATGGCTTTCTTCCTTGAATCCACATTGGTGGGCTTATTCTTCTTTGGCTGGGAACGCCTAAGTAAGTTAAAACACTTAATGGTGACGTGGGGTGTGGCGTTAGGTTCCAACTTATCGGCATTGTGGATTTTGATTGCCAATGGTTGGATGCAAAACCCAGTTGGTTCAGAATTTAACTATGAAACCATGCGAATGGAATTAGTGGATTTTGGCGCTTTGATATTAAACCCAGTGGCGCAGGTGAAATTTGTTCACACTGTTTCTGCGGGTTACACCACAGGCGCGATGTTCGTTCTTGTTATTTCAAGCTACTACTTACTTAAAGGCCGCGATCTTGCGTTTGCTCGTCGTTCTTTTGCCATCGCGGCTGCGTTTGGTTTAGCGTCTATCTTGAGTGTTATCCTTCTGGGTGATGAATCAGGTTACGAGCTAGGCGAAGTCCAGAAAGTGAAATTGGCAGCGATAGAAGCAGAATGGGAAACTCAGGAAGCCCCTGCAGATTTCACCTTGATAGGCTTTCCAAACCAAGAGCTTGAAGAAACCGAGTATGCGATCAAGATTCCCGGATTAATGGGGCTCATTGCAACACGTTCTCTCGACACTGAAGTGGAAGGTATCAAGGAGCTGAAAGCGCATAACCGTCAACGTATTATCAATGGCATTTATGCAAATCAATTGCTTGAAAAATTGCGCAGCGGTTCCACCGATCCACTGGTGAAAGAGAACTTTGAGAAAGTAAAAGGCGATCTTGGTTACGGTTTGTTAGTAACGGCGTTTAATGAAGATATGAATAAAGTATCGTCAGAAGACATCGATATGGCGGTAGATTACTCTATCCCAAAAGTGGCGCCACTGTTCTTCGCTTTCCGTATCATGGTGGGTTGTGGTTTTGTGATGCTCTTCGTATTTGCGGCGGCTTTCTACCAAAATGCGCGTCGCCGTATCGGTCAAAATCCTCTTTTCTTGAAATTCATTATGGTGTGCTTGCCGCTGCCTTGGATCGCGAATGAAGCGGGTTGGTTCGTTGCCGAATATGGCCGTCAACCGTGGGCTATTGGTGAAATATTACCGGTTCATGTGGCCGTGTCTAGTTTAACAGCCACCGAAATTTGGATCACCATTGCAGGCTTCACGATCTTGTACACTGTGTTCTTGATTGCCGAGATGTATTTGATGATTCGCTTTGCGAAGCAAGGGCCTTCTAGTTTGCACACGGGTCGTTATGCACTTGAACAAGAAACTGCTCAGTTAAAGCAGGAGGTATAAGATGGATTACGAACTATTAAAAGTCATTTGGTGGGTATTGATCGGTGTTCTACTGATTGGTTTCGCCGTGACTGACGGCTTTGATATGGGCGTCGGTAGCTTGTTGAAAGTGATTGGCGGTACAGACTCTGAGCGTCGCATCATGATCAACTCGATTGCGCCCCATTGGGACGGTAACCAAGTATGGTTTATCACAGCAGGCGGTGCGTTATTCGCTGCTTGGCCTGTGGTTTACGCGACGTCTTTCTCTGGTTTCTATTTTGCGATGATGTTGGTGTTGGCGGCGTTGTTCTTTCGTCCAATTGGCTTTGACTACCGTTCTAAGTTAGAAAACTCAAAATGGCGTAATAGCTGGGATTGGGGCATCGTCTTTGGTTCTGCTGTTCCACCTATCATTTTCGGTGTGGCGTTTGGTAACCTGTTACAAGGCGTACCGTTTGAATTTGATCAATACTTGCGTTCAACGTACACCGGTTCTTTCTTTGGCTTGTTGAACCCATTCGGTATTCTTTGTGGTCTGGTTAGCTTGATGATGCTGATGACACAAGGCGGCGCTTGGTTGCAAATGAAGACAGATGCAGAGTTGCATCGCAAAGCGTCTATGGCAACCGCAGTAACAGGAACTTTGGCAGCGGTCTTGTTCATTGTTGCTGGCATATGGTTGGCTTTCGGCATCGATGGCTATGTGCTTACCAGTGTTATTGATGGTAATAAAGCCATGACACCCTTGATGAAAACCGCCGAAGTACAGCCGGGCGCATGGTTAGCAAACTATGACAAATTCCCAGCGCTTATCTTGGCTCCACTTATCGGTATTGTTGGTATGTTGTGCGCGGCATTGACAGCGGTGATGAAGAAGGGCGCTTTGTCTTTCTTGAGTTCATCTCTGGGGATTGCGGGTATTATCGTCACAGCGGGCGGTTCTATGTTCCCGTTCTTGATGCCTTCTTCAAGTAATCCAAACATGAGTTTGACTATGTGGGACGCAACATCAAGTGAAAACACCATGATGATTATGTTTGTGGTGGCTTGTATCTTCGTTCCTATCGTTTTGCTTTATACCTTGTGGAGTTATTTCGTGATGTATGGTCGTTTGACCAAGAAGCACGTAGAAGAAAACACGCATTCTCTGTATTGATGATTAGTTAGGTAGGGCTCGTTGAGCTCTACCTTAGAGGAATAAAATATGTGGTATTTTGCTTGGGTTCTAGGTGTTTTATTAGCCTGTTCTTTCGGTATTATTAACGCCGTTTGGTTAGAGTTTAGTGGTTATGACGGTGAAGAGGAGCAAAAGTAAACTCAATGAGAAAGAACAAGGAAGCAAAAAAAGCAGGTCGAGCGGGTCGAATTAAAACCCCTGAAGCGATATTTTTAGGGGAATTAGCGAACCAGCAGTCATCAAAATATCGACTTGCTCAAGGCTTTGGTGTGTTGTTCGCGGTGTCGTTAGTGCTTCAAGCGTGGGCATTGGCGAATGTGTTTTCGGACATGGCTCTGCACCAGTCTTTTTCCTTGTCTCTTTTAATCGTAGGTTTATTTGCTTTGTTACTGCGGGCTCTGGCCAACTTTGGCCGAGAACGCATTTGCACCAGCGCAAGCCGTGACATTCGTTACGGCTTGCGTCGTAAATTGGTGTCGCATCTTACTGAGTTGGGTCCCGCCCGCTTAAGAATAGAAGAAGATGCGGCGCTGTCTACACGCGTTTATGAACAAGTTGATGCGTTAGACGATTTCTTTAGTCGCTATAAACCACAAGTGTTTATGGTGACCTTAATTCCCTGTGTGATTCTACTGTCTGTTGTTTCTGTTTCTTGGGTCGCTTTTTTCGTCTTCATGATGACCGCACCGTTAGTCATTATCTTTATGATATTTGTGGGTCACAAAGCCGCTCAGGCTAATCGACGTCAATTCAGTGTCTTGGCAATGTTATCGAATCAGTTTATGGATTTGAGTCAGGGCTTATCCGAATTAAAACGTCTTAATCGCACTAGTGAAGCCAGAACTCGATTGTCAGAGAGTGCTGCGGCGTACCAAAAAACGACGATGAGCGTATTAGTGTTGGCCTTTTTATCTACGGCGACATTAGAGCTTTTTGCGTCGCTTTCGATTGCGATGATCGCTTTGTATCTTGGCTTAGGCTTGTTAGAAATATTGCCGTGGCAAGTGGGTGAGTCCCCCGTTACTTTAACCCAAGCCATGTTTTTGCTATTGCTCGCACCGGAGTTTTATTTGCCGTTGCGCCAGTTAGGAAATGACTACCACGCGAAGCAAAAAGCGGAAGCCGCCGCGACGGATTTATTGGAAATATTAAACACCGCAGTGGCGAGGCCTAATACGGCTAAATCGACCGTTTCTAGTGTCCATTCATCTGCTTCTGAAACAACAATTAATAAAACATCTAGCAAGAATTCACCTCCCTTTATGTGTTTCCAAAACCTAAGCTGGTGTGAAGAAGGGCGTTATCGATTAGCGCCGATCACCGCGAATATCAACAAAGGTGAGCGCGTCTGGATGAGCGGTGAATCTGGCGTAGGGAAATCCAGTTTATTGCATCTTTTACTGGGTTTTGAAGAAGACTATCAAGGCCAGTTTTTGATCAAAGGAAAACCCTTTCATATTGTGAGTTTGCCCGAGTGGCGAGCTAAATTAGCTTGGTTACCGCAAATACCCGAATGGGTGAACGGCAGCATTCGTCGAAATTTGCTTTTAGGTCTTGGAAGTAGAGAGGGCATCGAAGCGCCGAGCGAAGAAGAATTACAAACTGCTTTGATGAAAAGCCAATGTGATGAATTTATTCACGCCTTACCAGCAGGATTAGAAACCAAACTGACAGAGCTTGGCTCAGGATTATCTGGCGGACAAATGCAACGCCTTTCTATTGCACGGGCGCTATTGTCGAAAGCGGATGTTTGGTTGCTCGACGAGCCTTGTTCTGGTTTAGACAAAGAAACCGCGCAGGCGGTATTAGAGACTCTAGATCACGTATCAAAAGGAAAAACCTTACTGATCGTTAGTCATGACACGCATCCAATAGTGTGGGCAGACAAACACTGGGCGCTGACAAAAGAAGGTTTTGCATGAGCATTCGCGTAAAGAAAACCTCGACACTATCACTTAAAAAACTGTTACTGGCAAACCCTTGGGGCTTTGTTATTCCCGTTATTTTGGGCGTGGTTGCCAGCTTGGCAAGCGTGGCTTTATTGGGCATTTCTGGCTGGTTTATTTCGGCGGCGGGCTTAGCAACAACAATGGGCGTTGGCCTCATTTTTAATTACTTAACACCCGGCGCGATTGTTCGTTTTATGGCGATACTTCGCACCTCCGGACGCTATGGCGAACAAGTCACAGCTCACAATCACTTATTGGGTTTACTGCGTATTTTACGCCTTTGGGTGTGGGATCAGCGTGTCGCGAAAGACCCGGCCAATTTACACGAACAAAGCCGTGGTGATTTATTACAGCGCTTAGTCAGCGACCTTGATCAGATCATTCGATGGCCGTTGGTGGTATTTCTACCTTGGGTTTATGCGTTATTGAGTTATGTTGCGGTGTCGGTTTTGGCCTATTTTATTTTACCTGCATTGCTGTGGCCATTAGCGATTTCAGCCGTGTTTCATGTCTTCATTGTGCCGTATGTGTGTGGGTATTTTGCCAGTCACGCCGTACACGTAGGGCAGATTCTCGGTGTGCATCGTCGTAGTCGTTTTGTTAGCTTGTTTTCCGCATTAATTACTTTAACCATTCGTGGTCATTGGAAAGATTACGCGCAACGCCTTGATCAACTGGACGAACGTCAAAGGCTGACGGAAATTCGTATCCAGCAAGCGGTGAGTACGGGGCGGTTACTGGCCTATGTTGTGACCATTATGTTGTTCGTCAGCTGCTTTTATTTGCTCAGTGAGTATCAAGAAGGCCTTAACCTAGAAAATACGGGCAGTTGGATGCTGGTGGACGGCGTGCAGGGTACTTGGGTCATTGGCTTCATGTTGTCTTTATTAGCGGTCAATGAATTGGTTTTGCCATTAGTGCAATCCTTTGTGGCGCAAGGGCAGTCACAAGTAGGCTTGCGTCGGTTGAATCAACTCCATCAAGAACCCAATCACCAACCTGACAATAAAATTAATACAATCCAACGGATGAAATTTACCCACTGGCGCGGCTTTCATGCGTCTAGCGGCATGGGCAACCAAGCTATCGACTTTCAAGTCGAAGCAGGCGATACCGTTTGGATACGAGGTATGAGTGGGTCAGGTAAATCGACATTATTAGCAGCAATCGCCGGTGATTGTTTATCATCTGGTGAAGCCTTAATGAATGGCGAAAAATGCGATGTATACAGCAATTCGTCCTATCAATCGCAATTGAGCTACCTGCCTCAATCACCGTATATATTTCAACAAAGCATCGCGGCCAATCTACTGCTTGGCGACCCTAACGCGACGGACACTCAGTTATGGTCAGTATTAAAAGCGGTTGCCTTAGCCGAATGGGCAAAAAGCCTACCAAACGGCTTGGAAACCTTACTAAGTTCCCAAGGGCGAAACTTATCCGGAGGCCAACGCAAACGCCTCGCGTTAGCGCGCCTACTGCTAAGACAATCACCCGTCTTACTGCTAGATGAACCATTCGATGGACTAGACAAAGCCACCATAGAAACGATTTGTCATTCACTGCAAAACGACTACAAAGCGGATATTTTGATCCTAGTTAGCCATGTGAGTAACCGCATCGGCGACAACGCCAGAGTCATAGAGCTCTAGTTCTTATTCCCTCCCCTTATGTCTTCGAAGGGGAGGGCTAGGGAGGGGTTAATCTCTTCTTTTGTTCCATTCAAACGTTTTGTATTCCCAGCCTTTTTTCCGCTCTGCTGAGCGGGTAAC
This sequence comes from Marinomonas primoryensis, assembly GCF_013372285.1. Classification (NCBI taxonomy): domain Bacteria; kingdom Pseudomonadati; phylum Pseudomonadota; class Gammaproteobacteria; order Oceanospirillales; family Oceanospirillaceae; genus Marinomonas; species Marinomonas primoryensis. Next base: position 2,704,211 of record NZ_CP054301.1, on the reverse strand, counting down.
TTTTTGCTAGCGCCCAAAAACTTCAGTTTAAAGGAAAGCAAAAATTCGCTTTAAGATCTTTAATGCCTGATTTTCGTCATAGGAGCATGATTGTTGCCTACGCTCGTTATATCGTAAGGCATAGATTGTTCAATTGGTGGGAGATAGACCGTCAAAAAATGACCCTGAAACTCCATAAAGTCGCGCAACTTCGTCGCGTCGAACTGACTTATTCGGAATTTCAACGCTGGCAAAACCGTAGGACGGATGAGCGAAGCGTAATCCGGCAGAGAAAGCGAAGCTTTCATTGTGGGTCGGGGCTTTAGCCCGACAATCTATTGATACAGGCCTAATAAAGAAAATGTATTTTATGTCTGTAAATATATTTTATTTTTTAAATAATCACTTTATTGCGCGTTTAGCTATTTTAAATAAACTAGTTGAGCGAATTTTGTACTGGTAGGAAGTAAGAAAGTCTTTTAGTATCAATGGATAAAAATATCGGCAGACGAAATAACGCGCTGTGGATAAATGAAATAACACGCATGCTCGTTTTTTCTGTTTTAACTTTTGTGAATATCTTTATTAAATGTATATTATTCAGATGATTGTGAAGGTATTGAAAGGGATCTGATATTGTCTAAAAGCGCATGCGCATTAATAAAATGTTACATGTCACGAATAAGGAGAGCGTAGTGTCAGACGAAAAAACAGAACCAAAAAAGAAGAGAACTAGAAGAGTTGTCCCTTATCCACTTTGTTCATTCGAAGAAGTAGCTGAGTTTGCTGCTTCTGCTTACGAATTAGGTTCCGGACACAGCGTAAGGCGAGTGACTTTATTTGATCATATTGGCAAGTCGCCAGATAGCGGCCCATCCCGCACTTTGGTAACCAATGCAGGAAAATACGGACTAATTAAAGGTGGCTATAACGCTGAACAGCTCGAAATTACTGATGTAACTAAAAAGGCATACGGAGAGCGAAGTACGGATTATGCAAAAGCTGCAGCGAAAATTGAAATAGCGATCCTAAATATCGAGCCGTTTAAAATTCTTTACGATAAGTTCGTTGGGAATAAGCTGCCTGCTAGAACTGTATTAGCGGATACTCTGAGAGAAAATGATGTTGATGAAAAGATAGTCGATTCACTCGTTGATAATTTTGTGGTGAATGCTGAACATGTCGGTATTTTACAGACACTAGCTGGCGCTGAAAGACTGGTAACGGTTGAGCACGCCCTAGAAGAACTCTCGAATACACAGCTTGGAAATGAAAGTAACGATAGCCTCCTGCCTACAGTAGCGGCTGGAAAACCAATAGCTGGGATAGTTACATCTGGAAATTCATCTTTTGATTCAACTTGTTTTTATATTACCCCCATTGGCGAGGACGGCTCCGAAGCTCGGAAGCATTCAGACTTGTTTCTCGGCTCAATAATTGAGCCCGCAATCGAACCACTTGGATTAAAAGTAGTTCGGGCAGATGCTATTGATACTCCAGGTTTAATTACCAATCAAATTATCGAATTTATTCTTCGATCAAAGTTGGTTATTGCAGATTTGTCTTTCCATAATCCCAATGTATTTTATGAGCTTGCTTTACGCCATGTCTCGCGCTTACCAACAATTCAAATAGTTCGAAAAGGTGACAAGATACCTTTCGATATTGGAAATTTCAGAACTATAATCCTTGATTGCTCTGATATATACACTTTGGTGCCAAAGCTCGAAACATATAAGTCAGAAATTGCTTCACAAGCAAGAAGAGTCCTTGAAGATCCGAATGTCGTTGAAAACCCTGTAACTTCTCTATATCCAAATCTAGCATTGAGTCTTCAATAATGTCACATGTAACAAACAAAGCCAGCCGACGGAAAAACGCGCGGCTGCTTTGGGCGTTAGCTCTCAAGTCCAAGGTGTCATAAGTTTGAATTTAGGTGACTTAAAACCAATTGAATTACTTCAGTTACAAGCTAATGCGACAGCTGAATTAAAACGACGAGAAATCGTGCGAACTAATAATAGTCCACTAGGTGATTATGCCGAGTGGCTTGTTGCAAATATGATGGACTTAAAATTAGCTGAAAATTCTAAAGCAGGCTACGATGCAATTTCAGATGCAGGTGTTACATTTCAAATCAAAGCTCGCAGAGTTACACCTGAGAATCCATCAAGGCAATTAAGCGCAATAAGAAATTATGCTGAAAAAGACTTTGATTGGTTAATTGCGGTGATCTTCAACAAAGATTTTAATGTTATAAATGCTTATCTTGTACCACATGAGGTGATTGGTGATTATTACCCACACCGAAATCATGTAAATGCTCGTGTTGTTGTAATGTCTGGTGCAATATTACAAGATAAAAGAGTAATGGAAATTACGGAACAATTTGAGAGCTAACAAGTTACTATGGTGTCAATTCCTGATGTTAAACCATTTTAGAATCTCACATGACACCATCTCTCTCCATCGAATTTATGATCACTACGAGCTTTCTAATACAGACAATGATGGCTACCTTTTTAGGTTGGTATGGACCATAACATCAAAAAGCTCAGGAATAGTCTGCATTAGCCGAAAGGCAAGACTTCATACACATTACTTTGCTTAGTGCGTTCACACTTTATTTACGGCTTATCATCAATCTTTGATTGAAAAATAGAATCACCTATTGAACATTGGATGTAGGTGAAATATTGTGGATTTATTTTAATTAAATGCGCTGAGAATGAGAAACTCTACAGCCTCGTTATCTACCTACAAGGATCAAGTAGTGTCTAAGTCTGAAGTAATCACAATCAATGATGAATTCTCAAGAGTGGTTTTTCTCAATGGCAGAACACCTGAGACTACTGATGAGGAAGCAAAGAACGCTTTTGCTTTATTATCAGAATACAGAGAAGGAGGAATTTACATTGCTCATTACTCTGGTTTTAGTGAGTGGGAAAGGCATCCTCAAGGTGATGAGTTTGTTCATATTTTGGGTGGAGAAACAGCACTCATTCTTTTGAATGATAATATAGAGCAGTGTTATAATTTATCATCGGGTCAAATGCTGGTGATTCCAAAAGGTATTTGGCATCGTTTTGAATCCCCCGATGGCGTTAAGATAATGACTATTACGCCACAGCCAACAGAACATAGTATTAAACTACCAGTCGGTACATAATGAGTCATTTTAATAAGAAATATAATCGTCGCTATTTTAACCAAAAATTATTAAACCCTTAGCTCGATGTTGGTTTATTACTCTTGCGGAAATTTTTGCTTTTGATGCAAGACTCGCATAATACGAATAATTTCTCCGTCAACCCAATAAGAAACAATCATTGATATTTCTGGGATAATCAATACTCGGCCACGAAAGATATGTCTTTGAACACCCATTAGAGGTTGTATAAGTAAATTCTCAACTTTAGCCTCAATAATTTGATCCGTTTTTTCAGCAACACTTGGATTAAAATCAAATAAAAAATCAAATATCTTTTCACGATCATTTAGTGATTCTTCTTCCCAAAAAATCATGGTTTATCCCGATTACGGATCTTATTCTTTCTGGCTTCCATCTGTGCTTTAGCTTTATCGTGTTCAATAAAAATGGATTTACCACTATCAAATTTATCAAATGCCGCATTTATTTGCTCTGTTAACCACAAATCATGCGTCATAGATTTCCGTTGTTCTTCAGCTAAGCCCTCGGTTAGCTCCCTGCACGCGTCACTTAATGTACGTCCTTGGCTTTCGGCCATTAATTGAGCTAAGCGTTTAGTTTCTTCATCAATTCTAAATTGAATGCGAGTGTCCATAATACGTTACCTTTAATTTATGCTGTACACACAAATGTTAGCACTAGAGTTATGCGCAGGCAACTAACCAGCCACTCAAAGGGACAAATCACCGTTGTTTTTCCTCCCTCTCACCCCATTCCATTTTATAAATTCATTGACATTCAGCTGTTCCTTATATAGAACGTTCTTTATATAGAACAACTTGAGATGCATGATGAATAAACCCATTCTCGGCTCGTTGGGTCGAAATATACAAACGTTACGTATGGCTAAAGGGCTGTCTTTGTCTCAGTTGGCGTTAGATGCTGGGCTGGCGAAGTCCAACCTGTCTCGCATTGAGCAAGGTGATGGTAACCCGACATTAGAAACGATCTGGCGTTTGGCCGTACAACTGGATGTCCCATTTGGGGATCTTGTTGCCAGTGTGGAATCACCACTGGGAGAAAACGGTGTACAGGTTAAGTTGATTGATCAAGGTGAGGGCAATCCGCGCGTTGATGTGTATTGGATGTCTTGCACGCCCAACACCATTAAGCAATCAGAGCCGCATATTGCTGGCACGACAGAGGCCATAACATTAATCAGCGGACAATTGCTGGCGGGTGAAAATAATGACCTACACCATCTGGATATTGGCAAAGCGCACACTTTTGCTGCCGATGTTCCGCATAGTTATCAAACTGACGATTCATGGGCGACCTTAATGATGGTCATTACTTATGCTAAACAGGCCGATGCTAAACAGGCCGATGCTAAACAGGACGTTACATCATGAGTACAACAACGCAAACCCTTGTAGGAACACCTTGGAAACAAGGCGTAAAAGACGCGATGCCGCTACTTGGCGGTTACATTCCGGTGGCCATTTCTTTTGGTTTGATTTCCGTTCAGTCTGGCTTTAGCGTGGTAGAGACCATTCTTATCTCTACTTTTATTTATGCTGGCGCATCACAATTTCTCTTTGTTGCCATGGCCGCTTCTGGAGCACCATTATGGTTGGTGGTCATAATGACGCTGCTAATCAATGCGCGACATGTTGTTTACGGGCCAAATCTCTCACCCTACTTAAATAAAGATAAAAAGTGGCTTCTATTAATGCATGGTTTGACGGATCAAATCTTTGCGCTTGCTCATGCACGTTTGCCTCAGCTGCCAGAACAGGCGCGGATAGGCTGGTACACAGGCGCAGCGGTGTTGGCTTGGTTTAGCTGGATTGCTGGAACCGCACTGGGTGCCATTGCTGGTGGAGAATTGACGCAGCGCTGGCCATTAATTAACGATATTTTACCTTTTGCGCTACCGGCTCTGTTTTTCGTTTTAATCGTTCCACGTTGCAATAATCGTCTATGGTCACTGACTATTATTTTGTCTGCTGTTACCGCTGTCATTTTGAAAATGTTAGGTTACCCGAATGTGGCTATTCCATTGGCGGCTATGAGCGGTGCAGTACTGTTCTACGCACTAAAAAACCAACGTATTGTGGGAGGGCAATAAGCATGGATATGTCTATGTGGCTGGCGCTCGCCAGCATTGCCATTGGTACCTATTTGCTTCGTCTTGTGCCGTATCTTTGGATGAAACGAAGTTTGGCGAAAAGACAAACAGAGGATGGTGTTGGCTCAATGCCGACTTGGTTAACCATACTGGGGCCAACCATGATTGCAGCGATGTTTGGTACTTCTTTAGTACCTGCTCAATCTGACACGGTTTCTTGGATTGCGACTGGGGTTGGGATACTCGTTACCTTCGGTGTTTGGAAGCGCACCCGATCCATGGGCTTGCCAATTTTATGTGGGGTAGTGGCATTTGGAATCGTAACGTTTTGGTTTTGAGATAATTAACAGAATGGGGTCAGATGAAAATACGCACTAATTTCCCGCTGACTCCAACAATCTTTATTCTTGAAATATAATATTATTTATCTCGTTTTTGTCCATCCATCTGGTATTTTGGTGAATAGAGTTTATGAAAAAAAATATGGGAAAAGAGTTTTCCCCTTCCTGCGATAGAAATAAACAGCCTATTCTTGAACAGCTTTCTGTGCATTTTTCAGGTCGAAAAAACGTACTTGAGGTGGGTTCTGGTACGGGTCAACATGCGGTATTTTTTGCTGAGCATTTGCCTCATTTGATTTGGAATACCAGTGATATGTTTGATTACCACAGTAGTATTCAAGCTTGGATGGCTGAAGCGACGTTGAGTAACCTTGTTTCACCTATCGAGTTTCACTTCGGTAAAAATGGTTGGCCGAGTTTAGATATTGATAGTGTATTTACGGCGAATACCACCCATATTATGCAGCGTAATGATGCGCAATTGATGATGAAAACGATCGCGGCAAATTTAAAGTCGGGCGGTATATTTTGTCAATACGGTCCCATGAATGTGAATGGTGAATACACCAGTGATGGTAATCGAGAATTTGATCAGCACTTGAAAGAAAGTGGCTGTGGCGGTATTCGCGATGTGGCTGAGTTGGTTGAGTGGGCTGCTGGTATGGAATTAATAGAACAGATTTCAATGCCTGCGAATAACTTTTTACTTGTATGGAAAGTTGCTTAATCTCCTATCTCGTTGTCTTTGAAAAGAGCCGCTGATAAAGGCTAGAACTGCCTCTTTCCATACGGTTGAAAATAGGCTTATAGGTAAGAAAAATGAATTTTGGCCTGATGGCATGAAAGCCCTAGAGTGGCGTGCTAAGTGGGTGGAGGTCATACCAAGTTAGCTGCGAACATAACACATGCCTTCGTAGTGAGCTAAGCGTTGAACTGGCCTTGGGTGATAAAGTAGTTCAACGATATTTAGTAATTTTTTTTAGAACGACTCTTTAATTTTGCTTTGGTGTGTTTGTATTCGCCAAGGTTAAATCTACCCTAAAACATTTCTGTCGATGGATAGCATGTTGCTTCTACACAATGTACATTGGGTGCTCGATCTGTTCATTTATTAAGATCAACATTGGCTATTTACAAAGCCTACCAGCGTTATCCCTGCAATATTGGCGTTCAAATAGGAGTGCTAGATGCAAGCTAAGTTTTCCGTTCAAATTGATACCTTCCATAAAATCAGCAAGATTCAAAACGCGTGGTCCAATGAGGATTATCGTGCCCTCATGAGCATTATGGATTTTGACGACGATGTCGATGCCATGGAAGCGGCTGAACTCAGAGAGATGTGCATGATGTCGCTCAATGACCTTGAGCCTGCTGACGCGGCAAAGGCGGTGTTGACGCATTTATTTCCTGAATTGCCAAAAGGCAAGATAGAGCAAATAAGCCACGATATGATTGATGATCGCTCGTGGGAAGAGTATCCAGATTGTTTGTTTCATGAACGCTTCTTTAGTGCTTATGCGTTATTGCGAGAAGCGTTTAATGGGATTTTCGCGAAACCGGCGGGTGTTGAGTTGACCATGACGGTGACGGCCGCACACGATGAAGATATGGCGATATTTGATGAATCGCTAGCGTCTTCTATCGTGCGTTTATTAGCAAGTGGGCAAGGTGATGATGCCTTAATAAATCGCCTGTACGAAGATCAAATTCAAGGGACGCAGTTCCCTGAAGCGCCGGGTATCGTATGGCGGTTGAAGCAGACAGCCGATACTGGATTAACCCGTCAATTTAGCTTAATCAGTTCCAGTTTTTGGATGGAAAATTTCGAACAAATAGATAACTTTAAAGCGGTTTCTCATGCGGATCTAGATGATTAGTCTAGTGGTGAGTTGAATCAGGCTGACTAAGGTGACAGAAAGCGGATCAAACGATTCGCTTTTTGCTTTTCGAGGTAGGCAATCAGTAGGTATTTCGATTTACATCAGATTCTACTAATATAGGTTTGATCTGTTTTTTTACACATTACTTTTTTATGAACGAAAGCACTTTATCACTGAGGTTTAAGATGACCGATTCACCTATTCAAATCGTTTGCCAAAGTTGCAGTACAAAAAACCGTTTACCTAAAACCAAGCTTGGTGACAAGCCTGTTTGCGGTAAGTGTGGTAAACCGGTTCTTTCAACACGTCCTATTGTGGGCAGCGATGCAAATTTTAGGCGTTATACCACAGACAATGGCTTGCCTGTGGTTGTTGATTTTTGGGCTACATGGTGTGGGCCGTGCCAACAATTTGCGCCTATTTTCGAACAAGTAGCGGGTGAAATGTCGACTCAAGCTTGTTTTTTGAAATTAGATACCGAGCAGAATCAAAGCACCGCAAGTGGCTATAATATTCGTTCAATTCCTACTCTCATGATATTTCATCATGGCAAAGAAGTGGCTCGTCTATCAGGCGCTTTACCGAAAGCACAATTCAAACAGTGGTTGGCGCAGAACTTACCTTCTGTTTAAAGGCTGTTTTATTAGCGCCAGCTATCAACTTCAACTCTCAAAATACATTTCAACAAATTTTTCGTATAACGCTTCTTCAGTTTCGCGTTTGCCTGGGCGAGGTTGTCCGGCGTATACCGCATCTGCGCCGTAGGCAAAGGCATAACGAAGGTTTTTTAACGAACCCGCTGGAGGCAATAATTCTGGTTTAAAGCTTTCTTGCTGAAACATTTTTTCTTGAGACATAAGGCTCACCGATCGATCAAAACGCGCGGAGTTTACCTGTGTGTTAGTTGAACAGGTGGGATTGCTTGTTTAAAAAAAGCGGATCAAGAGATCCGCCTTTTTTGTATCAGTACGTTTTTGAGCCTAATGCGATTTAGAAGTCATAAGCCGCAGAGACGTAAACGCGACGACGTTCACCGACGAAGGAACCGTTTTTCTCTGTAAATCCACTGACGGCGTATTCTTTGTCGAATAGGTTTTTGATGTTTAGCTGGAATTTCCAGTCTTCCCAGCTTGTTTGCCAAGATGCATCGTACACGGCGTAGGGTTTGATCGTTTGACCTTGGCGGTTAATTTGATCGCTTACATAATCCGCACCGAAGGCAATGGATGAGGTGATACTTGGGAAGTCGTATCGAGTCCACAGGCCGAGTTGGTTATACGGTGTATTGGAGAATCGATCGCCATCAGCGTATTGGATGCCATCTGTCGCTTTTTTTACTATGGTGTCGTTGTAGGCGTAATTGATGTTCGCCACCCAACGAGGGGTGATGTCGGCCATTACATCAATCTCAATACCCTGACTACGTACTTTACCCACTGAAACCAATAGATCACTATCATCTGGGTCTTCTTGAAGGATGTTTTCACGAATGATGCGGTAAGCAGCAATGTTTACATTGAGCTTGTTTTGTAACCAGTACGTGCGTAACCCCGCTTCAATTTGATGGCTTTCTTCTGGATCAAAATACCCGTCAGTTGACAATTCTTGGTCGGAAGCAGACTGAGGTACGAAACCTGTTGATGCGGACACATAAGGCTTAACATGTTCATTTAGTGCGTAGGTTGCCCCTATGCGTGCGGAGTAGCCCGTATCATCGTATTCTGTTTCTGTATCCGCTTTGTTGTTGGTGAATTTTTCTTCGTAACGATCAAAGCGAACCCCCGTGGTTAAATCCAGTTTATTGGTGATGGCCCATTGGTCTTGAGCAAACACACCAACACGGTCTAAAACGGTTTCTTCGTCTTTATAAAGTGGCATGGTGTAGTCGCTAACGTTGTCTGTGTATTCTGGATTAGAAAGACTTAAATTAGATACGCCAGCAGTCGATCGGTAGTAAAGGAAGTCACCGTAAAGATGATAATAATCAGCGCCGATCAATACGGTGTGATCACCCAGTTCGGCAATCAGGTTTCCTGCGATCGTAGTGCCTTTTTTATTACGAACTTGGTCGCGATATTGGCGTTTAACCATGTCGCTGTCTGTTGTAGATAGCCCAGTTACTTCGTGGTATTTCTGCGTCTCTGTATTTTCAAAGTAACGGAACGTCAGGTTGCTTGTGAGCCATGCGTTAATATCATGGTCCAAGCGCGCTTGAAAGACTTCCGCATCCAGCTCTTGGAAATCACTCGATGAGTTCGAGTTCCAAGACGTATCGGCCAAGAAATTACCATCATCGTCGGTTGGAATACCACGCAAGCGCGCACCAGAAATATATTGGTGGATATTGGTGTATTGCACACTAAGCGTGTTGTTAGAGTCGATGTCCCAATCATAACCCAGATCAATAATCTGGTTTTCTTCTTCCACGTTGGTTCGGTACGAATCTTGACCGTCTGAGTAGATCCCGACCCGGTAGCGTTGAGACGCGTCTTCATTTGCTGGGCCAGATGATTCAATGCTACCGCTTAAAAAATCTTTGTTTCCGGCACTGATTTTCAGCGTGTTTTTCTGTTCATACGTCGGTTTTTTGGTGACGTAGTTGATAACGCCACCAGGTTCACCAGCGCCATACAAAGCGCCAGCTGGGCCTTTCAGAACCTGTACTTGTTCAATGGTGAAAAGCTGAGGAATGGAAAAACCGCTGAAAGGGTCACCACGCATACCATCATAAAGGATTTCATCTTGATTAAAGCCACGTAAGGTCACGTTCGATACGTTGTTCTGAGACATGCCAGAGATTGAGCGATACAAATCGGTAATCTGTCTGGCTGCTTGGTCTTCGATTAGGGCTTCTGTTACGACTTGAATCGATTGTGGTGTTTTGTCGATGGGTGTCGCTGTTTTTGTGGCTAAAGTGGCTTCGTCTTCTTTGTAATATGAAAGTGCTCGGCCTTTTACTTGCAGAGGTTGAAGCTCTACGTCGGATCCATCCTTAGTTTGTGTTTCCCAGTCATTGAGAATTGAGTCATTTGTAATGTTGTCTGCAGTGCTTTCGGCCAGAGTCAGAGTGGAAAAGACAATGGCACCGCAGGCTTGCATCATTACTAAGGAGGTTTTTAACGTCATAAAGCAGCCAAATAGAAATAAATGAGGTGCGCATAATAATGCTTATGAGAATCATTTTCAAATAAGAATGAGTATGAAAAGTCTTAAAACGTTCTATTGAGTATTTCGATGGCGGATTTTTATATAAAAAGGAAAGGGGATTGAAAAAGGAAAAGGTAGGGCTGTTGAAACGGCTAGCGTTAAAACAGGTCCTACCTAACGTCGATTACGCTTTTTCGGCAGCGAGTCTTGTCGCTTTAATATAGCCTTGAAGAGTGTCTTTTAACTGTAGGCGTTGTTTCTTTAATTTCTCTTCTTCTAACGTGGTAGACGGGACGATTTCCTGCTCCCGTTTCTCTACTTCTTTTGTTAGATGATTGTATTCGTCGTAGAGTTTTTTGAAGTGAGCATCGTCCATTTTTAACTGGTGAATGTCTTCTTTATACTCTGGAAATTCGTTTATCAAACTATGGTCTTCGATTGGCATATTTGCCTCCTATCTTTGTTTGCTTTCATCTTAGGATAGCCTAGTTAGGCTTATCGTCTCTTGATGCTTGTCAGGCTTTTACTCTTTATTAAAAATCGTAATGGCCTATACACATAGTAATGGCCTGTTTATTTGCATTTTCAACGACAAGCCTTAAGTCTATGCAACACTTCATTTTTTGTTGGCTTTCTTTGTTGTTTGCTGACATAAAAAAGCCGTGGTAGTGTTTTCCTATCACGGCTTTTTTATGTAGATCGTTTATGGCTTCAGCTGTTTTTCTTAAGCGACGTACTTAAAGTGCAGCCTTTAAACTAAAGAGTTCTAGAAATTTAATTCGACCCTTGGTTTGCTGGATTTTGATAAATCGATTTCTGGAGAACAAAGATAAATACGTGACGAGCTGATGCCTTCTTTAACTAAATGATCTTTTAAGTAGTGTGCTCGATCTTGTGCAAGATTTTTTGCTACGTCTTTTGCTGTGTCGTCAATCGAGACAGGCGGATTATCAAACCCTAAGTCAAGATAGCTTGCGACGCCACAAGCTTTAAGTTGGCTGTCTTTTTTGTCTTTCATTAAGGCGATGAGCTGTTTTATAAAAACGTCTTGCGATGCATTCAGGTTGCTTTCTTTGGCTTCAAATAACAGTGGTTCAACACGAATTTTTAGCAGTTGATCGCCTGCAAATTGTGCGATGCTGATAACATTCGCGTAAGGCACAAAAGTTTGCATTAAATAGCTACTGGAAGCCGTAAATAGGGCTTTACGCACAGGCAGGAGTAAGAAGTCTTGCCAGCCAAACTCAGGGTTATCGATGTCGCCAGAAAGTGGAATGTCTAAATCAATATTGTTCTTACTGTCTTTTAAAATGCTCACCGCAATATTAAGAGGAATGGCGCCCGCTTTGATGACTGAATTGCTTTCTTTGCGTCCTCCTAAATCAAACTCTCTTAATAGAATATGAGAGTTACCATCCAACACACCGTTTTCTGAGTTGAGTTTTAGATCCAAGTCCAGCTGCCCAGAATCAATTTGATAGCCCAAAATATTGGCGATGTAAGATGAGTAGGGTGGCAATTCCGCTTCTTTAATAATTAATTCACTTTTCATGGTGAGTTTGTCGGCCAGCGGCCAAATGGTGATGTCGCTTTGTAATATGGCGTATTTCCCATTGCGTGCTCTGAGCGCCAATACGGTAGCTTGATCTTTATTCTTGGTATTGAGTTTTCGTAATGACAGCGTCTCTATTTCTAATGAGCGTAGCAAAGTGGGTGAAATGCTGTTGTCTTGCACATTAATGCTGGAGGTTCCTGTTGTGTCATAGGCTTCTAAAATGACGTAATACGGCGCCTTAAACGCTGGATCTTGCTTGTTAATGGTGTCTTCAACGTCTTTCTCTCTGGGTGTGTTTGAACTTTCTAGTGAAGACTGCGGCGTTTTTTGTTGATCTGCTTTTATAAATACAAGATTTTCTAGGCGCTTTTGCTTGTCAATAATAAGGTTTACATTGACTGAATCTGTGGCAATGGTGTTGATACTGGCACCATCTTGGTTTGCTTCTACTGAATTTATTTTGATGCTGCCGATGTGGCTTAGTGGAGGTAGCTGTTTGTTCTTTTCGTCTGAAAGCGTCTGAGATAACAATAAGTCAGCGACATTTAATTGAGCGAATGAGACGTCAAATTTTTGATCTTGTTGAGTAAACGAAAGATTGTTGAAGTCCGCACTTTTCCATGATGCAGCTCGTTTTTCATTGCTTAACAGGCTGTCGAGTAATTGACTTGAAAAGTTCAGATTAACGCCTTCCAGAAGAGGCGGTTGCTGGTTTTCTTGCTTGACGTTTAATTGCTCTGCTGTGAGGGTTGCGGCACCCAATGACAATTGTTTTCCGTCAATTTGAGTGGCTTTTAGACCATTAATATTGATGTCTAATTGCGTATTTTTAGCGGTGATAGTATCGCCTTCCTTTCTTACTGAAAGGGTATTAGACAGGTTGAAAACGTCGTAATTAGCGGTGTTGCCAGCTTGCCGTACCGATAACTTATTGCTTTGTATTTCAGCGGTTAATGACGCTGTTAGTGTTTCTTGCGGATCCATAGTAACGGTTAAATTACTTAAGCCAATCTGTGTTGTTCCGTTTTCTACCGCAAGGCTATCGAGTGCAACAGACACGTCAGTCATGTCTATTTGGGTTGTGGCGCTTTTGGCCGTAAGGCCCAGTGCATCACGCTTTATGTCCAACGGCGTATTTATGTTCAGTTGACCATACTGTATTACTTGTTCTGCTTGTGTGAAACGAGACTGTTGTGATTGGAGTTCTAGCGCACCAATGACGGACAATATATTGGCGGATACAAACTCAATATTAGATTGCGTCAGCTTTAGCGAGGTTGATTGTGTCGCAAGACTGTCTGTTTCGTTTAAATTTAGGTCAAGTGCTTTCACTTGCGCCTCTAAATTTAAGTTATTTAGCGTCAATGTCGGTTCGCCATCAAGCACATCACGTTTTATATCAAGCGGCGCCTTCACGCTTAACTGGCCAAACTGCATCGCTTGACCTGCTTGTGTGATGCGTGACTGCTCTGATTGAAGCGTTATCGCCCCAGTGATGGACAATTGATTGGCAGAGACATACTCAATATTAGATTGTGTCAGTGTCAGTGAGGTGGATTGTGTCGCTAGGTGGTCTGTTTCGTTTAAATACAGATCGAGTGAGTCTACTTGCGTTTCTAAATCTAGGTTGTTAACTGTAAATACAGGCGCGCCATTTATTTGTTTTTGACGGAGTTGGAATTTTCCTGTCAGATTGAATTGCCCTTTACCTTCATCAAAGGGCGATGGTAGAAAATGATGAAAGCTTTCTATTGGGAGGTGTAGGTTTTTTATGCTGATATCGGCATTGGCTTGTTCTGGCGTGTAATCAAAGTCGCTATTGATGGACAAGGACGCTTGGTTAACCAGCGCAGACAAGGCAATATTTCCTTTCCAATTGAGTTCATGGCCTGATAAACGCTTAATAGACAGTGACGACAAGCGGAATGTGTCTGATTCAGCAGGTTTTGCTAAATCCTGCTGGCGAGATAAATTCACCTGACTGTCAGTCACGGTAAAGGTAGGCAGTTTTATTTTCCAAGGCGAACGCGTTGGAGAAACGTCTTCTTGTTCTGTATCGTCGGCTTTGGGTTCGTTTTGTGTATTTTTTGCAAGATATTGAGCGGTATCAATTCCGGCGACAATCCAATGGTTTTCTTGCTGGGCAACGAGCAGGTTTAATCCTTCTATCTTTGCTTCTGATATGTGTAGGGTCTTAGTTAGCAGTGGCAATATTTCAACTTCGAAAACAGCACGTTTTAGTGTCAGCGTGTCCTGGGTTTTGTTGTTGATGGTGATGTTTTTCAAATCTACTTTAGGTGGGAAAAAATCAACAGACAGTTTGCCAATAGAAGCATCTTCGCCTTGTTGATGAAAATAAGCGATTAGATAATGTTCTACAACAAACGGCGTCGCCACCCAAAGCGCCGTGATTAAGCCGGTAAGAACCGCGAATGGGTAAAAGACAAAATTTCGAAAATATCGACGTTTCATTGTGTCGTGCCTTTTTAAAAATTGTATCCGTGGATAGGATTAATGGGGTTTGTCTTCTATGTTTTTTGGCTTTTCAACGTGTTCAGTATTTTCTGTTCGTATTGGCATTCGTAGTAAATAAATACTGACGGCTACACCGACAGTCACAAGTCCAATGGTTGCCCATAAGCGTGAAACAATAAACATGGACACGGCCATGCCTGCCCACATAAAAAAGATGGCGCGATTTCTTGATCGTTTAGGGATGCCATCAGAAGATTGCCAATCACGAATAATCGGACCAAAAAGTTTGTGGCCAAGTAACCAAGTGTGGAATCGTTCAGAGGATTTGGAAAAACACCAAGCCGCTAGTAAGACAAGTGGGGTGGTGGGGAGTAAGGGGAGGAAAATGCCAATAATGCCAGTAATGAGGGAAAGCCACCCTAACATCAATAATAAAATTCGCTTTCCTTGCATAGTGAAACCCGCCATATGGATAAAGAAAAAACGAACCTTAAAAAATAAGGTTCGTTTTTAGTGTGGCGCTATTTTCCAGAATGAAAAATGGCGGCCATGTCATCTTCTTCTTCTACTTCATTTTCGATCAAAGGCCAGCCCCCAAGGCGTTTCCATTTGTTCACTATTTCGCAGAATAATTCAGCGGTTTTCTCTGTATCGTATTTCGCTGAATGAGCTTCAGTATTGCTAAAAGGTATTGAAGCGGCTTCACACGCCTTAGCTAATACTGTTTGCCCGAATACCAAACCCGCTAAACTTGCTGTATCAAAGCTAGAGAAAGGGTGAAATGGGTTGCGCTTAATGTCTGCTCGCTCAATAGCTGCATTCAAAAAGCCGTGGTCGAAAGCGGCATTGTGGCCCACTAAAATGGCGCGTTTACAGCCCACTGATTTTAATTCTTTACGAACTTTAGCAAACATTTGAGTCAGCGCTTCCCCTTCTGGCATATCTTGTCTATCAGGCGCAAAAGGGTCAATGCCTGTAAAGTCTAATGCTGCTTTTTCGAGGTTAGCGCCTTCAAATGGCTTGATCAAAAACTCCAATGTTTCATAAATATATAAGTCGCCATTTTCATCCACTCGCAGGATACTGGCGGCCATTTCTAGTAAAGCATCGGTTTTTTGATTAAAGCCTGCGGTTTCTACGTCGATAACTACCGGTAGGAAGCCGCGGAATCTATCTTTGATTTCATGGTTTGACAAAAGAAGGTCCTTAATTCTGCCGCTTGATCAACAGTGACGGTGTACAATAGGATCGGATCATAACACAATTGATAATGCTTGAACGAGATGTCTAAATGGGAATTACCCAACAACTTCTAATTCGCACTACACTTTTACTGACTGCTTGCACCTCATTTGGGCAGGCAACCGCATTCACGCAATACCAATCAGGTATTTCGGATTCTGAGTGGTTACTTTCGGGCGACATTTTTTCATGCAGTTTAACGCACCCTGTTCCCCATTATGGCGAAGGTCATTTTATTAAAGAAGCGGGCGAGCCAATGAAATTCATTCTGCAACCACAGAATGAAAAATTAGGCCCAGGTCAGATCTATATTATTTCTCAGGCACCAGATTGGTCTCCTGGTGTAAAACCAGAGACATTAGGAATTCTCCCTTATCCTGGTTATGGACTGACGGTCGAAGTAGGCGGAAAAGTGGCTGAGAGAATGCTGACCAGCTTGGATAGAGGACGTCATCCCGTGGTGGCGGGAACTGCTTGGGAAAACAGTCGAGAAACCATCGAAGTGGGTTTATCGAACATCAACTTTGCGCCAGCGTACAGCGAATTCCGACGTTGTTTGTCTAGCTTGCTGCCAGTGAATTACGATCAAATTGCGCGAACAGCGGCTTTATTCCCGCTTAATGGTGTGAACCTCACGGATCGAATTAGGGCTCGCTTGGATCTTGTTGCTTTGTATGTTTCTTTTGATCCCAGTGTTGGGTACATTTATATTGATGGTCATACCGATGCGATTGGTTCTCGACGTGATAACCGTGAATTGTCAAAAGTACGCGCTGAAAAAGTAACGGCGTATCTACTTGAAAAAGGTGTTCCTGCCGAGAAAATCATTTCTCGCTACCATGGTGAACGCTACCCATCCACAACAAACAATACTTCGAAAGGTCGTGAGCGTAACCGACGCGTGACGATACGTTTAGAAAAAGCCGATGCGGGCTAATTTCTCTATACATTTTATGGAGGCAACCGCTAAAAAAGAGCCCCGTTTCGCCCAATAATCTACGCGAAACGGGGCTTTTTACTTGCTAAGCAAGAGTCGAAATCTTACACTAAGCGCCCCTTTTTTTAATTATTAGCGCCGCCATGTACTGGTTTGATAGCATTGGTGTGGGAGCGCGATCTCGTTGAGGAGAATAGAAATAATGTCTGACGTGAAGAAGGTAGTGCTTGCCTATTCTGGCGGCCTGGATACTTCAGTAATCGCGAAGTGGCTTCAAGAAGAGTATAACTGTGAAGTGGTTACCTTTACCGCTGATTTGGGTCAGGGTGAAGAAGTTGAACCAGCTCGCGCGAAAGCTCAAGCGTTGGGTATTAAGGAAATCTACATCGAAGATTTGCGCGAGGAATTTGTGCGCGACTTCGTATTCCCAATGTTCCGTGCTAACACCATTTACGAAGGTGAATACTTGCTTGGTACGTCCATCGCTCGTCCTTTGATTGCTAAGCGTTTGATCGAAATCGCTAACGCAACAGGCGCAGATGCTATTTCTCACGGTGCAACGGGTAAAGGTAATGATCAGGTTCGTTTCGAACTTGGTGCTTACGCATTGAAGCCAGGCGTAAAAGTGATCGCGCCTTGGCGTGAGTGGGACCTGACGTCCCGCGAAACCTTGATGGCTTATTGTGAAAAACACAATATCCCAGTGGATTTCTCAACTAAGAAGAAAAAATCCCCTTACTCTATGGACGCTAACTTGCTACACATCTCTTTTGAGGGTGACCAGTTAGAAGACCCATGGACAGAGCCAGAAGATGATATGTGGCGTTGGTCTGTGTCTCCAGAAGACGCGCCAAACGAAGCGACTTACATTGAGATCGGTTACGAAAAAGGCGATCCAGTTTCTATCAATGGCGAAGTTATGTCTCCAGCGACTATCTTGGAAACACTGAACAAGATTGGTGGCGCGAACGGTATTGGTCGTGTAGACATCGTAGAAAACCGTTTTGTTGGTATGAAAGCACGTGGTTGTTATGAAACACCGGGTGGCACTATTATGATGAGAGCGCATCGTGCAATCGAGTCGATTACATTGGATCGTGAAGCGATGCATTTGAAAGATGAAATGATGCCTCGTTATGCCAAAATCATTTATAACGGTTTCTGGTGGTCTGAGGAGCGTCGTATGATGCAAGCCTTGATTGACTCCTCTCAGAAATACGTCAGTGGTACGGTTCGTCTTAAATTGTATAAAGGCAACGTGACCGTGGTTGGCCGTCAGTCTCCAAATAGCTTGTTCGATAGCTCTATCGCAACGTTTGAAGATGATGCCGGCGCATACGATCAGAAAGACGCAGCGGGTTTCATTAAGTTGAACGCACTGCGTATGCGTATCGCTGCTCAGAAAGGCCGTAGCTTTTTAGACGACGATAAATAAGCCTTTATTCTTATAGAAAATAAGCTTTTAAAAACGTTCCATTCTTAAAGAATAGGGGCGTTTTTTTATTTTTGTACGATTGGTCAAGATTTATTGCATTATTTGGCATAAAATGCGGACTAGTCCTATTTTTGTCGTTCGCTCTTGGTAAGTATTAGAGTCGAAAAGTCGACAGTATTATAAAAATAATAGCCGATGAGCTCACCCTGAAGGAAGGGAATTATGACGATTTATAACTTTGGTTCGATTAACCTCGACCACCTTTATCAGCTTGATCATTTTGTTCGACCAGGCGAAACCATGGCCTCTAATAGCTATCAGTGCTTATTGGGCGGAAAAGGTGCAAATCAATCTGTCGCACTAGCGAAAGCGGGTGCCAGAGTGAAGCATGTAGGCGCTATTCACTATAATGATCAAGCCATTATTAAGCAGTTAGAGTCACTTGGTGTGGATACTGCTTTAATAGAGAAAATTGATGTGCCGACGGGGCACGCTATTATTCAATTAAATAAAGAAGCCGAAAATTCGATTATCTTGTATCAAGGTGCAAATCACGCGCTGACAGAAGAACAAGTAGATCAAGTGTTATCTCAGGCAGCGGCTGGAGATTGGGTTTTATTGCAAAATGAAACCAATCTTATCGAATATACGATGCGCAAGGCGCAAGAGCATGGTGTTAAAGTGGCGTTTAACCCGGCACCGATGGACGCTGAATTAACCAAAAAAGTATTAGGTTTCGTTGATTTATTAATCGTGAACGAAGTGGAGGCGATGGATTTAATTGGTACATCTGATATTGACAGTACCATTGCTGCTTTTCCTAAGGCCTATCCTGAGCTTGCTGTATTGATAACACTGGGTAAAGCTGGTGTATGCTACTTTTCCGGAAAAGAGAGTGCTGGAAAAGAGAAACTATTCGTTAAAGCATTTTCAGTTAAAGCCGTTGATACGACGGCCGCTGGAGATACCTTTATTGGTTTTTGTTTGGCTTCACTAATGAATGGCGATGACATCACGCAGTCAATCACTCGAGCTTGTGCCGCTTCAGCTATTTGCGTTACTCGTTTGGGCGCAGCGTCTTCTATCCCAACACAAGATGAAGTGACTGCCTTTCTTGCCAAAAATAGTTAGCTAAAAACAGTTTTCCAAAAAAGAATTAGACAAAAACACATAGCCAATAATGCACTGTCAAAAGAGGAAGGTAAACATGGCTCGTAAAATTATTATTGATACGGATCCAGGCATTGATGATGCGATGGCGATTTTCTTTGCATTCCAAGCACCACAGTTAGACGTATTGGGTTTAACGACAACGTTTGGTAATGTCCCCGTGGAGTTGGCAACACAAAATGCCATATCGTTAACGGAGATTGCGAAAGTCAACGTGCCTGTAGCTCAAGGTGTCTCGGTTCCTTTTGTAATTGCGCCGCGCCCACATCCTGATTTTGTACATGGTAAAGATGGGTTTGGTAACATCAATTGGCCAGCACCCAAAGGCAAAGCGATTACTAAAAGTGCGGCGCAATTTATTGTCGATACCGTGCGTGAGTTTCCCGGTGAAGTGACCATCATCGCATTGGGTCCTTTGGGTAATCTAGCCGCAGCACTTATCTTAGACCCAGAAGTGGCTAACCTTGTCGATGAAGTTGTATTGATGGGCGGCACAGCGATTGAGTACGGTAATGTATCGCCAGTGGCAGAAGCGAATATCATGAACGATCCACACGCAGCGGACGCGGTTTTCACCGCTGCTTGGCAAGTTACCATGATTGGTTTGGATGTAACGCATCAAGTATTGTTGGATAATTCTATTCTAGAGCGTATAAAGGCAGCCAACCCTGTAGAAGGCGGGTTCTTATACGATTGCGCACAGCATTACATTAATTTTTATAGCAGCCGTTTTGATATGGATGGTTGTTATTTCCATGATGCATCAACAATTGCTTATGTTATGGACCCGAGCATTTTTGGGGTTGAACTAGGCGCTGTGCGTGTTTCTTGTGAAGGTATTGGCATCGGCCAAACTATTTTTGCACCACAAGGAATGGAATTCCCGGAACCGCATTGGAATAACGTGCCAATGACACAGGTTTGCATGGAAGTGGACAGTGAAAAATTGTTGGCACTATTTGAAACTACCTTGTCATAGATATTTGCCGCCCACATTGGGCATTGATAGACAAAGACATTCAAGATAGTTAAAAGTCACTAGTAAAAGGCATGAGAGCATGTTCTCATGCCTTTTTTATTGCAGAATCCTATAAATGAAGAAGGTTGTTGAAAGCCTTCTCCAAAGAGAACGATTAAAATGAAACTATTAGTAAGAAATCTTGCGCGTAACACGACTGAAGAAGAGTTAAGAAAATTGTTTTCTGTTCACGGAACATTGCAGTCATGCAGTCTTGTGATGGACAAAGCAACTGGTGAATCTAAAGGTTTTGCGTTTGTTGAAATGCCAAAAGTTGGAGAGGCCAAAGTGGCCATTAAAACATTAAATGGTTCGGACGTAGACGGTTCTATCATTCGCGTTAAGAAAGCGGAAGATCTAGTAGCAAAAGAAGAAAGTGATCAAAGTAAAGATTAGAGTGCCTAGTAATTCTATATTAGCCTAGCTCATTATTTCGATGAGCTAGGAATGATAGTCGGAAAACTCTCTAATGAAGGTTAAATCTTTATCGGAGATAGTATGATAACTGAGCTTAATATAATGTTTATTATGCTCATTAAAAACATCAAGTTGAGGGTCACACAATACTTTAAGCGTTGCTGTCTCCCCTTCGTGAATGGCCTTCAGTTCTAATTTTACCATTTTTGACCCCTGTAAACCTTCAGGCGCTTCTACTTCTATCATTTTAGTGGATATGTGTGTGCAATGTATCGGCATGACGGTGCCATTGGTCAAAAAAAGTGAACCTGTCCAAAAACAGCGAACATAAGGGGAATGTGAAATAGACACTGATTTCTATCCTTTTCTGGGTGAAGATCCAAGGTTTTTTCTGATTCTTCTAATGCAACCATTATAGAGTAAGAGCACAGGATAAAGTGACAGCTATGTTGGTATGGACCCAGTTTCCTAGACAGTTTCTAGCTCCGTAAAATATCGCTTTTCATATTGCAGTGGCGATAATCCATCATTGGATCCATGGTGTCGCTTTGGATTATAAAAGCACTCGATATAATCAAAAATCTCTGAACGAGCATCGCTTCTTGTTTGATAGGTTCGATTGCGTACTCTTTCTTTTTTTAACAATGAGAAAAAGCTTTCCGCAACGGCATTATCATGGCAATTACCACGACGGCTCATACTGGCTTCCAGATTATTATCTTTTAAGAAGGTTTGCCAATCTTTCGAGGTATATTGAGCGCCTTGATCAGAGTGTACCAGTACTTTTTTTGTGGGACGTCGCCGCCAAATAGCCATGAGTAAAGCATCAATAACCGACTCCGCTGTTGCTCTTGATCTCATTGACCACCCTACGATCAATCTAGAAAATAGATCCACAACGACGGTGACGTAAAGCCAGCCTTCTTTTGTCCGGATATACGTAAAATCAGTTACCCAGACTTGATCTGGCTCTGGGACAATAAACTCTCTATTTAGTGTATTTGGCGCTGTGTTACGCTCAGCGCCACTATAAAAAACAGGGTGACGTTTGTAGCCTATGAGCGCTTTTAGGCCCTCACGGCGCATCACTCTTAGCACTCGATTCTTTCCACAAGACTTACCTTCTCCTTTTAGGTCTTTGGTGATATTGCGGTAGCCGTAAACACAACCACTCTCAAGCCAATGCATTTTAATCGTAACGGCAAGTTGGTCATCTTCTTGTTCTCGTCGACTTTTTGGGCGGTCCAGCCAAGCGTAAAAACCGCTCCTATGGACTTGCAGTGTTCGACATAAGACAACAATAGAATAGTCGTTGAGCCGTGATTTTATGAACGTGTACTTTTCTTTGACTCCCCGGCAAAGTACACGGCGGCCTCCTTTAGAATGTCCCTCTCTTCGGTCACCCGCTGAAGCTCCGCTTTGAGCCGTTGGATCTCTGACTGAGCGGAATCTTCCGCTTTTCGACTTGCTTCAGGTTTGCGGTATCGAGCAATCCAATCATGCATACTTTTGTAACTAACGCCAAGTCGCTCAGCCACTTCAGCAATCTTATAACCACGCTCTGTTACTTGTTTAACGGCTTCAATTTTGAACTCTTCGGTATAGCGTTTCCCACTCATAATTCACCTCATCTTTACCTATTATTATATAGCTATGAGATGTCTACAAAAGTGGGTCCATACCATTTGATATGAATCAAGATGTTGTTGTTCGCTTATTTACAACATCTTGATTAAAGGGAGGATTTATAGCAATCGGCTAAAATAGTTTAGCTTTGTTGTCTTATAGTTTCGCCTAACGCGTTGATGACACTGTCTATTTCAGATTGTTCTGTGGTAAATGGTGGCGCTAACTGAATGGTATCGGCACCATAACGAACGTAGTAACCTTTGTCCCACATGGCCATGGCAATCTGGAAAGGGCGTTTTGCTGGTTCATTTCCTATAGGAGCAATCGTGATACCGGCCGCCAAACCGTAATTGCGAATATCGGTAATCATCGAGCTTGCGCTTTTTAGCTGATGAACGCTGTTTTCCCACGCAGCACTCATGTTGCTTACTCGCTCGATCAATCCTTGTTTTTTAATTTCCCCTAATGACGCCAACCCTGCAGCGCAGGCAATAGGATGCGCTGAATATGTGTAGCCATGAGGGATTTCTAGCATGTAGTCTTGGCCACCAGTGTCCATAAAGGTGTCGTAAATCTCCTGTTTAAACGCCACCGCGCCCATAGGAATAACACCATTCGTAACCTGCTTTGCCATGACGATCGCGTCTGGTGTGACCCCAAAGGCTTCTGAGCCAGTTTTCGCGCCCATACGACCAAATGCCGTAATGACTTCATCAAAGATCAACAGAATGTTGTGTTGGTCACAGATTTCACGCAAGCGCTGTAGATAACCTTGTGGCGGCACAATAACGCCCGCAGAACCAGACATAGGCTCGACAATCACCGCGGCAATGTTTGATGCATCGTGCATCGTAATGAGATTGATAAGATCCTCTGCGCGTTCTTTACCTTGTTCCGCCATACCTTTAGTAAACTCAGTACCAGGTACTTGAGTGTGCGGTAAATGATAAGACTCTAAGCCTTGTCCGTATAAGGTGCGGTTCGCTGGAATACCGCCGACACTGAAACCAGAAACACTGGCACCATGATAGCCTTTGGCACGGCCAATAAATTTCGTTTTGGTGCCCATGCCTTTTTTACGCCAATATGCGCGGGCCACTTTTAGTGCTGTGTCGACCGACTCGGAACCCGAACCAGTAAAAAAGACTCGGTTGAGCCCCGCTGGCATGAATTGAGTGATTTGCTCAGCCAGTAAAAACGACTTCTCATGCCCATATTGAAAGGCAGGGGAGTAGTCGAGCGTTTTAACTTGCTCAGCAACCGCTTCGTTGATAGCGGGAACGCTGTGCCCAAGCCCACAAGTCCATAAGCCAGATAAACCGTCGAAAATTCTTCGACCGTCGAGGTCCGTATAATAATGACCAGCAGCGGACGTAATAATACGAGGATCTTTTTTGAATTGGCGATTGCCTGTGTAGGCCATCCAATGTGCATCAAGTTGAGCTTGGGTTAAGTTGGATTTAGCAATATGGCTCATGGCATCCTCTCAAAAAATAAAGTGAAATCAATAGGAGAAGAATGCCGAGCTAGAAAGGTTTAATAAATTTGATGTTATTTAATTTTAGATTAGCTTTTACTTAACTAAAGAGGGGTAACTAACTGGGCGTCAGTCGTACTAGTCTGATGTCTTGTCTTTAAACTCACACAGATCTTCGATTACACAGGCGTTGCACTTGGGTTTGCGTGCCACACAAATATAACGACCATGCAGAATCATCCAGTGGTGAGCGTCTAATAAGAACTCTTTTGGCACGAATTTTAGCAGCTTCATTTCCACTTCTAAGACGTTTTTACCGGGAGCGACTTTAGTGCGATTACCAAAGCGAAAAATATGCGTATCCACCGCCATAGCAACTTGTCTGAACGCGGTATTTAAAACAACGTTTGCGGTTTTACGGCCCACACCAGGAAGTGCTTCAAGCTCTTCGCGGGTTTCTGGCACTATGCTGTGATGTTTTTCAATGAGTATTTTACACGTTTTAATCGCGTTTTCGGCTTTGGCGTTAAACAGACCAATGGTTTTAATGTAGCTTTTCAGGCCATCGACGCCCAAAGCGAACATTTTTTCTGGCGTGTCTGCTATTGGAAACAGTTTACGGGTGGCTTTGTTGACGCTCACATCTGTGGCTTGTGCGGAAAATAAAACGGCAATCAAGAGTTGAAAAGGCGAGTTGTATTCTAACTCGGTTACGGGGTTTGGGTTTTCCGCTCTTAGGCGAGAAAAAATCTCGTAGCGCTTCTCTTTATTCACCTTAAATTGCCTTTATTTATTTTAGTAGTCTTAGATTAATACCCCCTCCCAACCTCCCCCTTAGCAGGGGGAGGAGCTTAGAGCTTTTATGCCTTCCCAGCTTATTTGGCAGGGAGGAGCTTAGAGTTATTTAATACCCCCTCCCAACCTCCCCCTTATCAGGGGGAGGGGTTTAGAGCTTTTATGCCTTCCCAGTTTCCCCTTTAGCAGGGGAAGGGGGTTTATGTCTTTATTCCCTCCCCTTATCTTCAAGGGGAGGGCTAGGGTGGGGTTTCTGTTTCTAGCGTATCAAAAAATTAGCTTACTTGTCCTGTTACCCGAACCCGTTTTGATTCGCTTGGGCCGTCTTGTGCTTTTTGGACGGCTAGGCGCTTCTTTTCTCGTTCATCAAGGTAGTTTTTCCCCGCGATAAGCAACCCTAAACCAATGAAAGCACCGGGCGGTAAAACGGCAAACAGTACATTGGGGTAATTTTCGAATACCACCCATTTCCACTGAATCGCCATGTCACCAAAGAGTAATTGCATGTCTGAGAACAGAGTTCCTTGACCGATCAGCTCGCGCATAGCACCCAATGTCACTAGGATCACCATGAAGCCTAGCCCCATCATAAAGCCGTCTAATGCCGAAGGTAACACAGGATTACGACTAGCAAAGGCGTCAGCGCGTCCTAGAATTGCACAGTTGGTAACAATGAGAGGAATGAAGATACCTAGAATTTGATAAAGCTCATAGGTATAGGCTTGCATGATGAGTTCTATACACGTGGTGAAAGACGCGATAATCATCACAAAAGCAGGCAGTCGCACCGCATCCGCCACATAGTTTCTGATTAAAGAAACGGCAATGTTTGAGCCTACCAATACGACCAGCGTCGCAAGCCCTAGGCCTAATGCGTTAACCACGGTGCTAGTAACGGCGAGCATAGGGCACAAACCAAGTAGTTGAACCAATGCAGGGTTGTTTTTCCAGATACCGTTATAGATGATTTCCGCGTAATTGGCGCTAGGTTTGCTCTCGGGAACAGATTCATCTGTGGCTATTTCGGCGCTTACTTTCATTGAGTTATCCTAACGCGCTAACAGCGCATCTTTGTTTTGTTCAAAATAAATTAGTGTGTTCTTCACTGCGCGAACGACAGCACGAGGCGTGATGGTTGCGCCTGTGAATTGGTCAAAACTACCGCCGTCTTTTTTCACGCCCCAGCCTTTTAATGTTGGATTGGTTAAGGATTTATCAGCAAAGCTTAAGATCCACTTGGACTTTTTAAGGTCGACTTTATCACCAAGCCCAGGCGTTTCTTTGTGGCTTATTACTCGGCTTCCAGTGACAACGCCGTTTTTATCAATGGCGACCAGCATGTTTAAATTACCGTTGTAACCACGCGGAGCAACGGTCTCGAAAATGATCCCCGTCACGTCACCGTTTTTTCGAGCAATGTGTATTTTGATGCCTTCTTGACTGCCCAATAGCGGATTGACAGGTAGTAGGGCAATGTCTTTGGTTAAATCGTTATCGTATAAATCTGCAGGCAGTATTTCATTGAATGCCGAGATTTGAGCACTCAAAATATTGTCTTTAATAGTGTGATCCGTTAGCTGGTGGGTTATCGCAATTAGGCCAGCGGTTAAGACAGCAAAAATGCCCAAGCCAAGACTGTTACGGCGAATGGAGGCAAATAATTCCATTAGTTATCTTCCCCTATTTTAAGACCCGTTTTGGCTTTTTTATGGCCGTAAGTTCTGGGTTGAGTGTAGTAATCAATCAGAGGAGCGGCAAAATTCATTAGCAAAACACCAAAAGCCACGCCGTCAGGATAACCACCCCAAGAGCGAATAATGTAAATCAAAATACCAATACCGGCGCCATATATCAGCTTGCCACGGTTACTGGTGCAAGAAGACACGGGATCGGTGGCAATAAAGAAAGCCCCAAACATGGCCGCACCCGTGGTGAGATGGAACAGAGGTGTTGCTGTATTACTTAGGTCAAAGATATGAAAGACGCCAGCCATAATAAACAGTGCGCTGAGCAGCGCCACCGGAGTGTGCCAAGTAATAATACGCAACCAAAGCAAAGCCAAACCACCGAATAAGTAGGCAAGGTTCACCCATAACCAGCTATTGATACTGGCCGCTTGCAATGCTGGAATGGTACTAAATGCGGTTTGGCTGTCTAATAAATCTTTGTGTTTAAAACCGTCTAACGGGGTCGCCATGGTATAGGCGTCGATCGTTGGAAGATGATTAAAAATAGCGTGTAAGCTTTGTAAGAAAGACAGTGTATTGCCCGAAGCGACAATGTCTTGTGCGCCGAGCCATTGGCTCATGGGGACGGGAAAAGACACCAGCACAATGGCATAGCCAACCATAGCTGGGTTGAATGGGTTATTTCCCAAACCACCGTATAATTGCTTGGCAAAGATGATGGCGAAACTAACCGCGGTTACTGTTACCCACCAAGGTACACTTGGTGGCAGCGCGACTCCTAGTAGCACAGCGGTTAACAGCGCGCTGTAATCTTTTAAGAAAAAGCCCACAGAGCGACGGCGAATAGCTAAAATCGCCGCTTCACTCAATAATGCGGTGATGCACGCAATCACAAGGTTAATTAGCGTGCCCCAGCCAAATAGCCAAGATTGTACGACAATGCCAGGAATGGTCGCTAAAATAACCATCTGCATCACCCAAGATGTGCGATGTCCTCCACGTTGAGTGTGGGGTGAAGTAATCCTCAATAATGCCATCTAACGATTCTCTTGCGTATTATCTTGCGAATGGGTGAGTTGCGCTAACAAGGCTTCGGCGTCGTGCTGTTTTTGACGCGTTGCTGCTATTTCTTGTTGGATACTGTCCGCGTCTTCAGGCGTGTTTTCCAAGCGTTTGGTTAATTTATTAATTTGCGCTTTTGCCAATGCTGCTGCGATTTTTTGCTTTTTGACCTTTACGGCTAAATCCGATTCAGCGGTCGAAATTTGCGTGCTTTTTTTCTCGACGTTCGAGTCATTACTGTCCGCATCAGATGGAATATTTTCTGACTCAAGTTTGGTGAGTTTTTCTTGCGCCACGATCAGTTTTTGAGGCCATTCTGATGCGCTGATTTCTGTCTCGTCTTTGCCTTGTTCTTTTAATAGGGCAATGTTCTTTTCGGCTTTTTTGATGCCCGCTTTGGCAATGGCGAGATCAATTTTACGTTTTTTGGCCGCATCGGCGTCTATGTTTGAACTGGAAAGCGGCGTTGCTTTTTCCGCTTTAGGTGCAGCGCTTGCAGGGTTGGCTAAGGCTTTTTCCAGCTCATCGGCACGTTGCTGCGCTTCTTTTAATTGCTGGCGTATTGCGTCTATCTCTGGTGCGTTGATCTCTTCTGCTTTTTTGAGTGCCTTCTCGACTTTTTTAATCGCCGCTTTGGCCATGGCTGCATCAATTTTCGCTTTTTTCAATTCGTCGCTAAGCGGTGTTTTTTCCGTAGTGGTTGCTGGCGCGGCAATAGGCGCTGCGGTTTTTGCTAATTGCTCTTCTAACGAAACAAGGATCTTTTCTTGCTCTGTGAATTGCAGTTGTAGCGTATTTACTTCTTCAAGATGTTCGCTCTCTTGCGCTTCAAGCAATTGCTTTTGCAGTTTTTTAAGCTTGGATTTGCCAATAGCAACGTCCACTTTTAGCTTTTTCGTATCATCGCTGATTGGCGCAGTAGCTGGCACAACTTTCGTTGGAGCAGCTTTTTTCTCACCAGTGGGTTTGCTTGACGTGGCTTTTTGACGAGCAAGGCGTTTCGCTTCTTTCTCAGCGGTTTCGGCGTCTTGACGAGCTTTACGTGCTTCAAAACGCTGCTTCGCTAGGTCGGCTTTCACGTTGGATTCACGGGCTTCGCGAATGCTGCTTTTAGAGTGGCGGTAATATTGCACCAAAGGAATACTGCTTGGGCAAACATAAGAACAGGCACCGCATTCGATGCAATCGAACAAGTTGTGATGCTCGGCTTTTTCGTGCTCTTGGCTTTTGCTGAACCAAAGTAACTGCTGAGGCAACAAACTGGCTGGGCAGGCTTGTTCGCACATTCCGCAGCGAATACAGGCTTGTTCTGGCGCGGGTGCAGGCAGTTCTTTTTTGGTCGCCGCCAAAATACAGTTACTGGTTTTAACAATAGGAACCGCAGCAGAATCTAGTGTGTAGCCCATCATTGGGCCACCCATAACCAATCTGTGTAGTTTGTCTTGTTTTGATTCGGCGTAATCCAGTAAATGCGCGACGGGTGTTCCCAACAAAACTTCTACGTTTTGCGGCGCTTTAAGTGCATCACCCGTCAAGGTGGTAAAGCGCGATATAAGAGGTTTGCCAAGATAAACCGAATCGTGAACGGCGACACAAGTCCCAACGTTTTGACAAAGTACGCCAATGTCGGCTGGATATTGGCCGCTTGGAACCTCTTCGCCCGTGAGCAATTGAATGAGCTGTTTTTCACCGCCGGAAGGGTATTTAGTCGGTACCACCGCCAATTGGATGTCGCTGTTACGCTCTTCAAGTAATGATTTTAAAGCCGAAATCGCAGTGGGTTTATTGTCTTCAATGCCAATGACAACTTGATCCGCTTCTACGAGGTGTTGAAGTATTTCGATGCCTAAAATTAATTCTAGAGTTTTCTCACGAATTAACATGTCATCCGCGGTAATGTAAGGTTCACACTCTGCTGCATTGATTATGAAATGCGTCAGTGGATTCTTGTGCGCGCCTTGCAGCTTTACCTGCGTCGGGAAGCCTGCGCCACCCATGCCGACAATGCCCATTTTTGCTAAGTAGGCTAACACGTCGGTTTTGCTGTTTGTTTGCCACTGGATTAATGGTTCAAGTGCAGTCCATTCTTCTTTTCCATCGGGTGACAAAATGATGCAAAGGTCACTTAATCCAGAAGGGTGTGCAATAAGTCGTTCTTCAATGGCCGTGATGCTGCCTGACGTTGGCGCGTGTAAAAAACTGCTCAAAAAGCCATTGTTGATGGCGATGGTCTCGCCTTTTAACACGTGGTCGCCAATTGCCACAAGCGGACGAGAACTTTGCCCTATGTGTTGTCCAAGCGGCAATATAAGCTCGCTTGGTAAATTAGGTCGGCCCAATGGTAGCTGTAATGATTGCGCTTTATTTTCAGCTGGATGAATGCCGCCGTGAAAAGAAAAAATGTTAGCCGTTTGCATTAGTGAACAACCTCCGCTGTGCGGTCGGTGGCAATAATATTCAACGAGGTTTCCGCGATGCCTTGCGGTTTGTTCCACGCCCACGTTTTCGCTGTCACGCCAACTTCTACCATATCGATACAATCTACTGGACAAGGTTCAACACAAAGATCGCAACCTGTGCACTCATCGGCAATCACGGTGTGCATTTGTTTTGCAGCGCCTAAAATAGCATCGACAGGGCAAGCCTGAATGCATTTTGTGCAACCTATGCATTCGTCTTCGCGAATCACTGCGACACGTTTTGCGCTTTCTGTGCCGTGGTCACCGTCTAATGGAATGGCTTCTACATCGAGTAAATCCGCTAACGCTTGAATCGTTGCTTGTCCACCGGGAGGGCAATGGTTGATGGCTTCACCGTTGGAGATGGCTTCTGCGTACGGACGACAACCTGGATGGCCACATTGACCACACTGGGTTTGTGGGAGAATCGCGTCAATTTGGTCAATTATTGGGTCGCCTTCCACATGAAAACGTACATTGGCGTAGCCAAGAATAGCGCCGAAAACAAGCGACAAAAGCACCAAGATTCCAATAGCGAGTAAAACAGTCAACATATCGGCTCCTAAATCTGCACTAGGGCGGTAAAGCCCATGAAGGCCAGAGCCATGAGTCCCGCGGTAATCATACCGATAGCAGAACCTTTAAATACCGTTGGTACGTCAGCGACGTTAATGCGTTCGCGCATGGCGGAAAATAGAATCAGGACAAATGAGAAACCTACCGCCGCGCCAAAGCCGTAAAGAATGGATTCTACAAATCCGTTTTGCTTACTGATGTTTTGTAATGCGACACCTAACACCGCGCAGTTAGTGGTGATAAGCGGTAAAAAAATACCGAGTACACGATAAAGAAGAGGGCTGGTTTTACGGACGACCATTTCAGTGAACTGCACAACGACAGCAATCACCAAAATAAAGGAAATGGTTTGCAAATACTCAAGGCCAAACGGCTGAAGTATATAGGTGTAAGTCAGGTAACTACACAGGCTCGACAGAGTTAAAACAAAGGTCGTCGCCATGGCCATGCCAATGGAAGTTTCCAGTTTCCCAGACACGCCCATAAAAGGGCAAAGGCCCAAAAACTGTACCAATACAAAGTTATTAACCAGAATGGTACTGACCAGTATCAGGAGATATTCAGTCATCTCACGTCCAAAAAAGTGTGTAGTGAATTCGTTGATTTTAGATGCTTTTGATAAAAAGTATCTTCGAGCGTAACTATACCAATCTGCTTATAACTAACAAGACTAAAACTCTTGTGTATTTAGTCTGATTTAGTATATAGATAATAAGTTATGCTTATATAAGTTTGGTTTATGATTGTCTAAAAATGCTAACACTCACCTTATTAATGTTCTTTCTCATTCACTAAGGTGAGCGTTACTATCGTTGCCACAAGGGCCATGTTACTTACATGACGCAAACGCTTTTACATAACGCGTTGGCCAGGCTTAGCACCACTATGAGGTTCTAGAAGATAAATATCTTCACC
Source organism: Marinomonas primoryensis (assembly GCF_013372285.1). Lineage (NCBI taxonomy): Bacteria > Pseudomonadati > Pseudomonadota > Gammaproteobacteria > Oceanospirillales > Oceanospirillaceae > Marinomonas > Marinomonas primoryensis. The sequence continues at coordinate 2,672,732 of NZ_CP054301.1, read as the reverse complement.
GCCAGGACCTGCGGCTAATACCATGCCTTCTGACAGGCCAAACTTCATTTTACGTGGCGCAAGGTTGGCCACCATGACGGTGTATTTGCCTTCTAAATCTTCTGGCTTGTAAGCAGACTTAATACCAGAGAAAACCGTACGAGTTTCACCACCGATATCGAGCGTCAATTTTAGCAACTTATTGGCTTTTTCAACGTGTTCTGCTTTGGTGATTAGCGCGATACGCAAATCCACTTTAGCAAAGTCATCGAAATTAATTTCCGCTTCTATCGGCTCTTTGCTCAACTCTGTTGCTTCTTGCGGTACTGTTTGATCTGAAGGCTCTGCGGCTTCTTTTGCCGCGGCTTCGATCAAGGCTTCTGCTTTGCCTTCTTCGATCATGGCATCAATTTGCTTCTGATCAATACGACCCATCAAAGGTTTAAACGCATTAACTTTGTTACCAAATAGCAATTCGCTGCGGTTGTCCCATGTTAGCTCTTTGCCAAGGAAAGCTTCGGCATCGGCGATCATGTTTGGCATCACAGGTTTCAGATAAGTCGCTAAGATACTGAACAAGTTCAGCGCCACGGTACACACTTCTTGAACCTTCGGCAGCGTTGCTTCGTCTTTAGCCAAGACCCAAGGTGCTTGATCGGCAATGTAAGTATTGGCCACATCGGCAAGGCGCATTATCTCACGAATGGCTTTACCGTATTCACGGCTTTCATAATGCTGAGCAATCGTTTCGCCGGCATCGATAAAAGACTGGATCATCTCAGGTTCGCTGATCTCGCTTGCTAATTGACCATCGAACTTTTTGCCAATGAAACTGGCTGTTCGGCTGGCGATGTTGACCACTTTACCAACGACGTCTGAATTCACGCGCTGGATGAAATCTTGCAAATTCAAATCGATATCATCAATACTGGCATTCAGTTTTGCCGCAAAGTAGTAGCGTAAATATTGTGGGTCTAAATGGTTCAAGTAAGTGCGAGCCTTAATAAAAGTACCACGGGACTTGGACATTTTTTTATTGTCTACCGTGACATAGCCGTGCGCATTAACCTTAGTTGGTGTGCGATAGCCTGCACAATCCAGCATCGCAGGCCAGAACAAGGCATGGAAATTGATAATGTCTTTGCCAATAAAATGATAAAGCTCCGCATCAGAATCTTGTGCCCAGTAATCGTCAAAATTCAAACCTTCGGTACGATCACATAAATTCTGGAAGCTCGCCATGTAACCAATCGGTGCGTCTAGCCAAACATAGAAATATTTCCCCGGCGCATCTGGAATTTCAAAACCAAAGTAAGGCGCATCACGGCTGATATCCCATTCTTTTAAGCCTGAATCAAGCCATTCGGATAGCTTGTTAGCGACTTGCTCTTGCAAGGTGCCACTGCGAGTCCAAGTGGTTAGGAAATCTTGGAAGTCTGGAAGCTTGAAGAAATAGTGTTCCGATTCTTTTTCAACAGGCGTCGCACCAGAATACACAGAAACCGGATTGATCATTTCCATTGGCGTGTAAGTCGCAGAACACACTTCACAGTTGTCGCCGTATTGGTCTTCCGCTTTGCACTTAGGGCACGTTCCCTTGATGAAACGATCCGCAAGGAACATTTCTTTCTCGGGGTCGTATGCTTGCACGATAGAACGAACAGCAATTTTGCCGTTATCACGTAACTGCTTATAAATATGGCTTGAAATTTCACGGTTTTCGTCAGAATGCGTTGTATGGTAGTTGTCGTAACCAATCAAGAAATCGTTAAAGTCAGCCATGTGCTCTTGGCGAACGCCTTCAATTAATTCTTCTGAAGTGATGCCGAGTTGAGCGGCTTTAATCATAATGGCGGTGCCATGGGCATCGTCCGCACAAACTGCTGTACAAAGATGACCGCGCATTTTTTGAAAACGCACCCAGATATCTGTTTGGATGTGTTCCAGCATGTGCCCTAAATGGATAGAACCATTAGCATAAGGAAGGGCGCTGGTGACTAAAATTTTGCGTTGCGTTTGTGCCATTTTTGATAAGCCTGCTGGATTAAAAAAGGTCGGATATTCTACCAAGAATTAGGGACGGATGACGAACAATTAAAAAGCCTAAAACACAGATAGTATGTAGAGTGCGTAATTATAAGACCCAGCCACAAGTGTGCAAGGGTTAGGCTTGCTTTTCCGCAATTTGCCCCCACACTTGGCACATAATATAAAATTATTCTTATCACGGCCTCACTAGGAGCACCGAATGCAAACTGACGCCCAACTACAGGCAACATTAGAAACGCTGATCGATGATAACTGCGGTCAACCTTATGGTGCTGTTTGGACTCTAATCAGTGACGAAAAGCGTCTGCACATTACATTGAGCTTGGGTTACCCCGCTCATAAAGAGCAAGCGTCTCTTGAAGCCCGCATTAAAAGTCAACTAAGTGAAAGCCGAGACGTGGTGCTAGACATTGAACACAAGATCGAAAGTCACGCGACGCAAGGCAATATTGCAGGATTAAAAGGTGTGAAGAACATCATCGCGGTTGCCTCTGGCAAAGGCGGTGTGGGCAAATCGACCACCACCGTCAACCTTGCTTTGGCCATGGCAAAAGAGGGTGCTCGCGTGGGGATACTCGACGCTGACATTTACGGGCCAAGCCAAGGCATGATGATGGGCTTTGCCGAAGGCACTCGCCCGCAGGTTCGCGAAGACAAATTCTTCACGCCCCCAATGGCCTATGGCGTTCAAGTGATGTCGATGGCCTTTCTAACCACCAAAGACACCCCAGTTGCTTGGCGTGGCCCAATGGTAACCGGCGCCTTGATGCAAATTTTGACGCAAACCGATTGGGATGATTTGGATTATTTGTTCATCGACATGCCACCGGGTACGGGCGACATTCAGCTTACCTTGGCGCAAAAAGTGCCAGTAGCGGGTTCAGTTATTGTTACTACGCCACAAGATATTGCCTTGCTTGATGCGCGTCGTGGCATTGAAATGTTCAATAAAGTGAAGATCCCTGTGTTGGGCGTGGTCGAAAACATGTCGACGCATATTTGTTCGAACTGTGGGCATCACGAAGCTATCTTTGGCGATGAAGGCGGCGCCAGCCTTGCCAAAGAATATAACGTCAATGTGTTGGGTAAACTGCCATTAAGCTTAGCGATCCGCGAGCAAAGTGATGCAGGTAAACCCATTGTAGTGAGCGCGCCAGAAAGTGACACCGCCGCTATTTATCAGTCGATTGCGCGCAAGCTTGGTGCTACCCTTGCATCCAATCAAAACGATCAATTCACCATGCCGACCATTGGCATGAGTGACGACTAAGGAAAAATAATGCGTTTGTGTGACCGAGATATTATAAAAGCCCTAGACGAGGGTTCTATCGTAATTGAACCTCGCCCTGATAACAGCGTGATCAGCGGTGTGTCTGTTGACTTGCGATTAGGGAATTCGTTTCGCGTCTTTCAAGGTCACCCAGCGCCGTATCTTGATTTAAGCAGCTCTAAAGCCGACTTAAGCAAAGTGATTGAATCCGTGATGAGCGAAGAAATTATCGTCGACGACGGCAAGCCATTCTTCATCCATCCGGGCGAATTAGTGCTCGGCGTGACAAAAGAGTCCGTCACCTTGCCTGATTACCTCGTCGGCTGGCTCGACGGCCGTTCTTCTTTAGCGCGCCTTGGTTTAATGGTTCATGTAACGGCACATCGCATTGACCCCGGTTGGAGCGGCGGCATCGTCTTAGAATTCCTCAACGGCGGCAAACTGCCCATCGCCCTAAGTCCAGGTATGACCATCGGCGCGATTAACTTCGAAACCATGTCAGGCTCCGCGGATCGTCCTTACAACAAACGTGATAACGCGAAATACAAAAACCAAACCACAGCGGTGGGGAGCCGGATTTCCGGCGATAAATCCTAGATCTTTTTAAGATCGACAAGAAAGAGGCTTCGGCCTCTTTTTTGTGCCTAAGTTTTTCTCCTTTCTTCAAGAGGAAGACGGAAGATGGGGTTGTTCTTTGTTCCCTCCCCTTATGTCTTCCAAGGGGAAGGTTAGGATGGGGTTGCTCTCTTATCGAGCCTTCGCCCAAACGTCTCATTCATGTTGTTTAATACTGGTTTAGCAAGACGATTTTTATCGTAAGGCATAGATTGGTTTTTCTGTTCAAGAAAGTCTTTCCGTTAATGACCCTGAAACTCCATAAAGTCGCGCAACTTCGTCGCGTCGAACTGACTTTCTCGTAGCTAAGCGTAGGGCGCGATGAGGGAGGTACGACCGTAATCTGCCGGAGAAAGCGAAGCTTTCATGATCTAGGGTCGGTCGTCCTTCAGGGCGACTAAAATGTCTAAAGCGTTTTGTACTGGCAGAAAGTAAAAAAGTCTCTTAGTATCAATGAATAAGAGCATTCAGGGCGGAAATTATTCGCCATGGATAAATGAAATAATACGCACGCTCGTTTTTCCAGTTAAAGAATAGTGTATGGCTTGATAAAGCTATTGTTATTCAATTATTTATCAAGCTTTTGATGCGCTTTTGAGATTGTCTAAATGCGCATGCGCATTAATAAAATGTTATACCACTAAATTTCCACAAAGGAACAAAGGTCATGATTATATGCATATATATCAGTATACAGACTTAAATGCAGTAAAAAACATTTTAAAGACTGGAAGGTTGTGGGCAACTCATTATAAGTATTTAAATGATTATTCTGAAGTTTCGAAAGGTATAGAAATTCTTGTTGATAGTATCTCTGATACAAAAAACTTATCTAACGCAGAAAAAAATGCTTTAAAAAATGAAACTATGAATAGCTTGGATGATTTGGATATATTCGTTTCATCTCTTTGTTTAGCAGGGGACGAGCTAACAATGTGGAGAACATACGGTAATTGCGCAGTGATTTTTAATATGAGTTTAGTTACATTAGCCTTAACCTGTGAAGGTTCATTTAGACAAAACTCCGTTCAATCATGTAGTTACCCTGAAACTTATAAGGATATTAATTTATCAGCGCAATTTGATTCGTTACTATTTTTATATGATGAGTACTATCTAGGTACCCATAAAGATTGGTTTATAAGTTCTTTAGTTTATGAGGCAACATCAATAAAGCATCATGCATTTTATGCCGAACAAGAACACAGATCTGTTATCTCTCTAAATAAAACTGATAATACTCCAGTTCTCTATCGAAAACGGGATGAAATGGATATTCCATATATTGAGATGGTGTTACCTAAATCATGTATTGAAGGTGTTTTTATTGGTCCCGGAAAAGACCAAGATAAATTGGTTTCAGAGATGAACGAATTTCTACAGGAAAACAAAATCGATAATGTGGAAATATATAAATCGCTTACACCATTTATTTGAAAACAGTCTTCAAACAAGTGGTATAACAAATCGCTTCAATTGACAAAAATAACTGTCACGAACTTTGCTTCGCAATTTATAGAGCTAGATATTTTTGCAACTGAGCTCAGCGTTAAAGCCCCTTCGACGCAATCCCGATTGCGCGACTCTATGGAGTTTCAGGATCATTAACGGAAGGACTCTCTCTACCAGCAAGACCAATCTATGCCTTACAATATAATGAGCGTCGGTAAAGCTATTTTACGATGAAAAAAATCAGGCATTAAATATCTTAAAGCGAATTTTTGGTTACTTTTTGGGCGCTAGCAAAAAGTTACACGCCCAGCGGGGCGGAATAAACTTGCAGTTCAAAGTCATTGAGAAGTAACAAATATACTTGAAGTTCCAAAGAACAACCCCATCCTAACCTTCCCCTTGGAAGACAAAAGGGGAAGGGACTAAGCCCTCGCCCAGCGGGGCGGAATAAAGGTCGGTAATCCAAAGCGTTTGAATGGAATCCCTTTAACTACAGCTGCCCAGTCGTTATTATCCAGCCCATCTAAATTCACGAAGTGCCCCAATTTATGCGTTTGTTAAAGTCGTCTATCCATCCAAGTTTAAACTCCCTCGATCAATCTTCTTTTTTACGTCTTGCCGCCCGTGGGATTATTTTAAAAGACGAGGATATTTTGATGCTGTATACCCAGCGTTACGATGATTACACCTTGCCGGGCGGGGGGATTGATGAAGGTGAGAATCAGGTGGAAGGCTTGATCCGCGAGTTAACGGAAGAGACAGGCGCGCAGAATATTCGCAATGTCGAGGCATTCGGTTTGTATGAAGAGTTTCGGCCTTGGTACAAGGACGGTTTTGACGTCATGCAGATGAAGTCTTACTGCTACACCTGTGAGATTGATGAAGAATTAGGTGAGACGAGTCTTGAAGATTATGAAGTCAAAAACGGTATGAAAGCCGTGTGGATTAATGTCCACAATGCAATTAAGCATAATCTAGATACGATCAAGAGTAGTGATAAAAAAGGCATGTCGATCGATCGAGAAACCTTCTTGTTATTATTGATTAGAGATGAGTTATTAGCCGTATCAAAGTAACGTAAATATATTTCAATACAAAAAAGAGGCCACTTCAGTGGGGCCTCTTTTTTTATCTCTTCATTCGTTCTTTACTGTGCAGTTGCCCATCGTTTGCTAAGCGATTCCTAACGCTTTTTTACGTTGCTGCGCCCAAGTATGGATCAGGTGATCTGCTGCCAAGCCAATAAAGGCAACGCATAAGCCAAGCACAATACCTTGCCCCATTCCATTGGCTTGCGACAAAGATTGCATGATAAGCTGACCTAGGTCGTCGGTACCGATAAAGGCGCCGATAATGACCATAAACAAAGAGAAAATGACGGTTTGGTTTATGCCCAATAGAATGTGTGGAAACGCTAGTGGGAGTTCAATATGAAATAACCGCTGCATGCGGTTAACCCCTGACATAGAGCCTGCTTCTTGCAATGATTGAGGGACGTTTCTCAAACCTTCTACTGTGTAACGTGTAGCAGGGATGGTGGCGTATACGATCACGGCGATCAGTACTGACAAATCACTCACACCAAACAGCATGATCACTGGAATTAGGTAGACGAAAGAGGGGAATGTTTGGAAGGTATCACAGATCAATAACATTACTTTAGTGGCTCGCTGGTTTCGTGAGCACAAAACGCCCACAGTGCAACCAATAATCACCGAAATGATGACGGCGAAGGTGACCATATAGGCGGTAATAAGGGCACGATCCCACCATGGCGTTAATGCAATAAAGGCAATGAAGGCGGTCACAATAATGGCTGAGCGCAGGCCACCAATAATGAAGCCTATCCCTGCCACTAGGAACAGGGTTGCCGCAACGGGCATCGCTAGATAAGCCTCTTTCATGGGCATCAAAATTGAGGTAATCATGAAGAAGTTGAAGCTTTGTACGCTCTGGTATGAATTGGTGATGATCCAGTCAACGATGAGGTCCCAAAAGTCTTTGGTAGTGAATCCTTGTGATTCGGCTATGACGTAGAGGTAGTTTGACTTATCAGGGAAAAGCACAGACGCAACATAGGCAATAACAGAAGTGAAGACCAGGATGCCTAAAAAGGCTAATGAGTACTTGTGATGCAAGTGGAATGGCAAGTCAGCAAAGTAGTCGGCTTGCTTGTTGGCCCAAGCGAGGGACAGTTTATCCAAAACCACAGCGATTAATACAATAGACACCCCGAGTTCGAGGGCTTCGCCTATATTAAGCGTGTTTAATGACACCAGTAAGTCGTAACCCAAACCCCTTGCCCCAATAAAAGAGGCAATAACCGCCATCGCCAAACACTGCATGATGACCTGGTTAACCCCAATCAAAATGTCATGGCGTGCGGTAGGAATGAGCACTTTAAACATGAGTTGGCGCGGGCTACAGCCACTCATCATGCCAGCCTCTAAAACCTCTGGAGAGACTTTTTTGAGGCCTAAAATGGTTAAGCGGATCATTGGTGGTGTGGCAAAAATAACCGTTGATATAGCGCCTGCATGATCACCAATGCCAAAAAATACCACCACCGGAATTAAATAAGAAAAGTGAGGCATGGACTGAGCGACGTTTAACAATGGCGCTAAGATGGATTCAAAAGTTTTGCTCTTATAGGCGCAGATGCCTAACACTAACCCCAAAAAAACCGATAAAGGCACAGCCACTAAAACAAACGATAAGGTTTGCATCGCGGGTGTCCATTGACCAAATACTGCAATGTAAATGATGCTGGTGCCGGCTAAAATAGACAGATTACGTCCACCTAGGTAATGGCCAATTAAAAATGCACCGGCTGCAAAGGCTGTCCAGGGTAGTGCAGGGATTCGAGCCCATTCGTTTTCGCTCACAAAGTCCCAGCTAGTAAAGGCGACTACGGTTTTAACGCCACCTAGCAGAAGTTCTCGAATTAAATTAATGCAAAAAAGAACCACCCCAGACAAGGTACGAGTGAACTCTTTCATCATGGTTGATTCTTCGGTGAGATCTAACTCAGCATCGTAAATATCCACGACCCAAAAGTCGTTGATAAGATACTTAAGACTGTCGTTTACAGCGTCAGGTAAAAGCCAAAATAGGTTCTCTTGCAGCCGCCATAGATTGCCACCTGTGGTTGGGTCGATAGCCATGACAAGGGCAAAGAATACCGCTAATAAGGCAATAAACTGGAGCCATTTATGTTGCGTAAAATACTGCATTAGGCTTGGCTCACGGCGGTGTCATTAACGGGTATGTCGTTAGCTTCGCCAAACAAGACCTGTATTATGATTTTACTGTTTAAAACACCCACAATCTCACCTTGCTCATCTGTAACAGCGACGGTTTTTTGCTCGCTTAGCACGCGTTCTGCAATGGTTTCGATAATGGCATTTTGAGAAACTCTGATGTCACTCATGTCTGCATTGGCGTCATATTGTGCCATGACGGTTTTGCATGAGAGAACCCGTGCGCGAGGCACGCCACGAGTAAATTTGGCTATGTATTCCGTGGCTGGGTTGAGTACGATGTTGGCAGGGGTATCAATTTGTTCAATGATACCGTCTTTCATAATGGCGATGCGGTCGGCAAGGCGAAGGGCTTCATCAAAGTCGTGGGTAACGAATAATATAGTTTTATGTAACACACTTTGTAAGCGTAGGAACTCGTCTTGCATTTCCCTACGAATCAAAGGGTCTAGGGCTGAGAATGGTTCATCGAGGAACCAAATGTCAGGTTCAACCGCTAAAGAACGAGCAATGCCTACACGTTGTTGTTGACCACCAGAGAGCTGGCGCGGGAAGCTATTTTCGCAACCTGTTAGTTCTACTAAATTTACCATGGTCATGGCTCGCTCCATGCTGTCCTTGGTACTAATGCCTTTTACTTGTAATGGCAATGCAATGTTTTCTAGCACTGTCTTGTGAGGTAAGAGGGCAAAACTTTGGAATACCATGCCCATTTTGTTACGACGAATATTGATGAGTTCTTTTTCATTCATTGCAAGCAGGTCTTCGCCATCAATAAAAATATCGCCCGCCGTGGTCTCGATTAGCCGTGAAATACAGCGCAAAAGGGTTGATTTCCCAGAGCCTGATAAACCCATTACAACAAGCATTTCACCTTTGTGAACTTCAAAAGAGGCATTGTTAACGCCAATGACACAGCCTGCTTCAAGTAAGGATTCGGCATCTACTTTTCCGCCCGACTTTTTCAAAACTTTCCCAGCGTTTTCGCCAAAAATCTTATAGACAGACTCGCACTTAATAACGGGCTGAACGGTTGTTGACATAATTAAATCTCTATAAAAAAGGAGGTGCTAAAACGAGGTGTTTGTTGGCACTGTATTAATGGGGCTGTCGGACTGACAAGCGCAATACATTAGATTGCGTTATTAATTGTCTACTCTATTGTCACTCACAAAAACACACCCAATAAATAGAGACCTTGGCTAAAGATAGCATCAAGGCCTCTGTTTTTTTTGTGTTGAATATCGCACTAAAGACCTAACCTGAATGCAGTGCATTCAGGTTAGGTAGTTTGCCTTATAGCCAGCTTTTCCAAGTGGCTTCGTTGTCAGCCAGCCATTTGGTAGCGGCTTCTTCATGGCTTAAACCATCGATGTCGACCAATGCCGCCATGTTGCCGATATCTGTTTTAGTGAATGAAACGTTATTAAAAATCTTGTAAGCGGTTGGCCATTTTTTAGGCATTTGATAATGAGCGGCCTTCTTCAACCAGCCTGCTGGTGGAGAGCCACACTTGCCATCACCGCCATCTGCTTTCTTACAGCCATCCGTATACGCTGGGAATTCAACGAAACTGCCACCATCACCGGCATCGGTGAAGTTAGGTGACCAGTTAAATACCACGACGGCGCGATTATCTTTAGCCGCAGACTCTAGCTCAGCCCAAAGTGCACCAGAAGACCCGGCAAACTTAGCAGTAAAGTTCATATCAAGTGCTTCGATACGATCTAGTGTTTCTTGGCCATGCCAGTCCATAGGGCCATCAAGATAGCGACCTTTTCCGCCACTACCGGCTGTGGCAAACAGTTCAGCACAATCGTTTAGTGCTTTCCAAGAGGGTAGACCTGGGCACAGATCGCCCACATAGGCTGGGTACCACCACTCTTCTTGAGTCGCAGCAGCGTGCTTGCCTACATCAATGATGCCACCAGCGTCTAACGCGTTGTTGAATGATTTACCGAAAGTAGACTGCCATACTTCGTGAGAAATGGTGACGTCACCGTTACGAATTGATTCATAAACCGCTTGGCTATCAGCAGGAACATAAGAAACATTATCGCCAACGCTTTCAAAAATACCGCCAATAACGTACGCCATCGTGATTTGGCTGGTCCAGTTATGGGTAGGAATTACAATAGGTTCTTTTGAGTCTGCTTGGACAAAAGAGGAGCCAAGCACTAGTGAGCTAACTGCAGCAGCTGACGCTAGTTTGTTCAAAAAATTCATTTATATCTCCAGGTAATATTGTTATCGGTAGTGAGTCATTACTATCTATGATGATAGAAAAAGTACCGTATCGTTTGATTAGCTCTAACTTATACTTGAGCTAAAAGTAGACGTAGTAATGATGTTGTAGGCGCTGCTTCAAGGTTACGTAATTGGAGCAGACCGCGCGGGTAGGTGCCATGAATGACCATTTTAATTGTCATTAATAAACCGATGTTTATAGGCGTTACGCCACACGTAAGGCTAGCTTCGTCACAACAACGATTAAACGCGAAAAAAGTGCAGCTCATACCAGTAACGGTCGAAAAAGCAAATTTTAAAGATGTGCACCAAGGTCAGATCTATGATGTGGTGCAACGTGATGAAGACTATTACGGCCGATGGGACAGTAAGTCTAAGATGGGCGGGCCACCGATTGAACGCGAGATTTCGAGAATGCGCCTGAAGACAGCGCTCGAACTGGTCAAGCAGAAGAAAAATACTTGTTAACTCGTATGCCAGAAGCGACACGATAACACAATTAAGTACTAATTGTTTTCGTAACCATTACAAAAGCGGTTTGTGTAACATACGAGCGATGCGAAATTTAAGGTGCTAACCATCCTTTAAGCCCTGTCATAGCAAGGCTTTCAACAGCACTTAGTGTGAGGTCGATGAAACATCATTCTATTTTTCGTTTGCCCCAAAACTATACGATGATAGCACCGGCTGAAATACTTTTAGCACTATTTTGAACGGGGTTGAGTAAGCGGATTATGGACTTCACAGACTGTTCTTAGACAGCATGTTAATATGATGTCCATCGATCCTCAGTTTAAGAGTAAATATTGTGGTAATTGGTTACCTTGTTTTATTTGCTAACTATGGCTTATTAAGCCTAATCACCTTCTGTCTCTACGGGTTGGACAAGTCCGCGGCAAGACGAGGGCGTTGGCGAGTTCAGGAGTCGACGCTGCATTTTTTGTCCTTATTTGGTGGTTGGCCGGGTGCAATGCTGGGTCAAAAAGTGTTTCGCCATAAGACGAGAAAACGGTATTTTCAGGTTATGTTTTGGCTGACTGTGTTATTAAATGCCATCGTGTTGGGTGGCGCTGCTTATTTTTTCAATCATCTTCATGTTGGCTAATCTTGCTATCAGGCGTAACTTCCATAAAAATTTTATCTGAGCTAAACCGATATTTACCTCTTATTCGACGGCACTTGGCTTAGTTTTCTTCTACAATAGATGAACAGCACTGAATTTTTAGGTACACAATTTTATGAAAAACAATGAGCTAGCGATAGATCTAGCTGATGTCATGGAGCTGATGTTAGATGCGGTTTGTGTCGTGGATCGACTTGGGTATTTTGTCTTTGTAAGCGCTGCGTTTGAAACCATGTTTGGCTATGAGCCAAGTGAAGTGATTGGTAAGCAGATGTTGAATTTTGTGTATGCAGACGATAAGCAAAAAACGTTAGGCACAGTAAATACTATTATTGCGGGTCAAATACAGCCTCGTTTCGAAAATCGCTGGGTGCGCAAGGATGGCGAGGTCGTTAATGTACTTTGGTCAGCACGCTGGTCGGAAAAACATCAATTAAGAATTGCCGTCGCACACGACATTACCGAGCGTAAGCGTATGGAGGAGTTGCTACTTTATGCGGCTGGCCATGACGATTTGACTCACTTACCAAACCGCACCTTACTTCTAGATCGTTTGCAGACGGCGTTAACGTTAGCAGAACGTGAGAAAGAGGGTCTTTCTGTTTTGTTTATTGATATTGACGGTTTTAAAGGCATTAATGATGGCTATGGTCATGCTGCTGGTGACAAGCTTTTACAGAGCATTGCTGCAAGGCTTACTGCTTGTATTCGTAAATCAGATACCGTTGGGCGCTTGGGCGGAGATGAGTTTTTAGTTGTCTTAAATAAGACAAATACGGCGGAAAGCGTGTCTATTGTTGCCGAAAAGATCTGCGCTGAATTGGCAAAAGTTTTTATGATTGATGGTTCATCATTTCAAATATTTTCTAGTATTGGAATTGCGTGCTATCCAGAAAATGGTAAAGAGCCATTGGAATTGGTGCAGACTGCCGATCATGCTATGTACAAAGCTAAACATAATGGCGGTGATAAGGTTGTTTTTGCAACTCACCGGTAACTTCATCTCTTAAGTTATTGAGCCCTTCTTGCTAAGTAAGATAGTATCTTCTTTCGTATCATCACTTTTTTGTTGGTCTATTTTTCAGTGCGTATTAAGAAAATTACTGTAAATACACAGGCTGTTTGATCTGTGGTTTACGATTTGCTTTCTTCAAGCGGGTTTCCGTTTTACTATTGGGTAATTGGACGACAAGCGAAATTTAGAGTCCAGATAATACCAGTGCTGAGAATTGGTGTTACTTGTGATCATTTAACTATATAGGAAATAATAATGGCGGCTTTTGGTAGCGTGTTTATGCCTAAGATGGCATTGGCAACATTCGAAAATAACAAATGGAGTGAAGCAAGTGTTGTCGCATCGGACAGCATTCAGTTGCATCCGGGTGCTCACGTCTTACATTATTCAAGCACTTGCTTTGAAGGTTTGAAAGCGTTCCGTCATGCGGATGGCAGTGTGCATGTGTTTCGTATGGACCAAAATATTAAGCGCTTAGCTCAAAGTAGCCGATTATTGTCTCTACCGACGATTGATGAAGAAAAAGTATCAAAAATGATTGTCGATGTTGTTGCTGAATTTGCCAGTGAGGTGCCTGAGCCACCAGGGTCTTTGTATATTCGTCCGACTCATATCGGTACAGAAGCGGCCGTTGGTAAAGCTGCTGCACCAACCGCCACGTCAATGTTGTATGTGTTGTTGTCTCCAGTAGGGGATTATTTTACTGGCGGTGCGAAAGCCTTGCGTCTTCTATTGGATGAAACCGGTATGCGGTGTGCGCCTCATATGGGCATGGTTAAAAGTGGCGGTAATTACGCCAGTGCGTTGGGGCCAATTACAAAAGCAAAAAAAGAGGTTCAAGCGGATCAAATTTTGTTTTGTCCACATGGTGATGTGCAAGAAACTGGCGCGGCTAATTTCTTGTTAATTGATGGCAACGAAATTATCACCAAAGGTTTGGATACTTCTTTCCTACACGGTGTGACGCGTTCTTCTATTTTGACGCTTGCTGCAGATTTGGGTATGACGGTCACTGAACGTGACTTAACGGTAGCTGAATTGCTAGAGCGTGCTGCTAAGCCAGCAGTGGAAGCGGTATTGTCTGGTACAGCTGCGGTATTAACGTCAGTTGGTACTTTCATTCATAATGATAAAGAATACCAAGTGGGTTCTGGAGAGCCTGGTCCAATCGCACAAAGATTACGCCAAGCACTGAATGACATTCAGTGGGGAAAAACAGAAGACAAGCACAATTGGCTGACAAAAGTGTGCTAAGTACTTATCCGTAAGAGAGTAAAAAAAGGGCTGAAGTTGAAAACTTCAGCCCTTTTTTGTAAACCAATAATACACAATGCAATCTTGTGTTGGTTGTTTAAAGTGCCAGTCTTAGCGAAGCAAACATAGCGTTTTGATCATTACCGTTAAATTCTGCAATGTCATAGTTTGCGCCGATGGAGAAGTTTTTTGTCACGTAATAACGTAGTGCTACAGCAAAACTGCTGTCCGTTTCTGTATAAACATCGTCGTATTTGACTTTTCCTTCAATCTCTAAACGATCCGCTAGCGAACTACGTAGGCCTGCAGTAAATCGATAGCCTGTTTCATCATTGTTGTTGCCCCAATCTGCTTGAACGAACTGTAATGTTCCGAACAAACTAGACGCTCTTCCCACTGGTGTATAAACGCCTGCGCCAATAGCGGTCACATCAAGGTTGCCGTATTCTGTTGATTCAGCTGCAATAAAAGCACCGTTTGATAATTCAAATGCACCTGAAAGAAATGAAAAATCATCAGATGAAGTTGAGTTATCTGGGTCTATTGTCCCAAATCCATAGTCGATATAGGTAAATGTTGCAGCTTGAGCGCTGAACGAGAAGGCGCATGCAGTTGCCGCTAAGCTAGCCAGTAATATGTTTTTCATCTTCTTCTCCGTTAATTCGATAAATGGAAATGGACAGCAAATTTTTTGTTAAGCATTTGCTTCTTTCCCTCAAGATAGCGGCTTGGATTGCCTAAAGTTTAATGAAACTTGGTAATTATTTTTATTGGAATCCTTATTTATTTTTAACTTGATGATATAAAAGGTATTCTAGAAAAAGTGTCGAGATTAAATGCGTATTCGACTTTGCAAATAAATGAAGAAGGTATTTATGAAAGAGACAATGAGAAAACTCTGTTCGCCACTATTGGGGATGTTTGAGTCTGGTGATGGCGAATTCGAATACAAAAAATCCTATCGGACGATATTGCTTGTATTGGGGGTGTTATGTCTGGTTATCTCATCGATCTCTTTGACCGTGACAATTATGACTGGTGAATTTGCCGGCATCATACCCATTATGTTGTTTTTATTGACTGGTTTAGTGTGCGAAATAGTCGGTTTATTGGGTAATGACAGAGCCGTTGCCAGAATTTGGAAACGGAGCTGATGATTGCAAAGCTTGATAACAAAGAAAAAAGGCGACCAGTGGCCACCTTTTGTTAAGCATATTGTTGCCATATACGAGCGTCGATTATTTCCGATCTTTTCCTTTATGACGTGGCATGTCGTCACCGCACTCTTCTAAATGTTCTTTTTGCAATTCGACGAACTGTTCTTTTTGTTCAGGGGTTAGAATACTGAACATTTTGTGTTGTTTGCTAAGCATCTGTACTTGGCGCTCAACTTGCTTATTGGATTTTTCTTGAGCAATTGCAGTTGCTTTAGCAGGATCAAACTTATCAGCAAGCAATAAATCATTTAATTTTTCAGCGCGATCTTCTCTCAATTCTCCGCGTTGCTCTGGTTCGCCTTTAAATCTTTCTTTCATCTCTTCTTTATTTGCTTGTCGAAGCGTTTTAAATTGTTCTTTTTGGCTGTCTGTTAGATTCAGTTCTTTCATCATGCCGCGGTCTAGGCCTGGGCGACACTCTTCTTGGCGGTCTTGGTGATGTTTGCCGCCAAAAGCAAAAACACCTGTTGCGCTCAATGCTAACGGTAAAGCGATGGATGCTATAATCAGTTTTTTTGACATTTTCATACTACTTTCCTTCTATACTATTTAAGGGGGATATTGATAAACACTGCGTTCTCAGCGCGTATGAGTAGAATAGAGATAGTTAAGTAAAGTGGCGTATTGCCAAGGTAAAGTATCGTAAAGGGCACATTGTTGTTCTCATTTATACGTAAAATAAGAGTCATTGTTCTGTTTGTCTAAACTGCTTTTTAGGAATTGTTGATGCCACATATTTTAATAATCGATGATGATGTTGAATTGAGTGATCTACTTAAAGAAGTTTTATCGTTTGAGAATTGCGTTGTTTCTTCTGCGTATGATGGTTTGTCTGGTCTAGAAGCAATGGATGACAGTGTGGATCTGGTGTTACTGGATGTGATGATGCCTAAACTGAATGGCTTTGAGACGTTAAAGCAGCTGCGTGAGAAATGGGACGTGCCTGTTTTAATGCTGACAGCAAAAGGGGAGGAGATAGATCGTGTGGTGGGTCTTGAACTGGGTGCCGATGACTACTTGCCAAAGCCTTTTAGCGAGCGTGAACTGTTGGCCAGAATTCGCGCCATTCTGCGAAGAACACAAGGTATCAAAGGTAATCAACAAAACGACTTTGTGGTTTATCGCGATATCAAGCTTTATCCTGGCCGACTAGAGGCCTATTGCAATGGTGATTTATTGGATTTGACCAGTACAGAGTTCGCGCTACTGCACTACTTTTTACTTCATCCAGGTTGTGTATTAACAAAAGAAGTATTAAGCCTTGATGTGTTAGGTAAGCGGTTAGCGACTTTTGATCGAGCGGTTGATATGCATGTGTCTAATCTCCGTAAAAAATTGCCAGATTGGCCCAATGGCAAGCCTCGAATTAAAACCTTACGTGGACGTGGTTATTTGCTGGTGGAAGGCGACTGATGCGCTTACCAAATATCACCAGTTTGTATGGCCGTATCTTTGCTATTTTTTGGTTTACCATGTTTTTAGTGATCATGGCGGTATTGACGTTACCACACCTTGATCCTCGTAAAACCAAAGATATTTCACCCGCTCATTATGAGCGAATGCTTCAAATCAGAGACAACGTAGAACAGGCTTTTTCTTCCGCTGAGAATATTGGTCCTGTTTTAGAGAGTTTAGATGAAAGACCGCGCCGAGGCTCAGGCGATAATAAACTGCGAGTCTACATTACAGATCTGGAGGGTAATATTCAGACCTCAAATCACCGGCATGATTTTATTTTGAAGTCATTGCGCAATTTTGTAACGAGCATTGATGATTCTTTGCACCCTCAGCAGAGGTTATACGGTAAAGCTATGTTATCTGGTCCAGTGCCCATTCGTCTGGCTAAACAAGATTATTTTCTTTACATCATGACAAAATGGGATCGACCGCCGCCCTTTTTATTGCAATTGTTTGATCATCCATTTCGATTGTTGTTGGCTGTGATGTTCGTAAGTACCCCTTTATTGCTTTGGTTAGCTTGGGCGTTAAGTCAGCCTGCTCGTCGTTTAGAGTTGGCTGCTCAGCGTGTCGCGCAAGGCGTGTTTGAAATAGACCCAGAGCTTGAGAAAGGCACGTCAGAGTTTCGCCAAGCCGGAAAAAGCTTTAATCAAATGGTGGAAGCCGTAAATTTGATGATTTCTAGACAGCAGCGTCTTTTATCGGATATTTCCCATGAACTGCGTTCTCCATTAACTCGCTTGAGAATGGCCCAAGCTTTGGCAAAAAGAAAGCAGGGAGAAAGTGCAGATCTAACGCGAATTGATATTGAGGCCCAACGGCTTGAGCAGATGATTGGTAAGTTACTTGAACTGTCCAGTATGCAAGTGGACAGTCATTTGAATAGGGAGGTTCAATCTCTTTCAAGCATTTGCGAGGCGCTGTTGGCGGACAGTCAATTTGAAGCTGAACAGGTAGGCAAAACATTACTTGTGTCAGAGGTGCCTGATCGATTGCTTAACTGCCATCCTCAGCTATTGATGAGTGCTTTAGAAAATATTATTCGTAATGCAATTCATTATGGAAAAGATCAGATACAGGTCGTTTTAGAGGCTCACTCAAATACGTTATGCATTCGTGTCGAAGACAACGGCGATGGTGTGCCAGAGGAGGAATTGGACTCTATATTTCGACCTTTCTACCGCGTTTCTACAGCCCGTGATCGACACAGTGGCGGTACAGGATTGGGTTTAGCGATAGCTGAGCATGCTGTGCGTCAGCATAATGGGACGCTTCGAGCGGCTCGTAGTGCCTTGGGTGGATTGTTGGTGGAAGTGACAATACCCTTGCTAAGCGAGGAATAATCTGACCAATTCTTAACGTTTAGAAAAACTTTAGTAGACAAATTGATTAATTCAGCACATATTAGAACTTCACTGTTTTTATTATAAATTCAGTTCATCGCATTACCCCAAAAGTACTGAGTTATGTTGAGGTTTTTTACCTCAGCCCACCGTGTCTTTTCCATACTTTATTTGAATAATATGTTTGCTAACGCGTATTAGGTCTATCTATTTAGACTCGTCTTAGAAACAAGAAAGGGGAAAACCTTGTCGTTTTTCTCTAATAATCATAGGAGATATATGATTAATACTGCTAAAGAGTTCGTACTTCAACGGATTTGCGCTTTTGCAAGTCAGGCGTTTGACCCTAATTCAGACTCACAAGTTGTTGGTGTGTTAAAAAGTAAGTTTAATATACGTTTACCACAAAGACGTTCTATCAATGAGTCTCTTTCCTCTACGGTTAGCGACCATGAAATCATTGCTTTGATTTTGAAATATCGCGCTATGGCTTAGTTATGACGCTGGCGTATTAAGCCTTTTCTATCGTTTTACACACAGAAAAATTGCGTTACCAGATGCCTTGTCCCAAGCAGTAATTTTGTCGTGCTCATGTTCAAAAATATGAACGTCAAAATACGGTATTAATAGTGTTTTTAGCTCATCAAAGCTTAATGCCACCATGGAGTGCTCGTCTGTCCAGCGCTGAGTTTCTTCTGTCGTTTTTTTCTCAATACTCAGTTTTAGCGTTTGTTTTTCTCCTTCACCACGATAATACCAAGATGACCCAAAGGAAAGTTTGCTGTTTTCGTGTATGACGCTGTGCTTTGCAAACAAACTATTGTCTATGTAGTTTTTATCAACGGAATTGAAGCAAAAAACACCGCCGTTATTGAGTGCTTTATGTACGCTTTGAATGCAATTTTTTAGGTTTTGTATATCGCCACTGTAATGGATTGAGTATAAAAAGCAGGTGATCAAATCATAAGGTTTGGTTACCTCAAAATCACACATGTTACCTAGCTCGAATTGCGCATCAGGGCAACGCTGTTTGGCGAGGTCTAGCATCGGTTGGTTAATGTCTAGCCCGCTGCATTGATAGCCATCTTTGATAAGATAGTAAATGTGTGGTCCCGTTCCGCAGGCCAAATCTAAATGCCGTTGTCCGCTGTTTCCGAAAATCTGTTGAAGTCTATGCGTGCTATTGCTCTGGGCTTGGTAGTTGATATCGGCACACATTAAATCGTAATAGCCAGATAAATCCGTATAGAGCGCATTGTTAGACATATTTTGATCACTTTGGGGGTAAAATTCGATGGCGAATCATATAGTAATACGTGGTTTTGGCGAAGCTGAAAAATGCCTGTAGTGTTAAAGAAAATGTGTGTTAAAGAGTGAGTGGCGAGATACGCGAAGCAGAAATAAAAAAACAAGCGCAGAAAATAATTTCTGGGCCTGTTTTTTGTCGTTTCTTTAGTGATGGGAAATAAAGTAATTATACAAAAATAAAGAATTTTGCAATAAACAAGGCCGCTAAAATGTACACAGCGAGGCTGACTTTTTTACCCTGACCAGACAGCAGTTTGATCACTGCGTAGCTGATAAAAGACAGCGCAATGCCATCGGCGATAGAGTAAGTCAGTGGCATGGTAAAAGCGGCAATTAGAACGGGTGCTGCTTCTGAAATATCATCCCAATCGACATGAGCAAGGCTGCTTGTCATCAATACAGCCACATACATTAATGCACCAGCGGTTGCATACGCAGGGATAGAGCCGGCTAGTGGTGCAAAGAAGAGACTTAGTAAAAATAATAAGGCAACGACAACAGCGGTTAAACCTGTGCGTCCACCAGCGGCGACGCCAGAAGCACTTTCGATGTAACTGGTTGTAGAGGACGTGCCTAAAGCCGCACCCACTACCGTCGCACTAGAATCGGCAAGAAGGGCTTTTTTAAGGCGTGGTAGCTTACCGTTTTTGTCTAATAATCCACCACGTTGGCCTACGCCAATTAGAGTGCCAGACGTGTCAAATAAATCGACAAAGAAAAACGCAAAAATTACGCTTAACATACTTATTTGGAAGGCGCCCTCTATGTCCATAGCTAGAAACGTTGGCATAATAGAAGGTGGCATAGAAACCAGCCCACCAAATTCATTTTGACCAAATGCTATCGATAATACCGTAATGAAAAGTATGCCGATCATGACCGCGCCAGTGATGTTTAAATACGCCAAAGCGCAAATAACAAAAAAACCGAGCAAACCATAAATAGCTGATGGGGAGGATAGATCGCCCAATGACACCATAGTTGCTGGGTTTTTCACTATGATGCCTGAGTTTTGCAGCGCAATCATCGCTAGGAAAAGACCGATACCAGCAGCAATGCCGAGCTTTAATGAAGAAGGGATAGCGTTAATGACCCATTCTCGAAGTCGGAAGATACTGATGAAAATGAAAAGAATACCTGATAAAAACACAGCGCCCAGCGCTTGTTCCCAAGAGTATCCCATGCCGAGAACAACGCCGTAGGTAAAGAAGGCGTTCAATCCCATCCCCGGTGCTAATGCAATTGGGTAGTTGGCATATAAGCCCATAATCAAACAGCCAATCGCGGCAGCAAGACAGGTTGCTACAAAAACCGCACCTTGATCCATTCCTGCTTGGGCAAGAATAGATGGGTTAACGAAGATAATGTAGGCCATCGTCAAGAAGGTAGTGACTCCTCCGACGACTTCGTTACGTATCGTAGTATTGTGTGCTTTAAGTTGGAAATAACGCTCGAGCATGGGGCAGCCTTTTGCTAGTAGGACGACGAAATTTATTTAATGGTGAGTTCATGTGTTTGAGGGCTGAACTTGTCATTAAATACGCCGAGATAAGTTTAGTAACTGATCATCTGGTCAGTAAATCTTTTCGGCGGCAAGTATAAAAAATTCGAGGTGGTTTGGGGAGAATAAAATGCAATAAATAGTCAAATAGGTTTTATATGATGACAAAACTCCTCTTTTTGTAAGCTTTCTCGATCTATAAAGCCGTATTGGTCGTGGCTTATGGCAGTGAGCTGTTTAAAGGTTGGTAATTTGATAGCCGTTGGCTTTAAGTTTTTCTAAAATACTGTCCTCTCCCGCAAGGTGCATAGCCCCAACCATAATGAACTCGACGCTAGTATCGTTCAGCATGCGTTCAATTTGAGGCATCCATAGATTGTTTCGTTCTACTAAAAGTGACTGATAAATTTCAGGATAATCTTTTTTGAAGTCTTTTAACTCCAAATTCGCCATGCTTTCCATATCTCCTTTACGCCAGCTTTTTCGAAGATCGTTCATGGTTTTAGGCATATTCTTTATTTCTGATAATGTGTAGTTAATAACGTCATTGCCGTCTTGCTTGTTAAGACTACTGAGCATTTGCACTTGGGTTTCGGGCTCTTCAAGCCATTCTCTTGGTTTGTTGTCTTGTTGTGCTTTTTGCGCATAAAACTGATCAACACCTTGACTGGTAAACCCTAAGTGCTTTAGCTCAATCATACTCAGAGAGATAGCCAATGCACTTGGTTTTAAATTCTGTATGGCCATAATTGGAATTTGTCGTGCGCTTAAATAGATTTTGAGTGACTGGTAGGTCTCAGGTGTAATGACTTGGTCGATGGTTGTGTCATCAGAGTAAGACAATTCAGCCTGCATGTACTTTTGAAACGCCGGATTACTAAGAGTCTCCATATTGGTTTCAAAAATGACTTTGTTTGCTGCTTGGTAGGCTTTTTCATACGCGGTGGGCAAGGGGTAGTCTTGCGGTGTTAATAAGTGAATAGTGCCACCAATGTAAAGCGTATTCGAGCCTGAAGTGACTTTCCAAACAGACGCGGCTTGAGTTTGAAATGTGGCGGCCGCCAATAAGGTAAGGCCAAGTTTTTTAAAAAGATTCATGAATGTCCTGAATGATTTTGTTAATCAAATAAAGTGTCACTGACCCGTTTTTTTATAATACTGCTTAATTTTTTAAGTCCGCAGTCTATTTTCTGCCATCAGTGTACTCATCTGAAGGCAGAGCGAAAGTATTCGATGACTGTTGTGTTTCTTTTTTCTTATTTTTAGCGAGTAAGGGGCGCTTATATGCGACATTCTGGTGTATCAAGAGTAGCGATACATACTAGCGAATAATGATATTATTGAGCTGTTTTAATGTGTGCGTGGTAAGTTTTTGATGAAAAAAGAATTTGTAACTATAGGTTTAATCAACCCTAAAAATACCGCTAATGTTGGCTCGGTTATGAGGGCGGCAGGATGTTACCAAGCGGATCAGGTGTTGTATTCAGGTCAACGCTACGATCGTGCTGTTAAAATGTCTACGGACACAAAAAACATGAGTGCATCGATCCCTCTGACCAATATAGAAACGCTCGGGGTGGACAGTTTGGCGGATGCCGTGGATCTTGAGACTAAGATTGTCTGTGTGGATTTGATTCAAGGTGCAACGCCACTTCCTGCTTTTAATCACCCTGAAAAAGCATTGTATATTTTTGGTCCTGAGGACGGCACGATAGATCAAAAAGTTGTAGACCGAGCGGATTTCGTGGTGTTTGTGCCTACGATAGGTTGTATGAACCTTGCCGCTTCTGTGAATGTACTGCTTTATGATCGGTTGGCTAAGTCTGCAAGAGGTGACGCCGGCGATGAGCTTATTCGTCAGAGTAAGGATGTGAATAACAACGTTAAAGTGCGCATTTAATGTAAGACTTCTCTGTTTTCTTATCTACTATTTTTCATATAGTTAACAGTATTTTGACTGTGAGATTGCCGCATCAATGAAAGAATGTATTCCAGCCTGAAGGCCATTTAGGAAGGGAGGCAAGTGTTTGGCTTATTCCAATTTTTAAACATCTCCTTGTTCTTCGCTTCTTCCTTTTGGTCACATGGCATTTATTTTACGAAATAAAAGGAATGCATTCCGATGAGACCGTTAAAACGAGCAGTGCTTGCTGGTTTAGTTTTTGCGATACCTTCGCTCTATGCAGCAGAATTTTCATCGCATAGAGAGCCCTTAGAGCCCTTAAGTATGGAGGTGCAGTTAGGCGTTATTGCGACGACAGGCAATACTGATAGTTCGGCTTTGAAAGGTAGAGCGACAGTAAAGCAAGACTTTAGGACATGGAAAAATAAGTATGAGTTTGATGCCTTATACAAAAGAGACAAGCATGACGGAGAGAATGAAACGACGGCACAAAAAATATTTTTATCGGCACAAAGTGACTATAAATTGAGTGATGAAAATACGTCTGTTTTTATTTTTGGGTCGTATACAGATGATCGTTTTAGTGGCTATGACTACCAAAATACCCTTGCTGTTGGTTATTCTAGGCGATTATTTTCTGACCAACACTCTTTTCTAGATTACAACATAGGACCTGGTTATTCCTTTAACAGTACGGATGCTGGGGGTAAGGAAGACGTCATCATTATGCATATAGAAGCGGAATACGAATACAATTTTAGTATGGAAGTAAAGTTCACGCAGATGCTGGGTAGTGATGTTGCCGTGGAAGGAAACAAGAATACATTGTCCAAATCTGAATCTGCCATTACGGCGAGACTAAGGGATAATTTGAGTATGAAAGCGGCTTATAGTATCACTCACAATAGTGAGGTGTTTGATGATAGAGAGAAGACAGACTCAACGACCAGTATAACGCTGGCGTATTCATTTTGAATTAGAATAGATTGCTTTTTCATGCCGCTGGCATTGTAGTATGTCTTTGTTATGTTTTAATTTTTGAGGTTTCTTATGCGTTTCCAAGGAATAAAAGTCACGTTAGTGACGGGCTTTTTAGGCGCGGGTAAAACCACATTAATCCGACAGTTATTGACGCAATCACCACCTAACGAACGCTGGGCTGTACTGGTTAATGAATTTGGTGATATTGGGCTGGACAGTGCTTTTTATGCGGATTTAGATGTCGCTATTAGCGAGGTACCGGGCGGTTGCGTTTGTTGTACAACGTCTGCCGCCTTTCAGCAAGGATTGAACCAACTGATCCGCCAATACAATCCAGATCGAATTTTCATCGAACCGTCCGGCCTTGGTCATCCTAAGCAAATTATTCAGAAGTTACGTGGTGATGCTTATCAAGATGTGTTGCTGTTAACGGGTGCTTTTTGTGTGCTAGATGCTCGTAATTTAAATGACGAACGCTATACAAAACATGCCATTTTTAATGATCAAATTGAATCTGCTGATGGCATTGTGCTGAGCCATGTAAATCGTTATCAGCAAGATGATATCGATTTAGTAAAGGCTCGTTTTGGGTCTTTTTCTATACCAACACGTAAGCCAACCCTGTTTTTCTCTGACCCTATGACGCTTGATATTGACTCTTTGGATATCGGTTTAAAAGACATGCCGTTTCTATCAAATATTCCAAAAGAGGAGGAGCATCAGTCACCTGAGCACCACACCCACGCTCATCATCATACGCAACAGAAAGCACCACTGGACGATGACACTCGATATTATCAGAAGCAGCAAGATGCGATGCAGGTGTTAGGTTGGCGTTGGTCTCGTGATCATTGCTTTGATGAAGAAAAGGTCAATTCAATCGTTCATTTTATAGCGTCACTTGACGGCGTTTATCGAATTAAGGGTGTGTTTGTTATTAGTTCAACTAAGGCTGTTTTTGTGAATGTGGCACGAGGCGAGATTTCTATGAATACATCTGTATGGCATGAAGCCAGTCGAATGGAGGTCATAGGAGGAATTGAAGGCAATTGGCCTAATGCGCTTCGGCAGCGTTGTGATGATATTCTTTCTTAAGCGCTTCTAAGCAATTCTCAGAGAATGGATGAGGTCAATTGATAGGTTTTTATGCCTTGGCGCCTTACTGATTCTCTTTGTGTGACTAGTAAATGTATTATCTTGGTCTATTTTGTCATTAACTTTGGCACCTTTTGTTATTGAGAGAAAAGCGCTTATAGAGGAACCTTTCTAGCATAAGCAGTTCCTATTGGAACGGATGAAATAAAACAATAAGAGGTCATAGGCCATGCCTGAATATAAAGCGCCCTTGCGCGATATCAAATTTGTTACTGAAGAGGTTCTCGATTTTCATGGACATTACGCTAAGTTAGCCGGTGCTGAAGAGGCAACGCCTGATATGGTAGCGGCTATTCTAGAAGAGGGCGCAAAGTTTGCTGAGCGTGTCCTTTCTCCTCTTAACCGTATTGGCGACCAGCAGGGTTGTCAGTTTAAAGACGGTGTAGTTACGACTCCCGACGGTTTCAAAGAAGCGTATCAGCAATATGTTGAAGGCGGTTGGCCATCTCTTTCTCATCCAGAAAGTGTAGGCGGACAAGGCCTCCCTGACTCACTTGGTATGATGGTGACGGAGATGATCGCCACCTCTAACTGGTCGTGGGGCATGTATCCAGGTTTGAGTCATGGTGCGATGAATACGATTGAATCGCATGGTACGGATGAGCAAAAACAAACATACCTAACGAAACTGGTATCTGGTGAATGGACAGGCACTATGTGTTTGACCGAATCTCATTGTGGTACCGACCTTGGTATGATGAAAACCAAAGCGGAACCGCAAGCGGATGGTAGTTATGCCATTACAGGTACCAAGATTTTCATCTCTGCTGGTGAGCATGATATGGCTGGCAATATTGTCCATATCGTGTTGGCTCGTCTACCGGATGCGCCTGCTGGCACGAAGGGGATTTCGCTTTTCATTGTTCCAAAATTCAGTGTTGATGAATCAGGTGAAAAAGGCGAACGTAATCAAGTGTCTTGTGGTTCGATTGAACATAAAATGGGCATTCACGGCAATGCAACGTGTGTGATGAACTTTGATGGCGCGAAAGGCTTTTTGATTGGTGAAGCGAATCGCGGCTTGAACTGCATGTTCACTTTTATGAATACAGCACGTATTGGCACGGCACTTCAAGGTTTGGCTCATGCTGAATGGGCATTGCAAAACTCCGTTGCGTACGCCAAAGATCGTCTACAAATGCGTTCTTTGTCTGGACCAAAAGCACCAGATAAAGCGGCAGATCCTATTATTGTTCATCCTGATGTACGTCGCATGTTGCTGACGCAAAAAGCGTTTTCAGAAGGCGGTCGAGCATTGATCCATTATTGTTCTATGCTAGTAGATACAACTAAAAGAGGCTCTGCTGATGAAAAAGCGGAAGCCGATGAATTAATGTCTCTACTTACACCGATCGCAAAAGCCTTCTTAACCGAAACAGGTTTTGAATCAGCGAACCAAGGACTGCAAGTATTCGGTGGACACGGTTATATTGCCGAATGGGGTATGGAGCAAAACGTACGAGATTGCCGTATTTCAATGCTATATGAAGGAACAACCGGTATTCAGGCGTTGGATTTATTAGGTCGTAAGGTACTGATGACGCAAGGCGCTACTTTGCGTCGTTTCACCAAAATAATTCATAAGTTTTGTAAAGAGCACAAAGGCGATAAGCGTCTTAAGTCTTACATCTCTGCGCTAGACAAAGTTAATAGCGAGTGGGGAGATGCTACGATGAAGATTGGTATGAAAGCCATGCGCAACAAAGACGAAGTGGGTGCCGCATCTGTTGATTATTTGATGTTCTCTGGCTACGTTGTATTGGCTTATTTCTGGGCGCGTATGGCTGTGGTGGCACAAACAAAACTAGACGAAGGTACAGATGAAGTCGGTTTCTATACGGCGAAATTACAAACTGCGACTTTCTACTATGAGCGTTTGCTGCCTCGTACAAAGGCGCATGCCGAAGCCATGCTTTCTGGTGCTGATAATTTATTGGCAATGGACGAAGATAACTTTCTATTTCTTAACGCTTAGTCGTTAATAGAAAAGAATGATAACGAGAATAAACATGTGAAATGGACATGTTATTTTAAACCGATTAAAGGGTCAGAATTATGAGCGAAGCAAAAGCGGTATTTGAATCTATGTTGGGTCGTTTTGATGCAGATGAAGCGGATGATATGGAGGCAGTGTTTCAATTTGACTTAGACGATGCTGACAACTATCACTTAATCATCGCTGATGGGAAATGTGTGATGGTGGAAGGGGAAAACGATGACCCAACCGTGACGTTAAGTATGGACCTAGACACACTCAAAGAAGTCATGAGCGGTGAATTAGATGGAATGGCGGCTTTCATGCAAGGTAAGATTCGAGCAGAGGGTGACATTATGTTGTCAACCAAGTTAACTCAAATTTTCCCGTTGTAGGTTTTAATTGTTGCAACCTTAATTGCTTTAAAGCTCAACTACAATTTGCGTAGTTGAGCTTTTGTACTTACCTATTCTCCTAAATAAAAAAAACAAAGGAGCTTTATATGACAATGGATACTTCTGCTCATAGCAATCTATACATGGGGAAAGCCCCAGGTAGTTATTTACCAGATTCACTTAACCCGCACGGCTATCAGTCTTTAACGGATGTCTTGGCTTTAGCAACGAAAAATTTTGCAGATCGAGCGGCTTTTACGAGTGTTGGTCAAACCATTACTTATCGTGAGTTAAATGAAAAATCGGATCAATTCGCAGCGTATATTCAACATCAAACTGACTTAGAGGTAGGTGATCGAATTGCGATTCAATTACCCAATGTTATTCAATACCCTGTTGTATTGTTTGGTGCGTTAAAGGCCGGTTTAATTGTTGTTAATACTAACCCTTTGTATACAGCAACAGAGCTTGAGCATCAGTTCAACGATGCGAATGTAAAAGCGTTAGTCGTGTTTGCTAATATGGCGCATAACGTTGAAAAAATTCTCGCAAAAACCTCAATTAAGCATCTTATTATCACTGAAATTGCTGACTTCCATCCGCCACTAAAACGCCTTTTGGTGAATTTTGTTGTTAAGTATGTGAAAAAAATGGTGCCTGCTTATCACCTTCCTAGCGCTCTAACACTGAATGAAGTGCTGGCTAAAGGCAAAGGAAAGGCGGTTGCCAAAGTCAACAGTACACCGGATGAAGTTGCGGTATTGCAATACACTGGCGGTACAACGGGTGTAGCAAAAGGCGCCATGCTTACGCACGCAAATTTAATCTCTAACATGTATCAACTGAGCTCTAGATTAATTTCGATTATTGATGAGAAAGAAGAGGTGTATATTGCGCCTTTGCCTCTTTATCATATCTATGCATTTTTGATACATGGTTTAACATTACTAGAGCGCGGTGCTCATAGTGTTCTTATTCCCAATCCGCGAGACTTGCCTGGCTTTGTTAAAGAGCTTAAAAAATGGCGCTTCACCGGCTTCTGCGGCCTTAATACTTTGTTTGTTGGGCTGTGTAATAACGCCGATTTTCGTGCCTTAGACTTTTCAAGCCTTAAGCTCACATGTTCTGGCGGTATGCCGCTGACACACGCAGCCGCTAATGAATGGAAAAAAGTGACAGGTTGCCAAGTTGTAGAGGGTTATGGCTTGACCGAAACATCGCCAGTTGTGTCATTTAATCCAATAGGGAAAGAGCGCATTGGAACGATTGGTCTTCCGGTTACTGAAACAGACATTAAAATTCAAGGGAGAGATGGCTCTGCGTTGCCGCAAGGCGAGTCCGGTATGTTATGTGTCCGTGGTCCTCAGGTGATGAAAGGTTACTGGAATCGTGAAGAAGCGACCCGTGAAGCCATGACGGAAGATGGTTTTTTAATCACCGGTGATATTGCTATGCAACATCCAGATGGTTATTTACAAATTGTAGATCGCGCAAAGGATATGATCATAGTGTCAGGCTTTAATGTGTATCCGACGGAAGTGGAAGATTGTCTTTCATCGCATCCAGCGATTCTAGAATCAGCGGCCATTGGTGTGCCAGATGACAAAGCGGGTGAGGCGGTAAAAGCGTTTGTCGTATTAAGAGCGAATGCTGAAAAGCCAGATGTAAAAGAATTAAGAGCTTACTGCAAAGAGCATTTAGCGGCCTACAAAGTGCCTAAGTACTTTGAAATCAGAATGGAATTACCAAAAACAAACGTTGGCAAAGTACTGCGTCGAGCTTTGCGAGAAGAAGAGCAAGCCTAAGTCTCATGTTCATAGCGCCTTTTAGCCAGTAACAGGAGAGCAATCATGACGCAGGTTAAGCGTAAGTTAATGCATCGACGCTGCATCGAATCCTATGGGTTCTTACGCGATGATGGCTTGTGGGATATTGAAGCCAACATGAAAGACCTTAAGTCTTATCATGTGAATCGTGAGTTTGATGGTAGTTTGGTGCCTGAAGGTAGCCCATTTCATGATATTTCCGTTACGTTAACACTGGATGACACCTTCTTGATTAAGGAGGTAGTTGTCTCTATGGACGCTTTTCCTTTTCCGAGTTGTGGTGGCGCTGTTCCCAGTTTTAATGCACTGGAAGGTACGCGTATTGGGCCAGGTTGGAATCGCTGGCTGAAGGAAACATTCAGCGGTAAGGTCGGTTGCACTCATGTCTTGGAGCTTTTTCCAGTGGTTGCAACGACTGCGTTTCAAACCATGTGGCAACCGTTAGGTGAAAAATACCCAGAGCAAGTTCCAATAGCGTTGACTAAATTGGTTAACAGCTGCCATGGTTGGGCCGATGATGGCCCAATGGTACGTAAGTTAGTCGATGAACAAATACTTCATATACCTTCTGAGGAGTGTCAGTAGTGAGTGATTTTGTTACTGAAAAAATCGAGTCTGGTGTGCAGATTTTGTACCTCGATAGAGTAGAGAAGAAAAACGCCATCACTTTAGACATGTATCAAGCGCTAACCGATGGACTTCGTCGGGCTGAGCTGAATGCCGATATAAAAGTGACGTTGATCTACGGTTTAGGTGGTGATTTTTCTTCTGGGAATGACATTAATGAGTTTGTTCAAATTGCCCAAAAGCCTGAAAAAATGGAAGCCATCATGGCTTTCTTACAGGTTCTAATTGGCTACAAGAAACCGCTTATCGCTGGTGTTGAAGGCCGAGCTGTAGGGGTTGGCGCGACCATGTTGCTGCATTGTGATTTGGTGTTGGCTTCACGTGAAGCGCGGTTACAGTTCCCCTTTGTCCAGTTAGGTCTAGTACCTGAAGCGGCATCAAGCCATTTACTGCCTCAGTTGGTTGGTCACCAAAAAGCGTTTGAAATATTAGTGCTTGGTGAGTTTGTTGATGCGCAGATGGCGTATGAAATGGGGTTAATTAACCATTTATGTGAAGAGGGTGAAGCGTTTAAAGTAGCTCTATTGTATGCTGAAAAAGTGGCCGCTTTACCCGTCGAAGCCGTGGCATTGAGTAAAGATTTACTTAAATATCGAGGTCAGGATGACGTACAAATGGCATTGATGCGAGAGGGGCGTATATTTAAAGATCGCTTAGGTTCAAAAGAAGCACATCAGGCTTTTTCTAAGTTCTTGTCTCGTAATAAGTAATATTTTTACATCTATTAAGAACCTCACCTCAGTGTGAGGCTTTTTTGTTTATGATTCCTGTCATACAACGATACTATTCGTCTTTTTTTATGCACCTTTGCGTTACTTATTTCAGTCGATTCGTACTAGAATCAGGGAGATGTTTACGCCTGAAGCGCGTGATTTATCGCTGTTCAGGGTGTTTTTTAGCGTAAGGGTGAATATTTTTGTCAGTTAACTGGCGCTTTTTTGTTATTGATGAAAATCCTTCTCAAACTACTATAGATAGCAAGAAAATAATATATATGAGGGACTTATGAAAATCCTAGTATCCGTAAAACGAGTGATTGACTACAACGTCAAAGTTCGCGTCAAAGCTGATCATACTGCGGTTGATCTGACCAACGTTAAAATGTCTATGAACCCTTTCTGTGAAATCGCAGTGGAAGAGGCTATTCGCCTAAAAGAAAAAGGCGTGGCGACAGAAGTCGTTGTGGTTTCCGTTGGTTCTAAAAGCTGCCATGAAACATTGCGAACGGCGCTTGCTTTAGGTGCAGATCGGGCTATTCAAGTAGACACGGAAGACGGTTTAGATTCTCTTTCGGTGGCTAAACTATTGGCTAAAGTGGCTCAAGAAGAAGCGGCCGATTTAGTGATCATGGGTAAACAAGCGATTGACTCTGATAATAATCAGACAGGACAAATGGTTGCCGCGTTATTAGATTATCCACAAGCGACGTTTGCTTCTGAAGTGGTGATTGAAAACGGTGAAGCACAAGTAACTCGTGAAGTGGATGGTGGTTTGCAAACATTGGCTATCACGCTTCCTGCTGTTATTACTACAGATTTACGTTTAAACGAACCGCGTTTTGCTTCTTTACCTAATATTATGAAAGCTAAGAAAAAACCATTGGATGTGAAAACACCGGCGGATCTCGGTGTCGAAATTGGCTCTAATGTCAGCATTGTTTCTGTTACACCGCCGCCGCAACGTGCGGGTGGTATTAAAGTAGGCTCTGTTGCTGAGTTGGTAGACAAACTTAAGAATGAAGCGAAGGTGGTGTCATGAGCGTATTAATTATTGCAGAACATGATAATAAGACTTTAAAACCTGCGACCTTGAATACGGTGACGGCAGCGACTCAAATTGATGCTGACGTTCATTTATTGGTTGTCGGTTTTGAATGCCAAACTGTGGTTGAGCAAGCAAGCCAAGTGGCGGGAGTGACCAAAGTTATGGTCGCTGACAATGCTGTTTACGAACACCAATTGGCAGAAAATGTTTCTAAATTGATCGTCGAAGTGGCCAGTGGTTACAAGCATATATTAGCGCCAGCAACGACGACAGGTAAAAATACGTTGCCGCGCGTCGCCGCGTTATTGAATGTGGCGCAGTTGTCAGATGTCATTAAAGTTGAGTCGCCTGATACATTTGTGCGTCCAATTTATGCGGGTAATGCTATTGCGACGGTGAAAACGAGCGATTCGGTTAAAGTTTTGACGATCCGTACGACAGGTTTTGATCCAGCTGCAAGTGAAGGTGGTAATGCTGAGCGTGAAGTGCTTTCACAAGCGATTGTTTCTGACCGTAGCCGTTTCGTAAAAGAACAATTGGCTGAATCTGATCGTCCAGAGTTAACGGCGGCTAGAGTGGTTATTTCTGGCGGACGTGGCATGGGCAACGGTGACAACTTCAAACTATTAGAAGGGGTTGCAGACAAATTAGGCGCGGCGATAGGGGCTTCTCGCGCCGCCGTTGATGCCGGCTTTGTTCCTAACGATTTACAAGTGGGTCAAACCGGTAAAACGGTTGCGCCAGATCTGTATATTGCCGTAGGTATCTCAGGTGCAATTCAGCATCTTGCAGGTATGAAAGACTCTAAAGTCATTGTTGCTATCAACAAAGATGAAGAAGCGCCTATTTTCCAAGTAGCGGATTATGGTTTGGTTGCGGATCTATTTGATGCCGTACCAGAGTTAGAAAAGAGCCTTTAATCACTCTGTGAAAGAAAGTAAAACATTCAAATACCGGATTACGGTGCGTCAAAACCACCGTAATCAAAATAAAAATAATTGGAGACCAGCATGATATTCGAAGGACAAGCAGTCAAGGTTGCAGTCGATGATGCAGGCGTGGCAACGGTCACTCTGGATTTGGTCGGTGAGTCGGTTAATAAATTCAATAGTCTTACCTTGGGTGAATTAGCGAAAGCCGTCGACATACTGAAACATACGGACGATCTAAAAGGCGTTATTTTTGCGAGTGCGAAAGACGTGTTCGTCGTTGGCGCAGATATCACAGAATTTACGTCATGGTTTAAACTGGATGACGAAGATTTAGCGGATAAGCTACAAGACGCTCATAATATTTTTAATGATATTTCTAACTTATCTTGTCCAACGGTTGCTGCTATTAATGGCATCGCTTTGGGTGGTGGTATGGAGCTGGTTTTATCGTGTGATTATCGTGTGATGGCTGAAACCGCAAAAATTGGTTTGCCTGAAACACAGTTGGGTATCTATCCGGGTTGGGGCGGCACAGTACGCTTACCGCGCTTGATCGGTCCAGATAATGCTTGTGAATGGATTTGTGGTGGTGCTCAGAAACGCAGTGCGGATGCGCTAAAAGATGGTGCGGTGGATGCCGTTGTTCCTGCTGCGAAGGTCAACGATTC
This sequence comes from Marinomonas primoryensis, assembly GCF_013372285.1. Lineage (NCBI taxonomy): Bacteria > Pseudomonadati > Pseudomonadota > Gammaproteobacteria > Oceanospirillales > Oceanospirillaceae > Marinomonas > Marinomonas primoryensis. The sequence continues at coordinate 2,639,415 of NZ_CP054301.1, read as the reverse complement.
GGCTCGCCACTTAATCCAACAGGTACTTGACGGTAAACTTGATTACCATGCACGCCGTGATGAATTGCGTGCGCCTATGGTATTTTCTCCTATCGAAAAAATGATGATTTTCGAATCGGTTCGTGGTGTGGTTGGAGCAAAAGCAGGCAAACATTACCCTGCACCAATGGCGGCGATTAAGACGATAGAAAAAGGCATCAGTCAGGACATGGCAAAAGCCCTTGATACTGAAATCAAAGGTTTTATTAAACTGGCGAAAGGCCCTGTAGCAAAATCTTTGGTTAACCTATTTTTAAGTGATCAACAGATTAAGAAAATAGCAGGAAAATACGCTAAAAACGCGACGCCTGTTAAGCGAGCTGCTGTATTAGGTGCCGGTATTATGGGCGGCGGTGTTGCTTACCAGTCTGCTTCTAAAGGCACACCAATCATAATGAAAGACATTCGCACCGAGGCATTAGAGCTTGGTTTGAGTGAAGCGAATAAACTGTTTAATGGTCAAGTGGAGCGTGGGCGTTTAACGACAGAAAAAGCCTTTAAAGGTATGAGTGCCATTGTTCCAGCATTAAGCTACGGCGAATTTGAACATGTTGATTTAGTGGTTGAAGCCGTTGTTGAAAATGTGAAGATCAAGAAATCGGTCTTGGCTGAAGTGGAAACGAAGATTGCCGATGATGCGATTTTAACGTCGAACACGTCAACGATCTCTATTACTGAATTAGCAAAAGATTTAAAACGTCCAGAAAACTTCTGTGGTATGCATTTCTTCAACCCTGTGCATCGTATGCCTTTGGTCGAAGTCATTCGTGGCGAAAAAACTAGTGATGCCGCTATTGCTAAAACCGTTGCGTATGCTCAAGCGATGGGCAAAACCCCAGTTGTAGTGAATGATTGCCCAGGTTTCCTTGTGAACCGCGTCTTGTTTCCTTACTTCGCCGGTTTCTCTTTGATGATGCAAGAAGGTGCTGATTTTCAAGTGGTCGATAAAACCATGGAGAAATTTGGTTGGCCAATGGGCCCTGCTTACTTATTAGACGTGGTTGGTGTCGACACCGCATTCCATGCCGATCAGGTGATGGCAGAAGGTTTTCCTGATCGTATGAAACATGAAGGCAAAAATGCTGTTGATCGTTTGTTCGAGCTTGAGCGTTTTGGCCAGAAAAATGGCAAAGGTTTTTATAGTTACGAACCTGATCGCCGAGGTAAGCCGAAAAAAGTGTTCAATGAAGAAATTAATGCTTTGTTGGCCCCTGTTGTTACTTCTCAGTCTGAATTGACCGAAGAAGACATTATTGCTCGTATGATGATTCCGCTTTGTGTCGAGACTGTTCGATGCGTAGAAGAAAACATTGTTGCGTCAGCAGCGGAAGCAGACATGGGATTGATTTATGGTATTGGTTTCCCTCCATACCTTGGCGGTGCATTGCACTACCTAGACCAAATGGGACTGCAGGCATTTTGTGACCTTGCAGACAAATACAGCCACTTAGGTAAATTGTACGAGCCGACCGCGAAAATGCGTGAGATGGCGAAAAACAATGAAACCTATTACAGCGCATAATTTCCCAGAGGCTAGAGGAGAATTTCCATGAAACTGAATCCAAATGATGTCGTGATTATCGACGCAGTTCGCTCACCGATGGGTAAAACGAAAAACGGTGTTTTTCGCAATGTTCGAGCTGAAAATTTATCGGCAGGGCTAGTGAAAGCCTTGTTTAAGCGTAATCCAGATGTCGATCCAAAAGACGTAGAAGATTTGATCTGGGGTTGTGTTAACCAGACTCTAGAACAGGGTTTCAACATGGCACGTGCTGTGTCCTTGTTGGCTGGGTTGCCAATCACAACCGCAGCGCAAACAGTAAACCGTTTATGTGGTTCGTCTATGTCGGCGATTCACACCGCAGCGCAAGCGATTATGACAGGTCAAGGTGATGTATTCGTGGTCGGTGGTGTTGAACACATGGGCCACGTAGGCATGATGCATGGCGTTGACGTAAACCCTGCGTTGTCCAAACACATGGCTAAAGCGTCCATGATGATGGGTGTAACGGCGGAAATGCTAGGTAAAATGCACGGCGTTAGTCGTGAAGCGCAAGACGAATTCGCGGTGCGATCTCACCGTCTTGCTTATGAAGCAACGCTTCAAGGACGTTTCAATAACGAACTCGTTTCTATTGAAGGCCATGATGCTGAAGGCAATAAAATCCTAGTCGAAGTGGACGAAGTGATTCGCCCAGAGACGTCTATGGAATCGTTAGCGGCATTAAAACCTGTTTTCATGCCTAAAGTCGGTACGGTCACAGCAGGTACTTCTTCTGCCTTGTCTGACGGTGCGTCTGCGATGCTGATGATGTCTGCGAAAAAAGCGGAAGAACTGGGTCTCACTCCGATTGCCAAAGTACGCAGCATGGCTGTTGCTGGCTGTGATCCTGCGATCATGGGTTATGGGCCGGTTCCAGCGACGAAGAAAGCACTTAAACGTGCCGGTTTAACAATAGATGACATAGACATTGTCGAGCTAAACGAAGCCTTCGCAGCGCAATCTATTCCAGTGTTGAAAGACTTAAAATTGATTGATCTAGTCGATCAGAAAGTAAACTTAAATGGTGGCGCAATCGCCCTTGGACACCCATTAGGTTGTTCTGGTACGCGTATCTCCACGACCTTGCTTAACGTGATGCGTGAAAAAGACGCCACCATTGGTCTTGCTACCATGTGTATTGGTATGGGCCAAGGTATCGCAACCGTGTTCGAACGTGTGTAAAAAAGGTTGAACTAAGCGCATGAAGTTATGTGCCTCCTTGCTTTAGAACAGCAAATTAAAATCTCTGTCTTTGCCCCGCCTTGTGCGGGGCTTTTTTTTGCGCTGGTGTTTTCTGTGTTCTTGTCAGATGATGAGAGTCATTCTACAAGTGACAACAAAATTGGCTAAAGGGGGTCGTTTCGTGAAAATAGCGGTATTAGATGATTATCAAAACGTTGTAAAAAAACTAGCGTGTTTTCCTATTTTAAACGCTCATGAAGTACATATATTTAATGATACCTTTACAAATACCGACGACTTAGTCGCGAATCTAAAGGATTTTGATGTCCTTGTTTTGATCCGTGAACGCACGGTAATTACTGAGGAATTACTGTCTCGATTGCCTAACTTAAAGCTGATTAGTCAAACAGGAAAGGTCAGTAATCATATTGATGCCAAGCTTTGCCACCAATATGGTGTTGCCGTGTCGGAGGGCGTTGGTTCTCCTGTTGCCCCTTCTGAATTATGCTGGGGGCTTATCATGGCTGCGAGTCGGCACATTCCTGCGTACGCTGATAATTTTTCAAAGGGACTATGGCAACAATCCGGTACTTTAGGTCTAGGTCGGGTGTTGAATGGGTCTGTATTGGGTATTTGGGGGTACGGTAAAATTGGTCAGCGTATTGCTCAATACGCGAAAGTATTTGGTATGAAAGTTCTTGTTTGGGGAAGTGAAACTTCCAGAATGTTGGCGCAAGAACACGGTTTTTCAGCGGCGCAATCGAAAGCTGAATTCTTTCAAACCGCCGATATTATTTCTTTGCATTTAAGGCTGCATGAAGCCACTACAGCGTGTGTGACTAGGGACGATTTAGCACAAATGAAGTCTGATGCGTTGTTTGTGAATATCAGTCGTGCGGAATTGGTGGAAAGTGGGGCTTTGTACCATGAGATGTTGTCCAGTCCATCCAAAAGTGCGGCGGTTGATGTATTTGAAGCAGAGCCTGCTAATCTTGATAGCGTGCCTTTGTTATCGCTGCCAAATGTGCTCTGTACACCACATATTGGTTATGTAGAAAAATCCAGCTATGAGCTTTATTTTAAGATCGCCTTTGAAAATGTTGTCGCGTTTTCGAATGGAAAACCGCAAAGTTTGGTCTACTTATAGCTAAACTTAGATCATGAATAGTGAACCTTTCGTAACACTGTTTGGAATATTAAACCTTCTAGCTCTTTTTTTTTTCTATCATCGTGATTACAACGCCGAGTCGTAGGTTTGTTTATACTCGGCGTTGTTTAGCTTAACGTAGTACTACACTTTAAACCGTCCAACCTCTTTGTTTAGGGTTTTATAAAGTTCGGTTATTTGTGTGGATTGATTATTAATGACACTGGATACATTTTTAACCCCATCCGTTTGTTCTTTTAGCAGCCCTAAATTTTGATTAATATCATGGGCAAGAGAGGCCTGTTCATGAGTCGCTTGTGCTGTTTGTGATGCCATTATTTGTACTTTTCCGAACGACTTATTCAGTGAATCAAAAATATTGATAACACTATCGAAATTCGAGGCGGTATTGTCTGCATTCTTTCGACTGTTTTGTGTAGACATTGAAGACTCTTGAACATTAATTTTCAAACGCACAATGATGGTTTCAATTTCATCTGTGCTGCTTTGAGTTCGAGTGGCCAGTGTCCTGACTTCATCTGCAACAACTGCGAATCCGCGGCCTTGCTCTCCTGCTCTAGCGGCTTCAATGGCAGCATTTAGCGCAAGTAAATTGGTTTGCTCGGCTATATTCCTAATAACTTCTAATACTGAGCTGATGGCTTCTGAACTTTCTTCTAAGTCGGCGGCTCTGCTTAGTGACTCTTCAATATCGTTAATCAAACTTGAAATGGCTTTATGTGATGTATTTACAGCTTGAATACCTTGCTCTGTCAACTGGCTGGATGTTTCGGCCTCTGTTGCTGTGTCTGTTGCTACTTTCGCTATTTTTTGATTGGAGGAATTCATTTCATGCCCTGCGCTGATCATAGATGCTGAGGCATTGACTAAAGCATGAGTGATATTATTGGTGTCTTCTGAGGCGCTTTTTAAGTCTGTTGTCATGGCCCCTAATGCGTTTGATTGGGTGTGTATGTTATTGATGATTTTACGTAGTTGTTCTACAAAATTGTCAAATTCTTTGGCGAGGTCTCCCAGTTCATCTTTTGTACTAGAGTTAATTCGCTGCGTTAGATCGCCATCACCTTCTGCGATTTCACGGATTCTAAGAGACATACTTTCAACATTTCGCGTGATTTTTAAAGGGATGAAATAACCAAAAAATAGTGCAATCACAAAAGCGATAATAATAATGACCATTGCTATTTCTTGATTGAGTGCGATGCTGTTTTCAGTTTGGATTTCCATTAGACGAGAATGGTTTCTTACGGATTCTCCAGCAATATCAAGTATTTCTCTTATCTGTGAAAATTTTTGGTCAGCAATGATAAATTCTTGTGGTAGTTTTGCGTGGTTTTGTGCGGCAGATGAGTTAAGTTGTTTTAGGCTTTCTTGGAGCCATTCATTAAATAGTAAATCGAAGTTTGCATAATCCTTAGTCAGCTCCGGATTGTTTAGAAGGCTACGATAATTATGAAATCTATCTAGTGATTGCGCTGTATTAATTTTGAAGATTTCTTTGTTTTCTTCGAGATCCCCGTCACCGGTGATGATTTTTTGTTGTGCCAATCGTGCTTGATAAATATCTCTGTCTGCATTTAACACTTCAGACATCGCTTCTATATAATTGTTGAGTTCAGACGTGGAGGTCAGGCTGTCCTTTATCTTTCTTGTATGATCCCGAAGGTTTTCTCCTGCTTCATCTAATATATGTCTGATAGTTAGGAATTTTTCATCCAAACTGTTAACGCTTTTAGAAAACTGAATGCCATTTTTGGACGAGTCCAAGAGTACTTCACTTGCAGTAATCCATTCACTGTAAAGCGAATCAAAGGATTCGAATGGGCTTAGGAGCTCTTTGGGTTCATTTTGAAGAAATTTCCTGTAGAGCTGGAAACGATCAAACACTTGTTGGGCATTTTCTCTAAAGTCGGTTTCATTACTTTCAAACGTTCCTTCTCCAGTGAGCATTTTTTCTTGCGCTAGTCTAGCTTGATAAATATCTCTATCGGCATTAAGAACTTCTGAGATGGCTTCAAAGTAATGCTCAGCTTGTACTTTCATTGCACTTTTTTGTATGCCGCTCATAAACACCATAAAGGCAAATAAAGCGATTAAAATAACGGAGAGAAAGATGATCGGTAGCATCATCTTGATTCGAATAGAGTGGATACGCATACACAGTCCTTTTGTTCGTATTTTGTAAGGTAAAGTACAGTTTAGGAAAGGATGTTTATTACCGCAAAAAATATTGATCATTTAATGATTAAGTGCGGTTTTATTTCATTGAAATAGAGTATTTTTAAATACTTTGTATTTTTTAAGGTATTAACGCCTTTAATATTAGGGTGTTTTTTGTCCTGCTGTATGAAAAGACGAAAAGCTCTTATCCTGATCAACCTATTTATACAGCCGTATTCCCTTTTGAACATCTTTATTAAGATTGGCGATAAAGTTGTTTTTGGCTTATTTACCAATTTGGCACAGTGGTAATCCAAGGTTTAGTCATAACGTGCGCAGGTTGTCGTTGCATGATGATTTCGCCGTGACGCACTGACAGCAATACGTCACCTTGCCGACGCACAACACTGTAGTCGTCGTGTCCTTCCAGTAAGATGAAATTCGCAGGATTACCGATTTCTATACCATAGCCTGTTAGGCACATTGTTTTAGCACTGTTGTCTGTAATCATGTCTAACGCTTTGGCGTAATCTTGATAGCCCATCATTTGGCAGATATGCAATGCAAAATCTAAGGTGCGCAGTAGTTTTCCATTGCCTAGTGAGTACCAAGGATCGAAGATAGAATCTTGACCTAAACAGACGTTGATATTGGCTTCGCGTAATTCTTTAACACGAGTAACGCCACGACGTTTTGGGTAAGTATCAAATCGGCCTTGTAAGTGAATGCTTTCGGTTGGGCAGGAAATAAAGTTAATGCCTGAATTTTTTAATAAACGGAACAGTTTCGAACAATAAGCGTTATCGTAAGAATGCATGGCGGTTGTGTGGCTTGCAGTGACGCGTGATCCCATATCGTGAAACAGTGCTTCACAGGCGAGAAACTCTAAAAACCGAGAATTCGGATCATCGATTTCGTCACAATGTACATCAACTAGGCGATCATATTTTATCGCTAATTCCAAGATTAGTTTGACGGACTTTTCACCCAATTCACGTGTGTATTCAAAGTGTGGAATACCACCTACAACATCGGCGCCTATTTTTAAGGCTTCTTCCATCAGTGCTAAGCCATTGGGGTAGGACAGCATGCCATCTTGTGGGAAAGCGACGACTTGTATGTCTATTTTATCTTTTAGCTCGTCTCGTAATGCACATAAAGTACGAACACCAATCAAGGTTGGATCTGTCGTATCGGCATGGGTTCGAATGGCTTGTACGCCGTTTTGAACCAATAGTTCTATGGTGGATAGGGCGCGCTTGCGAATGTCTGCTTCATTCAGCATCGGTTTGCGTTGGCTCCAGCGCTCAATACCTTCGAATAAGGTGCCGCTTTGATTCCACTCCGGTTCACCCGCCGTTAACGCAGCATCGAGATGAATATGTGGTTCAACAAAGGGGGCACAGGCAAGATTTCCTTCTGCATCAAATTCATCATTAGTGACGGCTAAAGTATTGTCTTGTTTTTCGATTTTAGTGAAATGGCCGTTTTCAATTTTTAAGGTGAATAATTCAGCTTGTTGACGTAAACGGGCGTTAATAATATGCATAAAAAACCTCAATCGTTGGGGCTGATAAGTGTATTGGCTTGTTCTTCAATATCGTGATGGTGAAACAATATCTGTTCAATCAGTAGGGCATTTTGTAAGTTGAGCCGTAAAAAAGAATCTTGTAAAGAATAGCCTAGACGTTGTTCAATTCTGTTTAGGCGATAACTTAATGTGTTCCTGTGAATGCCCATTGCATCTGCAGTTTGTTGTTGGTGTCCAAAGTGGTTGAAATAATGGTTTAGAGTGGACTTCATTTCCAGTGTGGAGGTGTCGCGTGCAAAACACAATTCCCCTAAATGTTGTTTGCAAAAGTCCGATAATAAACCGCGGTTTGGAATAGCCGCATACAAGCGGGCAATGCCTAACTGTTCATAGAAAAATATACGTTGATGCTGATGTTTGACTGCAAATTGCAATGCTTGACGAGCTTGCTCTGTTGCATCGGCTAGCTTGTCTAAACCTGTTTTTCTCTCGCTTACACCAATGCATAACACCAGCAGTGGAAACTGTTTTTGTAGCAAGTTCAGTACTTGTTCTAATTCGTCATAGAGTTCTGTGGTGTCTTCAGAGACGGGCCATATCGCCAAAAGGTCTTTTTCGTAAGTCAGAACCGGCCAGTCAATGTCTCTGCGTTTTAGTATACTGCCTAAATGCTGTTCCAGTTCATGGTGCAAGTGTAGCAACTGATGATTTGAGTCTTTTATATTTTGATCGAGATGACTGATTCTTACCGCGAAAGTGGCGAAAGGATTCGTATCACTAATGCCCAGATCCCCAGCACGTAAATGAATCAACTCAGGTGCTTGATCAAAGCCATTAATGAGTTTTGTTAAAAATAGCTTAACCGATTTACCTAGTAAGTTATCTTGCACTATGGCGTTACTGATGACCTCGGTTACCAAGACCATTTTCAAGCTATAAGGCTGTTCTAATACAGGAAGTTGGTGTTTATTGGCAAGTTCTAATACGCTGTTGGGAATGTACTGAATAAACTCAGGGCCAGTCAAAATGACCATCCCTGCGACGTTACTGTTTACCGCTTCTTGAACGAGTAGACAGAGGTTTTGTTCGGTACGACAATGATTTATTCCTGTAATAAAAACCAGTTCGCCACCGCTGATCCAAGCTTGAATAGAATCGTTTTCAGCGACATAAGGCCAACGCACAATACGTTGGCCTCCGGTTAATCCTGCTCGAAAGGTAATGCTTTCTAGCCCTGGTAAGCGGGGGATGTCTGCGCAACAAATACTCACTGAGCGTCTAGCGCTTTGGCTGTTTTGCGAAAAGCCAGAAAAGATAAAATACCGTATGACACCATAGCCATCAAAACGCCAACGATAGGCGGCATGATAGGAGAAGCATAAGCTGCAGCGGAAGCAATAGCGTAAGACCCAAGTCCAATCCAGTTAAAATCTGGTAACTGAGCGTTTGCCAATAATGGATATTGGCCTTTATGGCGCAGCCAGAAATCGGCCATGATCACACCGCCGATGGGTGGAATAAAGGTCCCCAGTAAAACTAGAAAAGGAATCAAGAAGTTATACATGCCAAAGACAGCCATTGTCGTCCCGATGGCGGCTCCAATGACGGTAATGGTTCGACGTTTGTCAGTACGAAGCAGGTTACAGCCCGCAACAGCAAAATTATAAATTGTATTGTCTTGAGTTGTCCAAATATTCAGAAACAACATAAGTACAGCTAGCACGACAAAACCTTGCGCCAGCATGACATCAACAATGTCGGCTTGTTGATAGATTAATGTGCCAAGAGCGCCGGTTAATACCATTAATCCATTACCGATGAAGAATGCGGCCATGGTTGCCCATATTGCGATTTTGCCACTCTTAGCAAATCGGCTCCAGTTGGTTGCTTGAGTGGCACCGCTGACAAACGTTCCAATAACAATGGTAATGGCGGCAGTGAAACTTAAACTTTGAGTCGGTTCAATACCGAATAAAACAGACACACCGCCTACATCGACTAGTCCAGTGTAAAGACTGATCAAGATAAAAATAAGCATGGCGGGAACCGCTACCCGCGACAGCATGTCCATACCGCGAAAGCCAATCATGGCGGTAATACAGAACGCCATGCCGAATAAAACCATTAAGGGCGTTTGCCAAGCGTCTGGAGTACCTGTTACCTTGACCAAAACAATGGCAAGTGTCGCCGTTCCCCACGCATACCAGCCAATTTGAGTGAAACCAAGAATAAAGTCTGACAGTTTACTGCCAATTTCTCCGAAGCAAAAACGTCCCATGAGTACGCTGTTTAGACCACTTTTATAAGCGATAAAAGCCAAACAAGAAGCGTAAGTGCCGAGCAGCAAGTTGCCGACCAAAATAACTAAGAGCAATTCGAAAAAAGAAAAAGCCGTGCCTAATGTTCCGCCAGCCCACATAGTAGCGGTAAAGAAGGTAAATCCAAGTAGAATAAACGCCATTGGTAATAAACCTCGGCGTTTACTTTTGGGTACTTCAATTAATGGATAATCTGATTGCGTCATAGTCGTCTCCCATGATGAATAAGCCAAAATAGCTTACTAGGTTTATAAGCAACTAATGAACCAATAGTTAGCCAAATGTTTTTATCAAGGTTATTTGAGGCGATATGACGAATAATTTCAGTAAATGTTTATGCGCTTTACACAATACTTGACTGGATTGGCGGAGTTGAATTTATAGGCGATGACGGTTTACTTCTGCCTTGAGTGCATCATGAAGAGGCATTAGCAGTGAGTGATATGTTGCCTATGGTGCTCTTAGTTTTTATTTATTGGTTACTTGTATTTTTTAAGTCTATAACTATAGTCACTCAAGAATAAAGTGTTCTAAGTCACAAGTAGGAGAGAAGATTATGTCGAATGAAGGTAAATGTCCTTTTAACCATGGAGCTGCTGATTCTAGTCAGTCTGCAGGACGTGGTAACTCTAACAAAGACTGGTGGCCAAATCAGTTGAATTTAAATGTTCTTCATCAACATTCAGCTAAATCTAATCCAATGGGTGAGGATTTTGATTACGCTGAAGAGTTTAAAAGTCTTGATTTAAACGCTATTCAGCAAGATCTTCATACGCTAATGACGGATTCACAAGATTGGTGGCCAGCAGATTATGGCCATTATGGACCGTTTTTTATTCGTATGGCTTGGCATAGCGCCGGTACTTATCGTACCGCCGATGGGCGTGGTGGAGCGACATCAGGAACACAACGTTTTGCACCACTAAATAGCTGGCCAGATAACGTCAACTTGGACAAAGCGCGTCGTCTGCTTTGGCCTATTAAGCAAAAATATGGCCGTAAAATATCTTGGGCTGATTTGATGATTCTTGCTGGTAATTGCGCTCTCGAATCGATGGGATTCAAAACTTTTGGATTTGCCGGTGGTCGAGTTGATGTGTGGCAACCAGAGGAAGATATTTATTGGGGTTCAGAAGGCGTTTGGTTAGAAGAAAGTGGCGGTAAGAATAGCCGTTACTCCGGTGAACGTGACTTAGAAAATCCTTTGGCTGCCGTACAAATGGGCTTGATCTACGTTAACCCAGAAGGGCCAGATGGCAAACCAGATACGTTGGCGTCTGCTCGTGATATTCGTGATACGTTCGCCAGAATGGCGATGAACGACGAAGAAACAGTTGCTTTAATTGCAGGTGGTCACACATTCGGCAAGGCACACGGTGCCGGTGATGCCGGTCAAGTTGGTAATGACCCAGAAGCATCGGGCTTAACTGAACAAGGTTTTGGCTGGAACAATACTCAAGGCACGGGTAATGGTGTTGATACTATTAGTAGTGGTCTTGAAGGTGCTTGGACGAAAAACCCAATTAAATGGGATAACGGTTTCTTTGATAACCTATTTGACTACGAGTGGGAACTAACTAAGAGCCCCGCGGGTGCTTGGCAGTGGGCGCCAAAAGGCACTGCTGGATCTAACAGTGTGCCAGATGCTCATGATGCAACGAAACGACATGCACCCATGATGTTTACGTCGGATTTAGCATTACGAGACGATCCAATTTATGCACCAATCTCAAAGCGTTTTCATGAAAACCCAGATCAATTAGCAGACGCTTTTGCTCGTGCTTGGTACAAATTGACTCATCGTGACATGGGGCCGGTCTCTCGTTATCTAGGGCCTTTAGTTCCTCAAGAGGAACTTATTTGGCAAGATCCGATTCCCGCAACAACACATGAATTGGTGACGGAACAAGATATTGCGGTTCTTAAAGAAAAGCTTGCAAATTCTGGTTTGTCTGTCGCTCAGTTGGTATCGACGGCTTGGGCATCCGCTTCTACTTACCGCGGTTCTGATATGCGCGGTGGGGCAAATGGTGCACGTCTTCGTCTTGCGCCACAAAAGGATTGGGACGTGAATCAGCCAGAGCTACTGGCGAGTGTTTTGAGTTCACTTGACGCGATCAAGGTTGAGTTTAATCGTGGTTCTACAACGCAAGTGTCTCTTGCTGATTTGATCGTGTTAGCAGGTTCTGTAAGTATTGAAAAAGCGGCGAAAGCGGCGGGTACCGTCATCACTGTTCCTTTCACGCCGGGCCGAACAGATGCGACTCAGGAACAAACAGACGTAGAGTCGTTTGATGTGCTTGAGCCTATAGCGGATGGTTTCCGTAATTATCAAAAAGGTAAGTACACGATCAGCACAGAAGAAATATTGTTGGATCGAGCGCAGCTACTGACGTTGTCAGCGCCAGAGATGACGGTACTTGTTGGTGGTTTACGTGTATTAGGTGCTAACGTCGGACAGTCACAACAGGGTGTTTTGACGAATCAACCAGAAACATTATCGAATGACTTCTTTGTAAACTTGCTCGATATGGATACCAAGTGGAATTCTGTTTCAAGTGATGAAGACGCGTTTGAAGGCAGAGACCGGAGTACGGGGGCTATTAAATGGACAGCTACTCGTGTCGATTTGGTCTTTGGCTCGAATTCGCAACTTCGTGCTATTGCGGAAGTGTACGCTTGTTCCGATTCACAAGAACGCTTTGTGAAGGATTTCGTGCAAGCATGGACAAAAGTAATGGAGCTGGATCGCTTTGATCTAGTCTAACCTCCTAGTGTGACCAACAACCAAACCCGTAATCCCAAAGGATTGCGGGTTTTTTTTATGAAAATAAGGCCGCTACAAAAAACAACGCGTTAAAGATAGCGCTTTGTACTCTGGTGTTATAAATTCGCCGGAATTGGTTAAGTTACACTTTTTAGTGGTAGTAATAAAAAATCAGACTAACATTAATGAGTGAAGTCGCGTTTTTAAATTTTTAAATAGGGTATTGGAACAATGAAGGTATCTCATAAAGTAGTGTTATGCGCTTCTGTGGTAGTTGCTTTAGCATTTACTGCATACTCATGGCTGCAGTACAGCAACCTTAGAACAGCACTCTATGAAAAAACGGATATCAGTACACAAGAAACGAGTAAGGCGTTGGCTTTACAAGTGGATCATTGGCTTAAAGGCAAAATGGATTTGATTGAGACAGTCTCTCAAACGGTTGATGCTAATTACAGTATGGAAACAATTCAAAAAGCGTTTGATCTGCCGCTTTATAAAAATGAGTTTTTGTTGCTTTTTGGTGGACTAGATGCAGGTGGGTCTCGAATTACCAATGATCCAAGTTGGAATCCAACTGGATGGGATGCTCGTAAGCGGCCTTGGTATGGCTTAGCTCAACAGCATAAACAAACCGTATTAACGGACCCTTATCCTGACTCGACAACCGGAGAAATCCTCATTTCTGTTGTGGCTACTTTCAGAGATAAAGGCACTTTTAAAGGGGCGTTTGGCGGAGACTTAAGCCTTGAAACGGTTTCCAATGCTGTTAACACTTTGAACTTTAATGACACTGGCTATGCGTTCTTATTAAATAAATCTGGCAAAATCATTAGCCACCCTAATGCAGATTTAAACGGAAAGTCTGTATCGAACTTGCTTCAAGGCAGTGTGTCTGCTTTGAAAACGAGTTTAGTTGAAAACCAACTTAAAGATGGCACATCTGTATTTGTGTCCTTCAGCCCATTGCCAAATTTGTATGGTGCTGACTGGTATGTTGGTGTTGTATTGGACGAAGGCAAATTATTTGCAAGTGTACGCGAGTTTGGCTGGATTGCGTTTTGGGGCACATTAATTGCGACCCTGTTGGTATCGGTTGTCTTGTATTTCATGGTGACTCGTTTGCTGCAACCGCTGCGTGCATTGCATGAATCTTTACAAGAAATTAATGGCGGTGAAGGTGACTTAACAAAACGACTAGACATTACCAGTAACGATGAATTTGGTGCTGTGTCTGGTGAGTTTAATCAGTTTGTTGGTTACCTACAGCATTTAATCAGTGAAGTGAAAGGACGCTCATTGAGTGTTCGTGCTAATACAGATAAAACAGCGGCGTCTTCTGCCCGTTCTTCTGCAGAGTTATATACTCAACTAAATGAACTGGATCAATTAGCAACGGCGATGCATCAAATGTCTGCAACGGCTCATGATGTGGCAGATAATGCTCAAACCGCGGCGAGCCGTGCGAATCAGGCGGATACTGCAGCAAAAGAAGGCGAAGCGGTTGTGGAGCGTACCACCGCATCCATTGCTCAGTTAACCGATCAAATGGGCAATGTTGTCAACACCATTAATGACTTAGTGGGTTACAGTGACAATATAGAATCCATTCTGACGGTTATTACGGCCATCGCGGATCAAACGAACTTGTTGGCATTGAACGCAGCCATTGAAGCGGCTCGTGCCGGTGAACAAGGTCGAGGCTTTGCGGTTGTTGCCGATGAAGTGAGAACACTTGCTTCGAAGACACAAGAGTCGACAGAGCAAATTAAAAAAATGATTCAGCAACTGCAAACGGGCGTACGAGGTGCTGAAAAAGTTATCCTTGAAAGTCGAGAAAATGCGAATTCAACGCAGCTTATCGCCAACCAAGCGAAAGATTCATTGCATGCTATTCGTGCAAGTATCAATGAAATTAATGATATGACAGTACAAATTGCTGCCGCCGCCGAAGAGCAAAGTGCGACGTCTAATGAGATCAATCGCAATACCACGAACATACGTGATATAAGCCAGTCGGTTTCAGATGCCGCTACGGAGCAATCTGCATTGTGTGAAACCATGGTGGAAATCACCACTCAACAAGCGAAATCTTTGGATAAATTTAAGGTGTAACGTTTGTTCTAGCGTTTAAAAGACAAGTCAGACATGGTTGCCTGACTTGTCTTTTTTATGCCTGATTTTCCATATCACATATCAAAATAAAATTGAACAATCACTTTTTTGTCATCTTGCTTGATTACTCTGACTGATTTAAACAGAAGTTGGGTGTATGAAGTTTGAAGGTCTGAATGCAATCGCTTTATTGGAGGGGGTTAAAGGTGTATTGGCGTTGCTGGTGGCCGTTGGCGTTAATGCATTAGCAGGACAAGATCTTTATCAATTAACCGAACAGATGATACGTCAATGGTCACTTTCACCCAGTAATCATTACCTTGCTTTGTTTCTGAATCTGCTCGAGAAGTTGACTCGTCAAAGCCTAACATGGGTGACCTTGCTTGCGTTTCTATACGCCAGCTTTCGCTTTGTTATGGCCTATGGGTTATGGAATAAATTACGCTGGACGGAATGGTTTGCCTTCATCAGTGGCTCGCTCTATATTCCCTTCGAACTCTACGCCATTTCTCAAACGCCTAATCTCGTCAATTTCTCAATACTAGCCTTTAACCTCATGGTCGTTACTTATTTGTATTGGGTGCTCAAACGTGGAGCACGGCCTTAACGATTTAAAGCCTAATGTTTCCATTCTATTTTTTTTGTATCGCCCATTTTTCCGTCACTGTTGAGTCTATATGCCAAGGCGACGAGTAGGGTTTGAGCTAATGTCATTGAAGAGGTGAGGGAGCGAAACCCCATGACTTCGGCTTCTTTTATATCAAAACAAACATCAGAAAGTGCCGCTAATGGGCTGATTTTACTGTCGGTAATGGCAATGACTTTTGCACCCGCCTTGAATGCGTACTCGCTTACGTTAACCGTTTCTTTGGCGTAAGGGCTAAAGGTTGTGGCAATAATGACATCGTTTTCACGTATGTTACTGGCTTGCTCTACCAGCATGCCACCACCACCATCGATGAGGTGAGTTGTTTTGTTTAAGTGTCTTAAACTGTAAGCGAAGTAGCTGGAAATAGGGTAGGCGCGACGCAGACCGATTAGATAAATATTTTGAGCATTTTCGAGTAGATCTACGGCTTTAGAGAGCATTTCTTGAGAGAAATGGTGGTTCATGTGGTTCATTGAAAACGCATTGCTGCTGCTGAATTCTTCTAAAATATGAGACGCATCTATTATCGTGCCAGCGTTACTTTTGCTGAGCTTTACTCGTTCACTGTAGCTGGACGTTTGCTCTACAAGAGCTTGGCGGAAGAGATTCTGCATTTCGCTAAAACCGTTGTATTCAAAGGCGGCAGCAAAACGTACAAGTGTTGAAGGAGGTACATCGCACTGTTCGGCAAGACTGGCAACGGTTTCTAGGGCGACAGTATTCGGGTGTTCTAGTAAAAAGCGCGCGACTTGTTGAAGTCGTTTACTTAAGTCGTCGTAGTTCCGACTAATTGCTTGTTGTAGTAGTTCAAGTGACGTTGGTGCAGCCAAGAAAGTGACTCCTAAAGTAGTAACCTAATACCAATTTTAAACAAGCATTATAGCGATAATTGACCCTAAATACTTACTGGTTTTTTTATACGGTCAAGGCGGCAAGCATAATTAAGCCTTGCCGCTGACGTGATAGATCATAGATGAGGTTGTCCTTAACCTCTTTTCTTGTTTTTCAAAGTGAATTAACGGAATTCCCCAGCGTATTTTTCAACCAATGCGATGTTGTCTTTGGTAATAAAACCAGGGCCAGAGTTAACATCGTTACTTGGAATCAAACCGTAGCGAGAATAAAGCGTTAGGAAGCTGATAGGTAGGTAACCTTGTAGATACGGTTGTTGGTCTATCGCGAAGTCAATTTTGCCATCTTTAATGGCGGCAGAAATTTCACCACTTAAATCAAACGTACCGAAATAAATGTCTTTCAAGTTTCGGTTTTTAGACAAAGCTCGCAACGTTGGATGTGCAGAGGTTGGTCCTAACGTTAGGATCGCCTGAGTATCTGGATGCTTACGCAAGTAAGCCGATACTTTAGTCTCTACGTTGGTTGGATCTGATCCAGAGTCGATCATTTGGCTACCAAGCTCTACGCCTAAGCCTTTCGCGAAGCCCATACAGCGCTCAACAGAAGCTGGGTTGGTAATATAATGGTTAACACAAAGGAAAGACTTTACGCCTTGTTTCTTCGCGCGTTCACCTGCGCCGAAGCCAGCTGCAAACTCAGGTTGGCCTACATGCAATAAAGCGCCCAATGCTTTGGATTGTTGCTGAGTACCAGAGTTCATCGTAATAAAAGGAATACCTTTGAGAGAGGCTTTATTTAGAGGGCCTTCCAATGTGTCGAAGTCGGCAATAGAAAGCACGATACCATCAGGGTTTGTTGCGACGGCTTGCTCAACGATACGCGCCATATCGGCTAGATCGCCGGTTGGAGGGTTGCGATATTCGACGGTAACATTCATATCAGAAGCGGCATGTTTAACCGCATTCTTAATGACGTTCCACCATGAATCAGAGTCTGGGGCATGGGATATAAACACGTAGCGTTCGCCTTCGGCGTGGACTGTTGATGACATAGACATAACGCCTAAAGTCGCCGCACCTGCTACCAGTATGGCTGTGCTTTTCTTAAGAAGGTTCTTCATTCCAACTATCTCCGTTTTGTTTAATTATTTTTGTTGTTACGTATTTTTGGATTTAGTAAACACCGCTGCTGATTCATTTTTAATCAGAGTCGAAATGATATTAGAATGAACGTTTCATAATTGCAACATTTTGGAATTTTTGGTTTTTTATTGTTTGGATTTACTATATATTATTGTTTTTAAACGTTTTTATTTAATATCCATGTTTGTTTCTAGGCTTTTTTAAAGTCTTTTAATGTAAATTTAATAAAAATATTTATTTTGCCTATTGAAAAAAATGAAATAAATATTCTATTATGGTTTCATTGTTGAAACGAAAAGACAGTAAGTTCTATCACGTTCTTAGATGCACTACTTAAGTTCCCTATGCGATTGTCTTTGTTAGGTTTAAGTAGTAAATGGTTAGAGCATGATTAGAAGCCACAAAAAATAAATATAAAAATAGGTGAAACGCTATGACTGATCAAACTCAACCTGTTGAGGTATCTAAAATAGAAGAAGATAAATCAACTGGTGTCAACGCAGCAGCAGATGAACGGGTTCGTAATGTTCCTGCTTGGAAGCGACTCTTGCATCGACCTGAATTTGGCGCCATTTCTGGTGCGGCTCTCGTATTTGTCTTTTTCTTCATTACCGCGGGCGATTCTGGCATGTTTGCCTCTGACGGCATCATGAACTGGGCAACCGTTTCGGCGCAATTAGGTTTGATCGCAATCAGTGCGTGTTTGTTGATGATCGCCGGCGAGTTTGATTTATCCATTGGTTCCATGATCGGTTTTGCTGGCATGATGATGACCATTCCTGCTGTGTATTGGGGGTGGCCAATTTGGGGAGCCATTCTTTTTGCTTTCGCTGGCGCCATGCTGATTGGCTTCCTGAATGGTTATATTGTGGTTAAAACGGGTCTGCCTTCTTTTATTGTGAGCCTGGCGTTTCTTTTTATTCTACGCGGTTTGACTATTGCGCTGTCTATTCTATTCACTAATCGCACCATCGTAGGTGGTATTGATAAATACGCTGAAGGAGATTGGCTGGCAGTTATTTTTGGCGGAAGAATAGGTCAGGGCGTGTTTATTTGGCTTGCTGATATGGGAATTGGTAGTACCTATGACGATGGTTATCCCGTCGTTGATGGAGTCCCTATGGTGATTGTCTGGTGTTTAGGATTGGCGATTATTGCGAGTTGGGTTCTGTTACGCACGCCGTTTGGTAATTGGATCTTTGCCACTGGTGGAGATAACAAAGCGGCGCGTAACGTCGGTGTTCCCGTCGATAAAGTAAAAATCTCTTTGTTCATGTTTACTGCTTTTACGGCCACAGTTTACGCCGCTTGTCAGGTATTTGAGTTTGGCTCTGCGTCGGCAGATCGAGGCGTATTAAAAGAGTTTGAAGCCATTATCGCGGTGGTTATTGGTGGTGCTTTGCTCACCGGTGGTTACGGCTCTGTTATCGGTGCTTGTTTTGGTGCATTGATCTTTGGTGTGGTCCAAATGGGTATTTTCTTCACTGGTATTGACTCAGATTGGTTCCGAGTTTTCTTAGGCGGCATGCTGTTAATCGCTGTTTTGTTCAACAACTATATCCGTAAAAAAGTGACAGAAGCCCGACATTAGATCGGTGTCCGTATTCGAGTTTACTTTTTGGATGAAGAATTTAGGAGAACAAAAATGAGTGATTTTATAATTGAATTGAAGAATGTGAGCCGCTACTTCGGTTCTGTCATCGCCTTAAAAGACATTAATATGCAAGTGAGATTGGGTGAAGTTCACTGTTTGTTAGGCGACAACGGCGCGGGTAAATCAACGCTCATCAAAACATTAGCAGGGGTGCATGCACCAAGCGAAGGCGAATACTATTTAGATGGTAAAGCGGTCGTGTTTAAGTCCCCAGTAGAGGCACTGGATGCGGGAATCGCAACGGTGTATCAAGATCTTGCGCTTGTGCCCTTGATGAGCGTTACACGTAACTTTTTCATGGGCCGAGAGTTAACCACAGGGCGCGGTATCTTTAAGCGTTTTGATATTGAGAACGCTAATAAGATTGCGCAATCTGGCATGTCAGAAATGGGTATCAATGTTCGTGATCCTTCGCAAGCTATTGGCACCATGTCTGGAGGTGAAAAACAATGTTTAGCGATCGCTCGTGCGATTCACTTTGGTGCCAAGGTTCTTATATTAGACGAGCCAACAGCGGCATTGGGTGTGAAGCAGTCTGCGAATGTATTAAAAGTGGTTGCCAAAGCCAAAGCCAGAGGATTAGCGGTGATCTTGATTACCCACAATGTACATCATGCTTATCCCATTGCTGATCGTTTTACACTACTAAACCGTGGTCAAAGCCTAGGTTCTTTCTTGAAGTCAGAAGTAAGCCGGGAAGATGTTTTAGAAATGATGGCGGGCGGTCAAGAGTTAGACGAATTGACCGCTGAATTAGAAGAGTTCAGCCGATTAGATGCCACAGCCTAAAGGAAAGTCATTATGACAACGAATAAAATGCGTGTGGGTTTGGTTGGTTCAGGTTACATGGGAAAAGCACATGCCATTGCTTATCGTAATGCAATAGCGGCCTTTGCGATTCCACAGGGGCAATTGCAGTGTGAAATGCTGGCCGATGCAACACCAGAACTGGCTGAGATGAAGGCTCAAGAGCTGGGCTTTAACCGCTCAACAGGGGATTGGAAACGCTTAATTAATGACCCTGATATTGATGTGGTGGATATTTGTGCCCCCAATTTTTTACACAAAGACATTGCGCTGGCCGCCATTGCCGCTGGAAAACATGTTTACAGTGAAAAGCCTCTAGCGCTGAACGCTGATGACGCTAAGGAAATGACCGAAGCGGCTGAGTTAGCAGGTGTAAAAACCTTGGTTGGCTTTAATTACATCAAGAATCCTACAGTGCAATTTGCCAAGCAATTGATTGAACGTGGCGACATCGGTGACGTGGTGCATTTTCGCGGTGTGTTTAACGAAGATTATTTGGCCGATTCGAATTTGCCCTTTAGCTGGCGTTTGCAAAAACAGTTTGCTGGTACGGGGGCGCTAAACGATTTGGCCTCGCATCTTGTGCAATTGGCGATTCATTTGGTGGCACCGATTCAGTCCTTGTGCGCGGATCTTAAAGTGGTTCATCAACAGCGTCCTTTAGCTCAAGGCGAAGATGGCGTTGGTAATGTTGAAAACGACGATCAAGCTCACATGATGGTGCGTTTTGCTAATGGTGCGCAAGGTACGTTAGAAGCCTCACGCATTGCTTGGGGACGCAAAAATGGTCTGTCGTTTGAAATTACGGGGACTAAGGGAACCTTGATTTTTGACCAAGAAACTTTGTCGGAGTTGTCTTTGTACATCAATGAAGGGAACCCGCAAACGCAAGGTTTTAAACGTATTTTGGTTGGCCCTGAGCACCCTGATTATCAAGCCTTTTGTGTTTCAGCGGGTCACGGTCTGGGTTTCAATGACATGAAAGCGGTTGAAATCCGAGATTTATACCAAGGCATAGTACATAACGCGCCATTGTGGCCTGATTTTCGAGCGGCGACACAGGTAAATATCATTCTCGATAGCGTGGTTGAATCCGTTGATAAAAGAGCGTGGGTCGAGGTTGAGCAGTACGATGGGGAACAAAAATGAATAATAAAAAATTGGATGTTATTTGCTTAGGGCGTGCCGCTGTTGACCTGTATTCGGAACAAATTGGCGCGCCATTAGAAGACGTGAGTAGCTTTAAGAAATACCTTGGCGGCTCGTCTTGCAATATTGCGTTTGGGACCTCTCGCATGGGGTTGAAGTCG
Source organism: Marinomonas primoryensis (assembly GCF_013372285.1). Classification (NCBI taxonomy): domain Bacteria; kingdom Pseudomonadati; phylum Pseudomonadota; class Gammaproteobacteria; order Oceanospirillales; family Oceanospirillaceae; genus Marinomonas; species Marinomonas primoryensis. Next base: position 2,618,175 of record NZ_CP054301.1, on the reverse strand, counting down.
GCCATGTTAACGCGGGTCGGCGATGAACACATGGGGCGATTTGTCCGTAAAGAATTGGCACGAGCCGGTGTGGATGTTTCTCATGTTGTCACCGATGAAGAGCGTTTAACCGGTTTGGTGTTGTTGGGTATCAAGGACAAAGATACCTTTCCATTAATCTTTTACCGTGAAAACTGCGCTGACATGGCGATCAGCGAAGACGATTTTGACGAAGCTTACATCGCTTCAGCAAAAGCCTTGTTGATCACCGGAACGCATTTTTCCACCAAAGGCACAGACCAAGCCGCTAGAACGGCGATTCAATACGCGAAAGCCAATAATACTAAAGTCGTGGTCGACATCGATTATCGTCCTGTGTTGTGGGGGTTAACTGGTCGTGGTGAAGGTGAAAATCGTTTTGTGTCGAACGACTCTGTGACTCAGCATCTTTTATCTATCATGCCATTGTGTGATTTGGTGGTCGGAACAGAAGAAGAGTTTCATATCGCAGGTGGCAGTGAAGACACCATCGAATGTTTAAAGCGGATCCGCCATGTTTCGTCTGCTGAGTTGGTGGTAAAACGCGGTGCTTTGGGTTGTTCTGTATTTAAAGGGGCGATCCCAGTGACATTAGACGAGGGCATTACTCGTTATGGCGTCACAGTTGATGTGTTAAATGTGTTGGGGGCAGGCGACGCTTTTTTGAGTGGTTATTTACGCGGCTGGATTCAGGGGGAAACCACTGAAAATGCGTGTGATTATGCCAATGCTTGCGGTGCCATAGTGGTGTCTCGACATGGTTGTTCGCCTGCCATGCCGAGTCGTGAAGAGCTGGATTATTATCTGATTCACCGTGATGACATTCCACGTCCTGATCTTGATCCAGTACTTAACTATTTACATCGTGTGACAACGCAACGCACTGTGCGTCATGAGCAGGGTAAAGAATGGCAAGACATGTGTATTTTGGCGTTTGATCATCGACGTCAATTCGTGGATATGTGTCGTGAAGCAGGTGTGCCACTGTCGCAAATATCCAAAGCCAAAAAATTGATATTAGAAGCCGCTTATCAAGGGGCTTCTAGCCTAGAAGGCAACGTTGGCGGTACGGGTATTTTAGCCGATGGTACCTTTGCACAAGATGTATTGAATGATATTACGGGCAAAGATCATTGGATTGCTCGTCCAGTAGAGCTGCCAAGCAGTCGACCACTTCGATTCGAATTAGGCAACAACGTAGGGCAAACTATTGCGACTTGGCCTGTGAATCACATTGTGAAATGTTTGGTTTTTTATCATCCCGATGACGCCATTGCATTGCGTAATGAGCAAGAGCAGAAAGTCATGGATCTTTACCGTGCTTGCTGCACAACAGGCCATGAGTTGCTTGTTGAAATCATTCCTCCAGCCGATTCAGATGTACAAGACGATACCTTGTCTCGTTCAATTGAACGCTTTTACAACTTGGGCGTGTTTCCAGATTGGTGGAAGCTGCCTTCGCCCAGTAAAGCCGCTTGGAAAAATATTGGTGATCTGATCAAAGCGCGATCGCCTTATTGCCGAGGCGTGGTATTGCTTGGTTTGGACGCGCCAGTTGAAGAGCTAAAAGCTGGTTTTAATGCCGCAGCAGGGCAAGATATTTGCAAAGGCTTTGCCATCGGACGCACTATTTTCTCCGAACCAACTAAGGCTTGGCTAAGAAAAGAAATCGATGACAAGGAATTCACTTCAAGGGTTAAAAAGAACTATTTGGAAATGAGTGAGTTATGGCAGCAGCGTAATGGCAAAAACCTTGGTGAACAATCTGCTAAGCGGATGGAGGCATAAAAAATGGAAACATTACGTTTAACCATGGCACAAGCTCTGGTCAAGCATCTACAAGTTCAGTTCACCGTGATTGATGGTGTAGAGGTGCCGCTGTTCGGTGGTGCTTGGGCGATCTTCGGACACGGTAACGTGGCTGGAGTAGGCGAGGCATTGGCACAGGTTAAAAACGAGTTCACCACGTTTCGAGCGCATAACGAACAGGGTATGGCATTGGCTGCTTGCGCTTACGCGAAACAGCATCGTCGTCAACGTATTATGGCCTGTACATCGTCCATTGGCCCTGGTGCAACCAACATGATTACGGCTGCGGGTTTGGCCATGGCCAATCGCTTGCCTGTGTTGTTTTTACCAGGTGATGTTTTTGCGACTCGAACGCCAGATCCTGTGTTACAACAAGTAGAGCATTTTAATGATCCGACGATGTCGGTGAATGATTGTTTTCGTCCAGTGTCGCGTTATTTTGATCGTATTAATCGCCCAGAGCAGCTGGTCACCAGTTTGCCAGCGGCCATTAATACCATGTTGGATCCGATTACTTGTGGCCCTGCGACCTTAGCATTGCCACAAGATGTGCAAACCATGGCGTTTGATTTTCCAATAAATTTCTTTGCCAAGAAAGTTCATAAACTGCGTCGTAATCGAACCGATGTGGATCAATTAGCGGCGGCCGTTGACGCGATTAAAAAGGCAAAAAAGCCATTAATTTTGCTTGGCGGAGGCGTGCATTACAGCTTGGCGGTAGAAGAAGCGACAGCGTTTATTGAGCAATATCAGATTCCCGCGTGTGAAACACAAGCCGGCAAGGGAGCGTTGGCTTGGGATCATAAGTTCAATCTTGGCTCGGTCGGCGTAACCGGATCGAGTGCGGCCAATGCGGCGGCACAAGAAGCGGATTTGATTATTGCCATTGGCACACGGTTGCAAGATTTCACTTCGGCATCTCGTACATTATTTGCAAATCTGGATCACACTTTACTGAGTCTAAACGTGACGCCGTTCGATGCAGAAAAACATCGTTCTTTACCTTTGGCCGGTGATGCAAAAGTGACACTGCAAGAACTAATGACTGAGGTGGGAGATCACCTAACGCCATCGTCCTGGGTGGATCATGTTCACGCGTTGAATCACACATGGCTGTCAGCAGTGGATCAAGCGACGGCCTTGCCCACACAAGCGAACGACAAACACTACTTGCCGACGGATGCGAATGTCATTGGCGTAATCAATCGTTTTGCCTCGGTTGATAGCACCATAGTACAAGCCGCTGGTGGTTTGCCGGGTGAATTACATAAGCTTTGGCGCACGTCTTCTGATCTTGGCTATCACGTGGAATACGGTTTTTCGTGTATGGGTTACGAACTAGCGGGTGGCCTAGGTGTGAAAATGGCAACGCCAGAACGAGAGGTGATCGTGATGGTGGGAGACGGCAGTTATTTAATGCTGAACTCGGAAATCGCTACCTCTGTCATGTTGGGTTTAAAACTCACTATTGTCGTTTTGGATAACCGAGGTTACGCCTGTATCAATCGATTACAGCAAGCGTGCGGCGGCGAACCGTTCAATAACTTATTGCAAAACTGTCACACGGTTGAAGCGGGCGCTCCTAAAACAGACTTTGCCGCACACGCGAAAGCCTTGGGTGCGGCGTCTGAAAAAGTGGCTTGTCTGGCGGAACTAGAAGCCGCATTAGCGCGAGCAAGAGCCAGTGATAAAACCTATGTGATTGCGATAGACACCGACCCAATGCCAAGCACGCAAGCAGGCGGGGCGTGGTGGGATGTGGCCGTACCAGAAGTGTCAACTCGTGACACTGTGGTAAACGCCGAACATCAGTACAAAATAGCCAAACAGCAACAGCCTTATTAACTTTTAGATCAGAGCTTGGAGCAATCCTATGAACAGCAACAATAAAAACAATAACGCGAAAACGGAATCCAACATCCGAATCGGCATTAATCCTCTGACTTGGACTAACGACGATTTACCCTCGTTGGGCGCGGATACACCGCTCGAAGTATGTTTGAGTGAAGCTCGTCAGGCCGGTTACAGCGGCATAGAATTAGGTAATAAATTTCCTCGTGATGCGTCTGTCTTAGGGCCAATCTTAAAGCAACATGATTTGTCTCTTGTATCAGGCTGGTACAGTGCACGTTTACTTGAGCGAAGTGTAGAAGACGAAATTGCAGCGATGCAAGATCACCTCAATTTGCTCAAAGCGTTAGGGTCGACTGTCATGGTGTTTGCCGAAGTCAGTGGCTGTATTCATGGAGATCAATCCGTTCCTTTGTCTTATCGCCCCCGTATGACGGCGAACCAATGGGACGAATACGCCAAACGTATGACTGCGGTAGCGAATTACATGGCCGCCGAAGGCGTCAAAATGGCGTATCACCATCATATGGGCACCGTCATCGAAACCGCGGAAGAAGTCGATAAGCTAATGCAAATGACGGGAGATAACGTCGGTTTGTTGCTGGACACCGGTCATATTACGTTTGCGGGTGGTGATGCATTAGCGATGGCGAAAAAGCACGCTAAACGTATCACTCATGTTCATTGCAAAGACATTCGTCCAAGTGTGTTGAAGGATAACCTTAACCGAGACAGTGCGTTTTTGAATGCCGTTCTAGAAGGTGTTTATACGGTACCTGGCGATGGCAGTATTGATTATTTCCCTATTTTTGAAGTGCTGAAATCTGTGGACTATTCCGGTTGGATTGTGGTGGAAGCGGAGCAGGATCCGGCTATTGCGCACCCATTAACGTATGCAACGAAAGGTTACGAGTATTTGTCTGCGAACTTAAAAAAAGCCGGTTTTACTTTTTAATCTCACGCTAGAAATGTCCGAATTCATGTATTTAAAGAGAGAAAAAAATGTCTAATTTGAATAACGTTATGGGTAACTTCATTGACAATAAATGCGTTGAAAGTACCTCGTCTCGTAAAGCAAACGTCTTTAACCCTGCGACAGGGGAGGTGTCTCTATCCGTATCACTGAGCACGGTTGAAGAAACACAATCCGCCATTACATCGGCACAAACGGCGTTTGAAACTTGGTCTCATGTCACACCATTAAATCGCGCCCGCGTGATGTTTAAGTTTAAAGCTTTAGTGGAAGCACACAGCCATGAGTTAGCCGAATTGATTGCCAGTGAACACGGCAAAGTCTATTCCGATGCCATGGGCGAACTGACGCGCGGCTTGGAAGTTGTGGAGTTTGCTTGTGGTATTCCGCACCTTCAAAAAGGCGAGCACAGCTTGAATGTGGGTCGTGGTGTTGACAGTTACAGTTTGATGCAGCCGCTTGGTGTTTGCGCCGGTATCAGCCCGTTTAACTTCCCTGCGATGGTGCCAATGTGGATGTTTCCTGTGTCCATTGCTTGCGGTAATACGTTTGTGATGAAACCGTCGGAAAAAGACCCAAGCACCATCATGCGCCTTGCAGAATTATTGAAAGAAGCGGGTTTACCAGATGGTGTCTTCAACGTAGTAAACGGGGATAAAGAATCGGTTGATGTATTGCTAACTGACGAACGAGTGCAAGCGGTGAGCTTTGTTGGTTCTACGCCTATTGCGGAATACATTTATGCAACAGCCAGCGCACACGGCAAGCGAGTGCAAGCTCTAGGTGGCGCAAAAAATCACATGTTAGTGATGCCAGATGCCGATCCAAACCAAGTAGTGAACTCATTAATGGGGGCGGCTTACGGGTCAGCGGGAGAGCGTTGTATGGCGATTTCGGTTGCGGTTTGTGTCGGCGACGAAGTGGCTGATAACCTGATTGCTAAACTGCAAAAAGAAATTACGACGATGACCATTGGACCCGGCTTGTACAAACAATACGGCATCGAAAACGAACCGCACATGGGACCTTTGGTCAGCCAAGAGCACGCACAAAAAGTACGTGATTACATTACGTCAGGTGTGGAACAAGGTGCGACTTTAGTGGTTGATGGTCGTGATTTCGTCTGCAAAAACCACGAGCAAGGCTACTTTGTTGGACCTACGCTTTTTGACCAAGTGAAAGCGGGCATGCGTATTTACGGTGAAGAAATTTTCGGTCCCGTTTTGTGTGTGGTTCGAGTGGATTCTTATGATGAAGGCTTGGCGTTAATTAACCGCCACGAATATGGTAACGGCACCGCCATTTTCACGAGAGATGGTGATACCGCGCGTCAGTTTACTGAAAAAGTTCAAGTGGGCATGGTTGGTGTCAATGTGCCTATTCCAGTTCCTATGGCGTTCCATAGTTTTGGTGGTTGGAAGCGATCTTTGTTTGGTCCTTTGCACATGCATGGGCCAGATGGTGTGCGTTTCTATACTCGCATGAAAACCATTACGGCCCGCTGGCCGACAGGTTTACGCGCGGGTCCAGAGTTCTCTATGCCAACCATGAAGTAATTTGTTTCGAGGTTTTTGATTATGTCGCATTTACTAAGTAAAAATAGCCTAAGTAAAAATAGCCAACAAACAGGGCAGACTCAAACTCAGCTGGTGACACCTAAAAGTGCCAATTGGCGTTATGTTGGCTTTGAAGCGCACCAGCTTAAAGCGGGTGAGTCGATCACCATCGAAACGGCAACGGACGAAGTGTGTGCGGTGATTCTGTCAGGAAAAGCCAATGCTAACACCAAGCTTGAAGCGTGGAAGAATATAGGTGATCGCATGAGCGTATTTGATCAAAAAGCGCCGTACTCTGTGTATTCTCCGGCGCAAGATGAGATCCGTATTGAAGCGATTACGGACGTGGAAGTGGCTTTTTGCAAAGCGCCGGGTAAGGGCGGTTTTAAAGCGAAACTGATTTCACCTGAGCAGTGTCAATATGAAACGCGTGGTGTAACGAGTAATACTCGTCATGTGTGCAATATTTTGTTTGGTAACGAGCCAGCGGACAGCTTGCTGGTGTGTGAAGTCATCACGCCAAGCGGCGGCTGGTCGAGCTATCCGCCTCATAAACATGATACCGACGCAGCACCTGCAGAGACTCAACTGGAAGAAACCTACTATCACAAGATAGATCCACCGCAAGGTTTTGTTTTTCAGCGAGTCTATACCGATGATCGCCGCATAGATGAAACCATGGCGGTGGAAGACGGCGATCTTGTCATGGTGCCAGAAGGTTATCATCCTGTCGGCGTGCCTCATGGCTATCAGTCTTATTATTTAAATGTCATGGCGGGGCCAAGTCGAAACTGGATATTCCATAACGACCCTGATCATGAGTGGATTATTGAAAGAGACAAACAAGTTTAAAAAAATCAGATGTTTTCATTAATAAAAATAACAGCTGCTATCGAAAGTTTTGTTGGTAACTTAAGAAATAACCCCACCCTAACCCTCCCCTTGAAGATAAGGGGAGGGTTAGGGAGGGGTTAAAATCACACGTCTTTGTGAGGGCCAAACAATTCGTAATGAATACGATCTGCTTCTACCCGGGGGAAAGTACTAAGCTCCTCCCCCTGCTAAGGGGGAGGTTGGGAGGGGGTGTTTGGTGATATCAATACTGTTTTAGAGAGCAGTGAAAATAACATTGAAGGGATAATAAAATGCTTAATTTTGCTTTGTTTGGTGCCGGTCGAATCGGGAAAATGCATGCCAAAAACATTCAGGCGTTTTCTCAATCGAATCTCAAATATGTATTTGATGTGCATGCTCCCGCGGCAGAGGAAGTGGCCAAAACGACGGGTGCGAAAGTCGTTTCCAGTGTGGATGAAGCCTTGGCAGATCCAGACGTTCATGCGGTATTGATTGCAACCAGCACCGACACGCACGTTGAACTGATTGTAAAAGCCGCGAAAGCGGGCAAAGCAATTTTATGTGAAAAGCCAATCGATCTAGACACCGCAACGGTAAACGCTTGTTTAGAAGAAATTAAAGATTGCCCAGTGCCAATCCAAATCGGCTTTAACCGTCGTTATGATCCTAGCCACGCGGCTGTCGCCAAAGCCGCGCAAGACGGCAGTATTGGTAAACTAGAACAGTTGATTATCACCAGTCGTGACCCTGGCATGGCACCAGTGGAATACCTGAAATCGTCTGGGGGGATTTTTCGTGACATGGTCATTCATGATTTCGATATGGCGCGTTTTGTTCTCAACGAGGAAATTGTTGAGTTACAAGCATTCGGCGGAGCGATGGTGGATGAAAAGATCACTGATATTGGCGACGTTGACAGCGTGATGTTGATCATGAAAAGCCAATCCGGTCGTTTAATTCACATTAACGGCTCTCGTCGTGCAATCTATGGTTACGACCAGCGCGTCGAAGCATTTGGTTCAGAGGGCATGGTTATTTCGAATAACCAAACACCTACGTCCGTGACTCGATTCACCAAAGAAACCACGCAAGTCAAAGACCCGCTTTATAACTTTTTTATTGATCGTTATGTGGATGCTTATAACCTACAACTGACGTCTTTCATTGAAAATGTCTTAGCGAAACAGCCCGTATCGCCAAGTTTTGAAGACGGACGCCGAGCGCAAATGCTAGCCGATGCCGCACAGAAATCCCTTGAAACAGGGCAGAAAGTAACGCTGAGTTGGTAGAAAATAGATTTAGTATGACGTAATAGAAAAGGGCGAAAGCCCTTTTTTGTGTCAATTCTCATCATAAGGCGAGTCAGTAAATGGCATGGGAGACATTTCGCCTTTGCCATCAAATAGAACAACTAAATCAGTGACTCCTCGTGGGGATTTTTTGACCCAGTTTTGAGAGTCAGCGTCTTCTCTAGGAGAACAGTCTGAATACAAGTCAACACACACCAATGTATAAAGCACCTGAATTCTTTCCTTCTCCACTAAAACTTGAATAGAACCATCTTTTTCAGTGTAACTTTTATAATAGTTAAACAGAGTGCGGACCTTTTTTCCGCCAACTCACTGTCGATGTCGGCTGAAATTCGATAATAAGTTGTTTTGTTATTCTCTTCATATTTGGCCCAATAACCCTCAATGTGTTTGGGCACGCCCATACGACCAATGTCGGCACTTTTTCCAGGGTAGCCATTCACGGCACCGTAACCAAAGCCGCCGCCTCCGCCTAAGACATCTGAAACAGACATACTCCGAATGCCATACTGACCATCCAAACTGCCCGCATTACCGATGTTGGCGACATAAAAGGGCTTTTCTTCACATGCAGAGAGAAAGAGTAAGGCGGTAAGGACGAATAGCCGCTTAATCTTCATACTGTGAATCAGGAAATGGCGTTGAAGACACTTCACCTTTACCATCAAACAGAACGACGACATTGCGAACCGACCCAGGTGCTTTTTCTACCCAATGATTAAGATCAGAATTATCCTTTGGTGTGCAATCGTCGTATGAAGGAGAACAATAAAGGGTGTAAAAAATTCTGACTCTCTCTCTCTACCACGACTTGCATGGAGCCGGTTTTGCCTTTAAAAGACTCATAATAGCTTCTGAGAGTGCGAATTTTTTTTCCGCTAACTCACTGTCTATGTCGGCTGAAATTCGGTAGTAAAACTGAAATCCTCCAGTGGAATATTTTTTTGCCCAATAACCCTCAATGTGTTTCGGGACGCCCATACGACCAATGTCGGCACTTTTTCCAGGGTAGCCATTCACCGCACCGTAACCAAAGCCTCCGCCTCCGCCTAAGACATCAGAGACGCTTACGGAACCCATGCTGTAAGGACCATCCAAACTGCCCGCATTACCGATGTTGGCGACATAAAAGGGTTTCTCTTCACATGCAGAGAGAAAGTGTAAGGCGGTAAGGACGAATAGCAGCTTAATCTTCATACGGTGAATCTGGAAATGGCGTCGAAGACATTTCACCTTTGCCATCAAATAGAACAACTAAATCAGTGACTCCTCGTGGGGATTTTTTGACCCAGTTTTGAGAGTCAGCGTCTTCTCTAGGAGAACAGTCTGAATACAAGTCAACACACACCAATGTATAAAGTACCTGAATTCTTTCCTTCTCCACTAAAACTTGCATAGAACCATCTTTTTCAGTGTAACTTTTATAATAGTTAAGCAGAGTGCGGACCTTTTTTTCCGCCAACTCACTGTCTATGTTGGCTGAGATTCGGTAGTAAGTTGTTTTGTTATTCTCTTCATATTTGGCCCAATAACCCTCAATGTGTTTGGGCACGCCCATGCGACCAATGTCGGCACTGGCTCCGGGGTAGCCATTTACCGCACCATAACCAAAGCCGCCGCCTCCTCCTAAGACATCTGAAACAGACATGCTACGAATACCATATTGACCATCTAAACTGCCTGCATTGCCAATATTGGCGACATAAAAGGGCTTTTCATCACAAGCCGTCAATAATAGGAATGTTGTTAATACAAATAGCAGTTTATTCATTGTCGTACACTTCCCTGTTTGGGGTTTTGAGTGGTGCATTGGGTTGGTAACGCGTAAATGTTTTCAGGTTGGCGATAGCATCCACTAGGCCATCTTGTATAGTAGCGCAACCGGGGTTGATGACTTTATCGTGGGAACGATGGATATAGCCTTTAGGCAGATCTGCTTGCCATTGATCAAACGTAATACTTCCTAGTGGTTCTTCTTTCAGTTTTTCCCATAACGCCGTCTGCTCAGTATTTTCTTCATAATCTTTCGGTAACCGATATTCTTTGTCAAACCACTCAACCCCAAATCTTTCTGCTTGTTGTTTCATGCGCTCTTGCGCGAGCCCCGCCAAACTGGCATCAATGGGCTGCAAGCGATAAAAGTACAAGACAGCGTCTTCCTGCTCTACTTTGCCATGTTGGCTGTAGGTTGCTTTACATTCAGACTTCCACTCGATTTGGTGGCGTTGCTGTTCTTGATAAAACAGCGTATCAAAGTCCACTAGTCTGCCTTGGTAAGCGTATTCCTCTTTCTGGTCTTGATAAGACAGTGTCTTAATAAGCTCTCGGTTGTAGGTGTTGTTGGTAGGAACTCCATAGTGCACTGGCAAATTGGTTTTGTCATATTGTTTAACAAAAGGGTAACCGCCCCCTACGTCAGTGTGGGCGCCGGGGAAGACTTCTTCATGAAAATTAGGCGGCAGTTTGTCTTTTGTTTTTAATGAAGACAGGGGGAAGTTGATTCTGTATTCATGGTGAGCGCATATCTGAAACGCTCTGCCAACGTCTTTTGAGTTCAAGTGGAGCTGGAAGCCCCCGTTACGGTTATCGCCGGGTAGGTAAAAAGATCCGACGGTGTCAAATAATCCGACAAAGCGCACACTGCTCGAGCGTTGGTTATCTCTATGATAGCCATCATTGTTTTCGCTGTAGGTTGAATAGTGTGTTCCCCCTAATAGATTGGGGTGATGTTTTCCTGCTGCATTGAGATGAGATCGCCCAAGAGGGGCGTTACGAGCACGACGGTAGTCTGGTAGTCCTTCCTGAACGAGGACATTGATAAAGTGTCGAGCGAGGGCCGCCCCACGACTAAAGCCAAACACATCAAAGGCAAGGTGAGTGATAGTTTGATAATCACTGCCTAACAAGCTGATAATCCTATTTAGTTCTTTTACTAATATCTGCCACTTTTGAAACGCTCCATTGTCGTCATAGACGCCAAAAGCACTGGACGGTTTGCTTTCATCCTCACCTTTATCGATAACCTCTGGTGTTTGCCAAGCCCCATCTAGAGTACCAACACCGGAGACATAGATTTTAGCGGATTCCCCCGTTTTTTCAGGGTAAGCCGCAAACAGTCTGGCGATGTTGGTGCGAGATTTATCACCTCGTGTTTCTTTGTGTTCGTCGTTTTTTTCGTTTTGCCCCGTACCATCAAAAAACACACCAATACGTAGGATGTGTTCGGGTTTAATGTTGACCAACGGCAGGCCCTTTTTTACCAACCGTTGCCTCAGCGGTAAGAGGGCGCGGTTGGTTAGGGTGGCGTTGGACTTACCAAATTGATAATGGCTATTCTGTGCACTATTGTAGGTGCTGGGAGGCTCAGGTGGGTATTCAAAGGTATCAAATTCTACGGTATTGCTTTGCGCTGTGTCTTTTCTAACGTTGAGCGTGTCGCCTATTTTGAGGGCGATAGGGTTGTCATGAAAATGGGCGTTTTGGTTGAGCAATTCCAGTGCGCTTAGATCATATTGCTGAGCAATTTCTGCCCACGTCTCGCGTTGCTGAGTGGTTGGGTTTTCTACGACTCTGTGAGAGGTGATGTCGGCTTTTTTTTCAGCTTTTTGTAAGGTATCTCTTGCCAGTGGAGCGACGGTTGCGACGTCTAAAAGCCGTTTAATGTCGAGCTTAATTCCCTGCTCATCCAGCCATGCGGGAGTCACTTGATCTAACTCGGTTTTCGATAGTTTTTCACTTCTGTAAACAAGGTACTGATCCGTGACGACTTCCCCTGCGATCTTCCAATACACCAGCAGAGAAAGACTAATATGATTAAACGTCTGTTCGGCACCCCATTTCAACAAAGGGGTAAAGCCTTCTTCGCCAACCCATTTATACTCTTGAATCAGCTGATCGGCTTTAAAGTGATAAAGGTAGCCCGATGTGGTTAATGCTAGGCGTTCGCCATATTGTACGGCGGGCATAATGGGGATAAAGGCGTCGTTTACAGTGCCAGATCCCAAGGACACCATATTGACGCCTTTTAGGGACAACCCCATTACATCATTGGCGACGGAAAAACGTAGGTTTCTAGGGGCCTTTGAATCGGTTTTTATTGTGTATTTTGCACCGTATTTTGTTGGACTAGCGTCCCAATTCGCCTGTGGATTTTTACCGTTGGTGTCGGTGAGTTGGGTGGTGAGTCTGCTTGGTAGGTGGGGAGCCTTGCTGGAAAAGGCGATTTCTATGTTGTATTCGTAAGCCAAAGGCGCTTGACGCTGTTGAGTGCTGCTGTCTGGTACGACAGGTTCTGGTGTGTAGTGGATGGGTTGAGCAGGGTGAAGGTTGCCATTATTTTGATCAGTGAAGGCGGATGACCCACCACCGATTCCCCCCATATTAAGACGATTTTGCAGTGCGATTAAGGCGCTGGGCTGAAAGTCTAATTCTGCATCAGGGTTGATTTGCCATTCGTTTAACACGAAATTGCTTGAGGCTTGAATGAGCAACGGTGTGATGGGACTGTCAGTCAGGAGAACGTATTCACCGGCGGCAAACTTTTCTAATAGAGCGTCGGCGGTCATGCCTTTTGGCAATATAGCCTGAAGGTCACGTTGGTCTATTTGGCTTAGGCCACCTTCTACTTTTTGGTACTCAAACGCCATGAGCTTATCCAGCTCAATCTTGCTGTACGTCATCAACAAATCCTTGTCATTGTTCGTTTGCTTAATTGTAAACGGATGTTACTGGTCGATAACAACGGAAGCAAACGATAAGTCACTTTAGACATTACTATCCGTCTTTTTATGGACGATAGTGATTCTAGTAATGACCTTTTTAGTTAGATAGCACAGGTTTCCTTATTTTTTGGGCAAGAGCGCTGTGTTATGTCTTTTAGAGACCAATAAACTATTCATCGATTGGAAGGCCTTCAAATTTATTATCAAAAGCTTCTATAAAAGCGTTCTTTAATGCTTCGATGACAGCGTCAAAGGCGCTGATCTCTGGGTTGTCTAATGAACCAGTAATGTTAATTTGAGTGGCGACTTTATCTGAACTATTGTTGGTGAATAATCCCGCCAAACCGCCGCTTAATCCTTCCCACGAGAGCTGGAATAGTCCATCGTTATCTTTTACCGCATCTTGTTCCCAATCTAATATATCGACATCTTTGAACAAGGGTTTGACATAACCATTGAGTTTACCGCCAGACGCTTTGAGTTCACTGATGACTTCTCCTGTTCCTGCGCGGAAGTCGAAATTCGCGTAAGCTTGCGCGAAATCGTTAAGCAGGGGCAATGAAACTGAGTCTGTTTTGAGTGAGATTCTAAAGTCATTCGAAACAAAAGGATCAAATTGTGCGCCCATGTTCATAGAAGCGAAGTTTAAGAGTTTGGCATTGAGCTTTAAATCCGCGACGCGCTTTCCGTCTTGCCCTGCAATATTGGTCAGGTTTGTTACTTCGGCATGAAGTTCCGTGAGCTGAATATTAACCGGGGGCGTTGAATCAAAATTTCGAAACGCAATGCGGCCATTGTTGAGGGTGATTTTACTGATGGTAATGGGAATAAGCCCTTCAACAACGCTTTTCCAATCGCCGCCTTTACCGGATTGGGCGTTTGCGGCTTGATTACTATCAACGAAGTTTACTTGAGGAGAATCAAGAGAGAGGTCGGCTAAAATCTCACCTTTAAATAAGGCTCGCCAACTCAGAGCAATATCAATGTTGTCGATCCGTAGGAAAGGGACTTGATGATCGCCTTTTACTTTCGAGAAAGACAGTTTTTGAAGCTGGTATGCACCTCGATATATATCAATATCCACGTTCTTAATGTACCCAGTGTACTCACCCATGTCAGACAGCTTTTGATTCACGGTGTGCAGCGCCCAATAGGGTAAATACAGTCTGACTATAATAAGTGCGCTCAATGCCACTACAATAAAAGTTACCGTGTTCTTTAGCCGTTTAGCCTTCATTCTAATCCCCTTGTTTAAACTGATTTTAAGGAGAAGAGCGTTTTTTGCAATTAGAATGACAGGCTTCCATAATCTATACACGCTGTTGCTTTTTTATATACAGTGCGTGTGAAAAGCACGAACGATTATGATGGTGCCACTGTGGAAGGTGCTTTTACTTTATTCGGAATCGGCAATGGCTTGTTCGATTTTTTGTCTCAAATCATCAGGTAACGCAACCGCCGCTTTTAACGTTTTAGAAAAACAAACGTAGGTGACGTCGGCTTCTGCAACAAGGTCTTGGGTTTGTGCATTGATAATGGTTTGTTTCATCGTGATGCTACGATTGCCAAGTTTAATGTATCGAGTTTGCACTTCGAGAGTGTCACCGAATCCAGCTTCGGCTCTGAAGTTGATGTTTATATTCACTACGGCCCAAGCGATTCCTTCTTCCATGAGTTCTACGCCGCCAAAGTCATCAAAAAAAGCCCAGCGACCTTCTTCTAAGAATTCTAAATATCGGGCGTTGTTGACGTGTTGAAAAATATCTAGGTGGTATCCTCTCACTTTGATTTGGACTTTGTTGAGCATGTTATTTCCTTTTCAAAAAAATGTGGAGCAAAAAGGGTACGAGTCTAAAAGAGAGAAAAAAATAACAAAATCGCTCGACTTTCATGACAGTAATTTTGGGCCTAGGCAATTAAATCTTATTCGGTAGAAAAGTGGTTTTGATTGAGAGGTAAAGGTTCTCTTGTTACTTTAGTGTCACTAACAATGGGAGGTCAGATGGAAAATACGTTAATGAATGACGCATCATTCGATGGTTTAACCTTCACCGATTTGTCTTATGTGCAGGAAACTATTAGTCGTAAGGCATTTGAGTCTTGTGTTTTTGAATCTTGTGATTTTACAGAGTCTTTTTTTGATGCCTGTTCTTTTAAGGACTGCCAGTTTACTAAATGTAAGCTAACGGCGGTTAATGTGAGAAACAGTAAGTTTTCCGATGTGCAATTTCATGACTCTAAAGTATTGGGTGTCGATTGGACAAAAGCCTATTGGCGCGGCTTGGATTTAGGTGCGGCGCTGTATTTTAAGGCATGCTTAGTTAATGCGTCTTCTTTCTATGGTTTGAAACAACCGGGAATTACCTTCGAAGATTGCCGTGCTCACGATGTGGATTTTAGAGAAGCGATACTTTCTCGGGCGACGTTTTCTGGTACGGATTTAACCAACAGTTTGTTTGCCAATACTACGTTGACGGGAGCCAATTTTAACGGTGCGACCCATTACGATATAGATGTAAAGAACAACAATATTAAGGGGGCGATATTTTGTCGTTATGAGGCGGTGAGTTTACTCACATCATTGGGAATTAAACTGGTATAAGGCCAGACCTAATAAAAATAATTAGAGGTGTTTATGTTAAGAAAAGAAAGAACCGGTTTGGTGGTGATCGATGTTCAGGGAAAGCTGGCGACTATTGTGCATGACAGTGAGCTTTTTATTGCTAATCTCGTCAAGCTGATTAATGCAGCAAAACTATTAGGCTTGCCTATTTTGTGGTTAGAGCAAAATCCTGAAAAATTGGGCACAACGGTGCCTGCATTGCGAGAGGTTTTGGATTTGGTCAAACCGATACCAAAATATTCTTTTAGCGCTTGTGGCGAACCGGCTTTTGTTGATGCGGTCAAAAAGTCTAAAGTGAACACTTGGTTACTTTGCGGTATTGAAGCACACATTTGTGTTTACCAAACGGCTCTGGACTTGCTTGATTCAGGCTATATGGTAGAGCTGGTAAGTGATTGCGTGTCGTCTCGTTCTTTGGATAACAAAACATTAGCGCTCGAAAAATTAACGCGCAAAGGCGCAGACGTCACCAGTCTTGAAATGTGTCTGTTTGAGCTGATTGGAGATTGTCGAGCAGACGAATTTAAAGCGGCGCTTAGTTTAATTAAGTAACTTACCCCCTCCCAACCTCCCCCTTAGCAGGGGGAGGAGCTTAATGCTTTTGTTCCTTCCTTTTCTTCTTTGCAAGGGAGGAGCTTGATGCTTTTCTTCTCTCTCTTTTTTGTAAGGGGAGGAAGCGTTTTTTAGGTTATCAATGCTATTCATGAGAATGCTCAGTTTTTTAACGTTTAATTTATCTCGGAAGGTCTGCTTTGTGTTTTAATCCAATAATATTTTGTTATTTTACATAACACGTCCGATATTATTTCCTTTAGGCAGGCAGCATGAACATAGATAAATCTAAAAAACGTATCGCAAAGAAAGTTAAAATGGGCTTTAAAGGTTATCCGCAAGTATCCTTTTCTTATTTTGGTGAAACAACAGAAATAGCCACAGAAGTCGTTGTCACCTTTGTTTTGGAAGAGGGCGCTGAGCCACAAGAACAACGTTTTTCTGGTCAAAATGATGTGCGTGAAGACGAAATTATTCAATCTGCTTTGGTGAAAATCATGGAACGTACCGAAGCAAAAACCGTACTGGAAGTAGAAGGCGTAACGCTGAAAGGCAAATAGCGTTAAATGCTATTAATGTGTTTCTTCTGCTTGACCTTGGACTGTACTCCAAGGTCTACACTCTTGTTATGAATTTTCTATCAGTAATTAATTCGTTACAAGTTTAAGGCAGGAGAGACTTATGCATGACCATACTTCCCACAAGAATACATCTCATAAACAGACGCCTCATCAGCATAATGCTGATTGCCAGTCCCATTCTTCGTGTCATTGTTCCGGCACTGATAAATCTCATGCTAATCATCGTCAATCGAATACGAAAGCACCTTGTTGCTCAACACAAGGTGATGCTTCAACGAGTTGTTCGAATGACGACAGCGGTCAGCAAGAAAACCAATGCGGTTCTTCCGACGACGAGGACGACAGTTTAAGTTCATCGACTGCTAAACAGTCATTCAGTTGGCGTGTGAAAGGTATGGATTGTGCCAGTTGCGCACGTTCGATAGAGCGTGCGGTTTCTTCTCTGGACGGCGTTGTCAGCGCTAATGTGGTTTTTTCTACTGAAAAACTGATGGTGGAAGCGGACTCTGATATTTTCGACGATATTGATAACGCAGTGAAAAAAATTGGTTTCAGCTTAGTACCTTCTAATGCTAAACCGTCACCAAAAAGCACGGCTTTTATCTCTGTTCAGCAATTGTGTGAGTATGGTCCGATTGTCGCTCTGGCGGTGCTGATGTTGTTGAGTTGGGGAATCGGGCAAGTAAACCCAGTGTTTGGGCAAACGGCTTTTATTGCGACCACTTTGGTTGGCTTAGTACCCATTATGAGTAAAGCATGGAGGATGATGCGAGGTGGCTCGCCTTTTTCCATTGAGACCCTGATGAGTGTTGCCGCAATAGGCGCGCTATTCATAGGGGCTACTGCTGAAGCTGCCATGGTGCTGTTGCTCTTTATGATCGGTGAATGTTTGGAGTCGTTTGCGGCCAATCGTGCACGCCAAGGTGTAAGTGCTTTGATGGCGTTATTGCCAGAAGATGCTTTAATCATTAAAGATGGTGTGCGCCATAAAGTCGCTATATCTGATTTATGCTCTGGGGATGAAATTGAAGTGTCGCCAGGTGAGCGTTTGCCTGCAGATGCGCAGTTACTATCTGAGGCTGCCAACTTTGATGAAAGTGCATTGACGGGTGAATCGGTTCCTATTGAACGGCTACGTGACGAAAAAGTCCCCGCAGGCAGTTTACTGGTGGATCGTGTCGTGCAGCTCAAAGTCGTTTCGCAGCCCGGTAAAAATGCCATTGATCGGATTCTGCATTTGATCGAAGAAGCCGAAGAACGCCGAGCACCGCTTGAACGTTTCTTAGACAAATTTAGTCGAATCTACACCCCCGTGATTATGCTGATGTCTGTTTTGGTGATTCTGATTCCGCCTTTGGCGTTTGCTCAACCTTGGGAAACATGGATTTATCGAGGTTTGACTTTGTTATTGATCGGCTGTCCTTGCGCGCTTGTTATTTCAACGCCGGCGGCGATTACATCTGGTTTGGCAGCAGCGACTCGTCAAGGTGCTTTGATTAAAGGTGGATTGGCTTTAGAACAACTTGGCCGAGTGAAAACGATAGCCTTTGATAAAACGGGTACGCTTACACAAGGCAAGCCTACGGTGACGGATGTGTTGAGTGTTAACGGCACAGACAAGGATTTGCTGGCAGCAGCGGCTTCTATTGAAATGGGGTCACATCACCCGTTGGCCAAAGGCATTGTTTATCACGCCGAGCAGCAAGGTATTTCATTGGTTCACGCCGATAATCGAAAAACTTTGGCCGGCGTTGGTGTGGAAGGGATTTTTTTGGGTAAAAAAATCAAAATAAGTGCACCAAGCAAATTAGACCTTGTTCTTGAGGACGTTATTCGTCAGCAAATAATGACTCTAGAGCAAGAAGGTAAAACCGTTGTCGTTGTTCTGGAGGAAGGGCGATTACGTGGTTTGATTGCTCTGCAAGATACGCTACGAGAGGATGCTAAAGTGGCATTGGCAGATTTACGCTCCTTAGGTATTAACGGGGTGATGTTAACAGGTGATAACACTCGATCTGCGGCCGCGATTGCCGCTGAATTGAAAATAGACTTTCGTGCTAATTTATTACCCGAAGACAAAGTCGCGGCGATCATGGCGTTAAACCAACAACAAGCCACCGCAATGGTGGGTGACGGCATAAACGATGCGCCAGCAATGAAAGCAGCTAGCATTGGTATTGCCATGGGAAGTGGAACGGATGTCGCATTAGAAACCGCCGATGCCGCTTTAACTCATAATCGTTTGCAAGGTTTGGCGGATATGATTCGGCTATCTCGCGCTACCAATGCCAATATTCGTCAAAATATCACCATCGCATTGGGGTTAAAGGCGGTGTTTTTAGTCACGACGTTATTGGGGTTAACCGGGTTGTGGTTGGCAGTATTAGCCGATTCTGGTGCCACGGCCTTAGTAACGGCAAACGCTTTGAGATTATTAAGAAAGCGCTAGAAAACAGTAGTTAGGTCGATTTAATTATTGCTTTCTTAGTTGTCTGGCTCACATTTATGCACGTTCTCTGCCGTCGTATTTAGTCTGTGAGTCAGTCTAGTTTTCGCTCCCACAAAAGATCTTCTTACCATCAATCTCCTAATAGGATAGCGCTCGGTTTAAGGCGTTTTTGACTGACAACGTTTGCGCTCCCACCTTACTTAAATCCGAAATGTTACTTGTGTTGCTTCTGCTAAAATGGAAATCCAGTGAGGGTGATAAACGCTCTTGTGTCTATTACGAATAATTTACAAAAAAACCGCTGGCCATATTTATTGCAAGTGATTATCATTAGCGCGATTAAATAATCGATAATGGTTATCATTACAGGGGTTGTTATGGATGTTACGTTTCCTGACTATGCGGGCGCTCTGGCGTTAGACCAATCACAAAATGATTTGTTTCTTTTCAATTCAAATTTCAATTTAGTCCGAGCCAACGGTGTTAGCCAGCGGCTTTCGACACCGATCCTTTCTTCATGCTTTAACCAAGAGGTACAAGCACTGTTTGAGCGGGAAAAAGCGAAAGGCATCGCTAATCCTATGATCGTTGGTGCTATTCCCTTCGATATGGATCAGCCGACTCAACTTGTTGCCCCAAGGTGGTCGGAGCGAGTGACACCGTTTAATACTGGCTTGTCTCCATTTGTGGATGAAGATTTTGTTCATCAGGTGGTGGATCAGGGTTTTACGCCAAATCAAATGCCTTTTTTAGAGATGATCGAACAGGCTCTTTCAGCGTTTAAAGGTGAGAATCTGAAGAAAGTAGTGTTATCCAAAATACTGGATCTCACGCTAGATAAAATGGTCGATATTCCTCGCCTACTTGCCAACATAATGGGACAAAACCCAAATGCCTATCATTTTAGTGTGCCACTCGAAAACAGTGTGCTGATTGGCGCCAGTCCAGAGCTGCTAATTAGAAAGCAAGCGAACAAAGTGTTCTCAAACCCACTCGCAGGATCGGCTAAGCGTTTGCAGAAACCAGACAATGACAGGCAAGCGGGAGAGGCGCTTGTTAAGTCAGTGAAAGACCAATATGAGCATCGATTAGTGGTCGAGTCGATTCGATCTTCGCTGATGCCACTTGTGGAAAGCATACATATACAGCCAGAACCAAGCCTTATTTCAACGCCTACCATGTGGCATTTATCCACCGAGATAGAAGCAACGCTGTTGACTGATAATACAACGTCGATTTTTGATTTAATCAAAAACATGCACCCAACACCTGCAATGTGTGGCACCCCAACCCAGCTCGCTAAACAGCACATTGAGTCGTTAGAGCCTCACCAAAGAGGTTTTTTTAGTGGTCTAGTTGGGTGGTGCGATGCGCAAGGTAATGGGGAGTGGGCAATTGCCATACGTTGCGCCGAGGTTTCAGGAAACAAGGTAAAATTGTTTGCCGGCGCGGGCGTCGTGCCTGATTCTTCACCAGAAAGCGAATGGTTAGAAACCAGTGCAAAAATGCGAACCATGATCAATGCCTTTGGCATTAAGGAAAGTATTCTATGACGATTGCTTATACACCATGGCCAGAAACTTTTACGCAAGCTTATCGAAAAAAAGGCTATTGGACGGATCGGCCTTTGACGGATCTGATTGATAATGCACCACAAGACAATATTGCGATTGTATGTGGTGAAAGGTCATTAACCTATCGTGATGTATGTTCTCAGTCGAAAAAATTAGCGATTTATTGGCAAACACTGGGTTTAAAAAGTGGTGACACGGCATTAGTTCAATTGCCTAATATTGCTGAATTTTATGTGGTGTTTTTTGCTCTTATCCGCTTGGGGGTTGCGCCGGTTAATGCTTTATTTAGCCATAACGAAAACGAGCTCAGTGCGTACGCTAAGCAAATTCAACCTAGGATCTTAATTGCTAGTAGCAGACATGCTTTGTTTCACGATGCTCTTTTTTTTAAGACACTGTTTC
Organism: Marinomonas primoryensis; assembly: GCF_013372285.1. Classification (NCBI taxonomy): domain Bacteria; kingdom Pseudomonadati; phylum Pseudomonadota; class Gammaproteobacteria; order Oceanospirillales; family Oceanospirillaceae; genus Marinomonas; species Marinomonas primoryensis. Next base: position 2,596,901 of record NZ_CP054301.1, on the reverse strand, counting down.
AGGCATCGGATGTATTGCAACACGCATTGATTGTCGGCAAATCTGAATGGGCTGAGTCGTTAGATAGTGTATTGGAACGGTCTACTGATATGCCATTACATGCTGAGCCAAGCCGAGCGGATGAAGTCGCATTTTTCCAACTCTCCGGTGGAAGTACAGGAACGCCAAAGCTGATTCCGAGAACCCATAACGACTACTTTTTTAGCGTACGTCGAAGTGCTGAAATTTGTCACTTTTCTCCCTCAACAGTCTATTTGTGCGCTTTGCCTTGCGCCCACAATTTTCCCATGAGCTCCCCTGGTGCCTTTGGTGTTTTCCATACGGGAGGTCACGTGGTAATGGCGCCCAGTCCTGATGCCAATACCTGCTTTGAATTGATTGAGCGTCATCGAGTCACTGTTGCCGCTTTGGTGCCACCCGCGCTTGCGCTTTGGCTGCAAGCCGCGCCTTCTCAACAAAAGGCAATAACCTCATTAACGTTAATGCAAGTCGGTGGTGCAAAACTGAGTGAAAGCCTAGCGCGACAAGTACCAGAATTACTCGGTTGTCAGCTACAACAAATTTTGGGTATGGCAGAAGGGCTGGTGAATTACACCAGACTGGATGATGACATAGACACCATCGTTGCAACTCAAGGTCGGCCCATGTGTTCTCTTGATGAAGTGAAAATCATTGATGAGGAAGGTAATGAAGTAGCGGCCAATGTAGCGGGGGAGTTGATTACTCGCGGGCCATACACGATTCGAGGTTATTACAAGGCACCAGAACATAACGCCAAGGTCTTTGACAGTGAAGGTTTTTATCATTCTGGCGACCTCGTTTGTCGAAATGAAAAAGGTTATTTAACGGTGGTGGGGCGTGATAAAGACCAAATTAATCGAGGTGGTGAAAAAATCGCTGCTGAAGAAATTGAAAACCTTTTACTGAAGCATGAGCTGATCATACACAGTGCGCTTGTCTCTATGCCGGATGCCATGATGGGGGAGAAAAGTTGTGCTTTTATTGTCCCTAAAATGGCCTCTCATGGAATGAAGAGCGTCACACTACGTAAGTATTTACGCAGCTTTGGCGTGGCAGATTATAAGGTGCCGGATCGCTTCGAATTTATCGAATCCTTACCGCTAACGCCAGTCGGAAAACCAAACAAAGTGGCGTTGCGTGACGTGATTCGCCAGCGCTTACAACAAGATTCAAAACGATAAAGGACGATGATGAGCATTCCCACTATTTCTTCTTATCCCATGCCAACCGCGGATACTTTTCCAAACCAAAAAGTAAACTGGGTATTGGAGCCCAAGCGTGCCGTATTTTTGATTCATGATATGCAGGCTTACTTTTTGCGTTTTTATGATGCCGAATCTGACTTGATTAAAGCGTTGAAGCAAAATCTTGCTTCCATTAAGGCTTACTGCCGAGCGAATGGCATACCGGTTGTTTATACGGCACAACCTAAAGATCAAAAACCAGAAGATAGAGCACTGTTAAATGATATGTGGGGCAGTGGTCTTAACGATTTTCCTGAACTACAAAAAGTCATCGATGAGTTGTCTCCAGATGAAGACGATACTGTTTTAGTTAAATGGCGTTACAGTGCTTTTCACCGCTCTAATTTGCAAGAACTTATGCAGTCGTGGGGTCGAGATCAGCTCATTATCGGCGGTATTTACGCTCATATCGGTTGCATGATCACAGCCACTGATGCATTTATGCGTGATATACAACCCTTTATGGTTGGCGATGCGTTGGCGGACTTTAGTGAAGCTGAGCATCGGCAGGCACTCACTTTTACGGGTGGGCGAACGGGGCGTGTGATATCGACCAGAGACGTACTTATAGCGACGGATGTTTCAGGTATTAGTCTTCAATACGAACAACTGAAAGCGCAGGTCTTTGCTTTTCTTGATGACGAAGACATTGAAGAGTTTGATGCAAATGAAGAGCTTATCGACTATGGATTAGATTCCATTCAGATTATGTCGCTTGTGAGTCAGTGGAAAAATCAGGGTCTTGATGTGTCTTTTCAAGAGTTGGCCAATGCCAGTACTTTGAATGGATGGTGGGACTTGATCCAAACTAAGCTTACTCAGGGGCAATCTTCCGATCTTATAAGAGCCGAAACAGTATGATGAACCCTCTCGATTTTTCAGGTAAAACGGTTTGGGTAACGGGTGCTGGTAGAGGCATAGGCTTAGAAGTTGCCAATCAGTTTACTGAATTGGGAGCGACCGTCATCGGCTTTGATTTAGCGTTTAGTGAATGCACTTACGCGTTTGATTGTGTTGAGTTAGATATCAGTAACGAGACGGCTGTGAATAAAGCCGTACAGGAAGTGCTTGCCGATTATCCTGTGTTAGATGTACTAGTAAACGGCGCGGGTATATTGCGTTTAGGCAGTGTTGAGGAAACCAGCTTTGAGGACTTCAAACACTGTTTTAATGTGAACGCGGGTGGTGCTTTTTTGATGATCAAACACACCATGTCTAGATTTAAAAAACAGCAGCATGGGGCGATAGTAACCATTAGTTCGAATGCCGCTAAAGTACCGCGTCAGAATATGGCGGCTTATTGTGCGTCTAAAGCGGCTTTATCCGCATTAAGTCATACGGCAGGACTGGAATTGGCCCCATACGGAGTGCGTTGTAATGTGGTATGTCCTGGTTCGACCGACACACCAATGCAGCGCTTGTTGTGGACTAATGACGAAGCAGAAAAAAATACGATTAAAGGCTTTCCTGAGCAATATAAGTTGGGCATTCCTCTTGGTAAAATTGCTCAGCCCAGTGATATTGCGCAAACTGTTCTGTTTTTTGCGTCTTCCATGTCGAATCACATTACGATGCAAGATGTGGTGGCGGATGGCGGCGCTACATTAAACGCTTAATGACATATTCACTAAAGACATAGCCTTTTTTTGAGAAAAATTAATTAGCTCGGTATGATTATCATATCGAGCTTTTTTATAGGGATGAAAGAGAGTGAAACGCTTCTATCAAACACAAATACGTTTATCTGAATCCGGTTATGTAAATGTTAGTCATTTTTGCTTTATAGAGGGTTCTTTAGTTGGAACTGATTATGACATGACTATCACTAAGCCTTTGGATTATGAGAAGTGGCGAAGTAAACGCCAAGAGACCTTCTTAGCTGGGCGACTTGCCGTTCGTCATGCGCAGGCGTATTTGAATGAGCCAGCGAAAGATATTCTTAAGGCAGAAGACGGCTCGCCATTATGGCCGGGCGAATACACAGGCAGCATTTCCCATACAGACAACCAAGCTGTCGCGGTGTTATTACCGCAGGCGCAAGGAGACATTCAATATATTGGCATTGATTTAGAGCGGCTTGTTAATGCCGATAAACTTGATATTGCCCATTTAATAGGCTTAGAGAGAGAATTTAAAATATTAATAGCGGAAGGGATGGAAAAATCATTCTTAGTCTTACTTTTATTTTCGCTCAAAGAAAGTGTTTATAAGGCTTTGTATCCTGCGGTTAGAGAATTTTTTGATTTTTTAGATGTAGAGTTGATTTCAAAAGATGGCAACGACTTTTTTGAATTTCAAGTAAAGCGTCAGCTAAGTGAGAAAATACCATCAGGTTTTATATTACGAGGCAGTTATGCCATACAAGACGAACATGTAATGACATGGGCATATTGTTAGCCGTGATGGTTTTATTTTGCCGTGATGGTTTTATCTTGATCGTCAGTGTATTTCGGGGCTGTGCAAAAAGTATAAAAAAGGCGAATCAATCATGATTCGCCTTTTTGGTTTGATTGCTTAATACATATTACATGCGGTAAGTAGCGCTTAGGCCAACGGTGCGAGATTGGCCAACAGAGGCTCTGGTGCCTCTGTTTATTAAATAAACAACGTCTTCATTTGTGAGGTTGGTAATATACCCATCGATGGTTAAGTCTCCAACTGTATATTGAATACGAGCATCAGTGATAATGTAGTCTCCAGACTTGTAGTCTTCTGTATTATCTAAATCTGAATAATATTCACTAACATACGTTGCATCTGCTCCAAAGGATAAGTTGTCACCAATATACTGTGTGAAACCTAAGCCAAGGTTTAGCTCTGGGGCATAGGTTAGTTTATTACCATCCCACTCAGAAGTGTCATCACTGGTAGCACTAATTTTGTTTTGCAGTGTACCGATGGAACCACGTAGTTCTAAATCGTCTGTAGCTAGGGCTGTGATTTCTAATTCAGCGCCATAAGTCTGGACAGACTCCACATTTTCTAATGTGTTGCTTGTGTAGGCTTGATAGTCAGAATAATCGTTATAGAAAAGGCTTGTATTCACCGACATACGGTTAAAACGAGTTTTGCTGCTAAGTTCAAAGGCAGTAACTTCTTCCTTATTGTATGTGTAGTACTCGTTAGTATTCCAGTTTAGCGCAGCGCCGCCCGCGTTATAGCCTTGTCGAACAGAAGCGCCTAATGTCGTTTTTTCGGTTATGTCATAGGTCGCACTTAGTTTTGGTAAAAGGATTGTTTCTGAATCATTTTGATCTAGAGTGTAGGTGCTGGCTTTTACAAGAGTTCTATCTTGACTTTCGTTTTCGACACGACCACCTGCGGTAATAGACAGTTTCTCAGTAGCATCGTAGGTCGTTTCTCCAAATACGGCTAATGTGGTTTTTGTTCCGTTAGCAATAAAGTAATTGGAATCGGAAGAGCCAAAATCGACATCTAAGGTTGTATCTGATTGAGAGGCATAGACTCCGATTAAACTAGCAAGATTGGAGTTATTTGGAGTAATTATTATTCTATTTTCTACAGCAATTGTATCTTCTGTTTTTCTCAATAACGTAGTTCCAGGGTATTCATCAAAAGAAGCATCCTGACTGTTATAACTGACCTGCAGTTGATTTTTAAGGTTGTCTGAGATTTGATAATCAACATCGACTGCAATGCTATCTACCGTTGAATCTTGAAGGCGGGTATTTGCAGAACTACTTGAGTCTATTGAAGACGTTTGAGAGCTGTAATTTGTGCTATCGCCATTAATCCAAGAAAGGTACTCGCCTGTATTTTTTCGATGTGTAATACTTAATTTAGCTGTTAATCCTTCAATATTTGCAGGTTCCCAAAGTAACTTACTTCTAAAATTCATAGATTCTGAGTCGTCTAAATCAGGAGAGTCGGCGGCATCACTGTCTGCCACGTCATAATCTACCCAACCTTCACCTGTGGTGCCGTCAAAAGTTAGACGATAAGCCAATTCATCTGTAACTAAAGTGCCAGAATTCATGGCGGCAAGATTATATTTAAGGTTACCGTTGTTGTATTGCTCTAAGCCCAAGCGAATTGCACTCTCTGGTATAAAGCTAGGGTCATTTGTTTTAATAACCACAGCGCCGCCAATGGCACTTGTACCTTGAGATGTGGATTGTGGGCCACGAAGCACTTCAACCGCTTGAGTGTCCCATAAACCTGCAGGAGTAAAGTTGTATCCACCCCATGCTTCAGAAATACCATCTACACTGGTTGTAATACGAGGGCTTCCGCCTGTCATAAAAGCGTTACTTCCAACAGCTGCACCAGCGCCATTAATGCCTCGGATGTTAATCGTTCCGAACCCTGCTGTAGTTACGTTAGGTGCTTGGACAACAATATCATTTACTTCTTTCGCTTCACCACTCGCATAGCTTTCTTCACCAATCACTGTCACTGCCGTGGTGGTATCTTTAATATCTTTATCTACTTTTTCGCCAGTAACAATGAGTGTAGGCAAACTTGTTGTATTTTCAGCAAAGGTATTTGCTGAAATGAAAGCAGCATTAATACTGATGACAGCGACGGCAACAGTAGATAAGCGACTTGGAAAACGCGCGGATGAATTTTTAGAGAGAGACATTTTTTTCCTTATTTATGACAATTGAGTAAAGATCTTGCTAATGTTATTGATAATGAGAATGATTAGCAATACTATAATTTAAGTTTTTATCTCTTGTGCGTTTTTAAAAGGAAAATAGTGTTGATCGATCAATCTGAGTTGGACGTCTTGCTAAAAAATTACGATTTGCCTCACTGCCAAGTAGGTAGTGATATGTGGTGGGATAAGATTCGTTCCAAAGGTGCGCCACTCATTAAGAAAGAAAGCGATAAAACGAGTTTGGTGTTGTTTATTTGGCAAGACCCACAGGGAAAAGAAGCAGACTCCGTAATCGCTAGTGTGTTACTGGATGTGAACTCACTTACCGACCACCACAGCTGGACACCCGTTTGCCTAGATAGGGTAAGCGGAACCGATGTTTGGCTTGGTACGTTATTAATCGACTCTCAATGGCGAGGCAGTTATTCCTTCATTCCGATTGAAAAGCACCAGTTACCGGATCTCGTTCAGCGAACTGGCGATGGGTCGAGAGAGGCTCAACGTGCTTGGTGGATGGACGTTGCTGGAAATCAAATTCACGATGATTTGAATAAATTACCGATGTTAGTGTCTGGTTGGGGTATGAGTTCGCCTTTACATCTTCCTCATGCTCCATTGGAAATGGGTTGGAAAGAGTGGGAGCAAGGAGAGCTAAATATAATCTCGGCGGAGCGCATTCAAACGATTGAATGGCAAGAAACACAGCTTGGTAATCAACGACACTGCTGGCTTTTTTCTACCGCTGTAGGCGATGCGCCATTGGTTATTTTGCTGGATGGGCAAAAGTGGAGTGCGGCGAGTGGCGCTTTATCGGTGCTTCAGCATTTGACAGATACAAAGCAATTAGCTCCGGCACATTACCTGATGATTCCTTCTATTGATGGAAAAACGCGTTGGAAGGAGTTGAGTTGCTATCGACCTTTCTGGCAAGCCGTGATTGACCGTTTATTGCCGATGGCGCAAGCCCAACTTGTTCAATCAAACCGTTCTATTTCTAGTTATGTAGTGGCGGGCCAGAGCTTAGGCGGGTTGGCGGCGCTGTTTGCTGGCGTTACTTTCCCTGAGTACTTTTCAAAAATCATTAGTCTTTCAGGTTCTTTCTGGTGGCCAGAAGAAAATCGAATGCGCACGCCTAGCACAACTGAGTCTACCAATGATTTACCACTGAATAATATTCCCCGTAATAGTGTGGCGGATCATATTTTAAATGATCGTGTCAGTGCGGCTCATTTAAACGTATTTATGACGGTTGGTTTGGGCGAAAAAGACATGCATCCCTACAACGATGTTACTTATGACGCCATTAAACAAAAGAGTGGCTTGGTGCGTTACGAGAAAGTGTACGGCGGCCATGATTGGTTGTCATGGCGTTCAGGTTTGGTTAATGGGCTAGTGCATTTAATGCCAGTTTAGCGCTTAAGGATCATCAGATTAACGAAGGAGTAACCAATGAGTAATGAAACAAGTAATCCATTTGATAATGAGTCACTGAAATTTATTGTTTTGGTGAACGCGCTGCAGCAGCACAGTTTATGGCCGATTTTTAAGACGACGCCACAAGGTTGGCAGCCCGTTTTTGGGCCGACTACCCGTGACGATTGTCTCGATTATGTTGAAACGAATTGGACGGATATTCGTCCACAAGGCCTACCTTCACTTTCTAACGGTTCCTAAAGAAGTCTGATATGGAAAACAATACAGCAACGCGTTTTGCGCCCCTAAACGTACTGGCCAATAACGCCATGGTTCCTCTTACCGATGTACAAATGGGAATCTGGCTGGCCGATCATATTTCATCGCAAGGTAATGCCTTCACCATAGCTCATAAAGTTCATATTAGTGGCGATATTGATGCTGCATGCTTGCTTGAGGCCATTCAGATTGGGCTTAAAGAATCGGATACGATTAATGCGGTATATCGTGACTACGATGGTGTTCCCATTCAACATCTTGGATGTTGTGACGTCGATGTCGCTCCCGTTCCCGTTTCTGAGTCGCTTGATTTATCAAATGATGCCGATGCTCAAAAAAACATGGACTTGCTCATTCAGCAAGATTTAGACGCTGAACTGTCGCTGTCTTCTGCTACACCACTGGTTCGTCAAATTGTCTTTAAAGTGTCAGATCAACAGACGGTTTGGTATCAACGTTTTCATCATATTATGCTCGACGGTTTCAGCTTTAATGTGTTTACCGCGAGAGTGTCGGGTATTTATCAGTCGCTCATTCAGCAAAAAACAACGACTCAAACACCATACCGTTCTTTTTATGATGTTGTGGACGAAGAAAAAAGTTACAAAGCATCAGATAAGTATGATCGAGACAAGGCATTCTGGCAGGCGTACTGCTCTGACTTGCCGAATGTGGTGAGTTTATCTAATGGCGTTACCCCAATCGCGACAGAAAATGGTTTTGCCTCGCAACGGTTGATTCGATTAAACAGCTGCATTTGTGGTGACCGATTGCAGGCGTGTTTAAGTAGGTCGCCTTCGTCAAAGTTAACGGTTGCAGATTTGGCAATGGGGTTAGTATCCGCCTATTTGATTAGAGTAAGCGGGCAATGGCGAATGCCAGTTGGCTTTCCGTTTATGGGGCGCGTTGGTAGTGTTGCTTTGAACACACTTGGCCCTGTAGTGAATGTGCTTCCGGTGATCGTTGAAGGTGAATTGGGCGATACCATTTTTGATCTCACGTTGCGTATCAAGCGAGACCTGAAAAAAATACGAAAACATCAAAAATACAACGGCGAACAAATTGCTCGTGATTTGAGCCGGGTGGGCGAGGCGTTATATGGGCCGACATTGAATCTGCGCTTATTTGACTATGACCTTTCATTCGGTGATGCCACCGCAACAATAGAGCACCTTGCAGCAGGCCCTGTAGAAGATCTTGATTTTGGAATGCACTTTGATAAAGGTGACTTGCACATTGAGTGGGTCGGTAATGATCAAAAATACGATGCTGAATCGCTACAAATTCACGTAGACCGCTTTATTGAATTCACTGAAAAACTTCTTGCTGCGCCCGATGCTTTCATTGCGGATATTTCGGTTTTGCGCGCTGTGGAACAATCAATGATTACGGATTGGCAACAAGGAGCCGTGACGGTAGACAGTGGTTATTCTAGTTTGATTGAGCAGTTTTATAATTTAGAGCATTTCAAAAATCTAGATAAAGGGTTGGCTTCTGCACCGGCTTTGGTTGTAAAAGGACAATCCATTAGTTTTGCTGAAATACAGGGCAATATTGCGAAATGGTCACAGGTTCTGAGCGACTTCGGGGTAGGAAAAGGCGATTGTGTGGGTCTTGCTTTGCCGCGAGACGAACGAATGATTTATGCCCTAATGGCAACGATGGGACTTGGCGCTCATTATTTGCCAATTGACCCAACGTACCCGCAAGATCGAATTGATTGGATGCTGGAAGATGCGGCGCCTAAACTGTTATTGACGGACTCAGAAAAGGCTTTTGAAAAGAGTGGTAATGTGACGGTTCAAAACATTGAAGCGTCATCATTTTTACTGTCTTTGAATCAAAAAAACGCTTCCAATCTTATTGTTAACTTACCTTCACCGAATGATATTGCTTATATCATGTATACCTCAGGCTCTACGGGGAGACCCAAAGGCGTTGTTATTGCTCATAAAGGCTTGGTTAATGTTGCTTTCTCCCATTGGCGACGTGACGGTGAGGCGTTAGCCGCTAAGGTTCAGAATGTTAATGCCATGTTGACGGCTTCATTTTCGTTCGATACCAGTTGGGATCTCATGTATTGGCTGTGTTTTGGACACACTTTGCATATTGTCGAAGATGATATTTGCAAAGATCCAGAGCTTATACAGAATTACTATAATGAGCATAATATTCATGCCGCCGATTTACCGCCAAGTGTTCTATCTCAGCTATTGGATCTTGGGGCAATAGAGTCTGGTCAGCATTTTCCTGAATTAATGTATGTGGGCGGGGAGGCGGCGTCTTCTCGCCTTTGGCAGCAAATACGTTGTTACCCATCACTAAAAGTCAGAAACTATTATGGTCCGACTGAAAATACCATTGATAGTTTAGGTGCGGGCGTTGAAGACACTGAGCAGGTTGTGATTGGTCGTCCCATCGCCAACACTGAATCCTATATTCTGGATTCCAGCCTTTCTCCTGTCGCCATTGGTATTCCCGGTGAGTTGTATGTGTCAGGCCCTGGGCTGGCATACGGTTACCTTAATCAAACGTCGTTAACATCAACTCGATTTATTGCCAATCCCTATAAACTGGGTGAAAGAATGTATCGAACAGGTGATTTGGTAAGGTGGCTAGAAGGTGGGCATGTTGAATATATTGGTCGTACCGATCATCAGGTACAAATCCGCGGGCACCGTGTTGAACCGGGAGAAGTTGAAGCCTCGTTAAATAGACTTGAAGGCGTAACGGCTAGCGTGGTGGTGGCGAATAAACAAGGTAGTACGCATCGTCTGGACGCTTATTGTCTTGTTGACGTGAATAGCGTCAATGTAGAGAGCCCTCAAACGTTGTCCGTAACATTAATGGACACTTTATCTCAGCAACTTCCTGCCTATATGGTACCTGCCACCATAACCGTATTGGAACGTTTCCCACTTAACACCAATGGGAAAGTTGATCGTAACGCTTTGCCGGCGCCTGTCGTGATTCGTCAACACAGTGCTTTGCCTAAAAGTGAGCAAGAAATCGTGTTGTGTCAGTTAGTTCAGCAGGTGCTAAATCTTGATTCCGTCTTTGTTGATGATGACTTTTTTGCATTAGGCGGAGACAGTATTGTCGCTATGTCACTAGGAGGGTTAGCACGAAAAAAAGGCTATTCTTTACGCGCGAAAGACGTATTCGAAAGCCGAATTATCCGTGTTATGGCAACACGATTGTCGCCGCTTGATGACACAAAAACATTGCCAAGTATTCATTCAGGACGCTTGGCTGAACTGCCTATTTATCGCTGGATGCAAGAATCAGGCGGCTTAAACCTAGCGTATTTTCAAGCAATTTTTGTTGCGTTACCGAACTCAATGACGCCGCAAAAATTTGAACAAGTATTAGCTAAACTGATGGCGGCCCACGGAGTTCTTAACGCACAAGTTTATGATTCTCACCTTGAGATATCTGATACTTCCTCAGCTGTTACTGTTCAGTTTTTTACGCAAGAGAGCGGTGGTTTGTCGACACTGGCAGACCGCGCTTTTGAACAGCTAGTTCAGACACCAACTCATACTCAAATCCAAACCCAAGCCCAAGCCCAAACAGAACTGGGCCAGTCTTTCGCTGCTATGCGAGTAGGTTATTTGCATGCGGATAACCAAAACGCTGCCGTATTTGCCCTGCATCATACAATAGTGGATGGGGTATCGTGGCGGATTCTTCTTGCGGATTTATCGAGTTTATTGTCAGGCTCTGATAGTCAGTTATCAGTGTCACCAAACAGTTTATTAGACTGGCAAAAATCCTTGCAAAGCGAAATGCCACGCTGGTTGTCTGAGAAAAAATATTGGTTGGAGCAATTAGAAGGAAGACCGTTATTTGAGCGTCAGGCATCAAATGAACGAGCGCACCGACGTGTCATGTTAGATATAAAAACCTCAACATTGTTACTGGAAGTTTTACCTAAACAGTATCGGTGCCAACCACAAGAAGCGCTGTTAAGTGTTTTGTATCTTGCTCTTGCTCGGCAATATAAGACGACAGATATTTCGATGATGATGGAATCCCATGGCCGGGCGGACATCAGCGATCTTGATTTAACCCGAACCTTAGGTTGGTTCACCGCAGAATACCCAGTACGCATGATGGGACAAAAGACGTTACTGTCCAAATTGAACTCACTCAAAGTGGATGACGTACCTTATGAAACCATTGTTCAATTAGTTCGTCGAGCTTTACTTAAAGTACCCAATGATGGTGTGGGTTATGGCGTGCTTCGGTATATGAATGACAGTACTCGTCAAATTTTCTCCGATTTAGAAGCAACGGCGTCACCACAGATTCTCTTTAATTACCTTGGTCGTTTTCAGCAGGGCGAGCTTTCGTTACTGCAAGGCGAGCGTTACTTCCAAGACACATTTGAAGTGCATCAATCGGATCAATTGAACTCTGCCCATGCGTTGGAATTAAACCTATTTGTGGATGATCGTCATGGCACATCACAGTTGGCCATTCATGTTGGGCATGATGTCAATCAAGTACCGCCTCAGCAAATAGAGGCACTTTTAAGCGCACTGACTAATATTGCGTCCTCCATGAGCCAGTTTGCAGACACTCATCAAGCCATCGCTGCCGACACCTTGGTTGCTGAAGATCTGAAAAGCCTTGATCTACATGAGCAAAATATGGACGCGTTAAGAAGTCAATACGGTGCCTTGCAAGCCATATTGCCGGCTTTACCGTTGCAAGAAGGCCTGCTTTTCCATGCTCAACTAGAGCAAGATACTGATGCAAAAGATGCGGGTTACAGTTCTTTGGCTCGCTTAACTTTTTCTGGAAGTATGGACATAGAGCGATTAAAAGATTCGTTAGGAGCGGTCATAGAAAAGCACCCCCAGTTGGGCGCCTTGTTTGATTTTTCCCAAGGCGACACGGCACTACAAATTTTGCCATGGAGACGCTCCAGCGAACGCAAAAGCTGGTGGCCTGTGGACGTTATCGATTTAAGGCATCAAGACGGCACGACGCAACAAGAACAGCTAAAAAAGATAGAGCAGCAAGAGTTAAGTCGAGATTTTATGGCCTTTCAATCGGCAGGTATTCCGCTGTTGAATGCTGTTTTGGTGAGCTTATCGGAACAGCGACATTGTTTGTTCTTAAACGCGCATCACTTGGTGGTAGATGGCTGGTCAACGCCGATTATGTTGCGTGACTTGGTCAACGCTTATGGCGGTGATTTGGTTGAACTGGAGGCGGTTCCTGTGCCATACACTTGGGTTGTTGAGCAACTAATGGCGCGCGATAAACACGCCATGCGAGAAGCGTGGAAAGAGGCGTTAGATAATGCCATGCCGACGTTGTTGTTTGCCGACACACCACCTACAGAGCAAGTGACAACGCATACGCTAACATTAGAAGCGGATCAATTCGCTACATTAAAAGGTTTTTATCAAAGTAAAGGGCTGACCTTAAACAGTGTACTGCAAACTCTATGGGCAAACGTATTGTCTGCTTTGACTGGACGTTCTGATGTGGTATTTGGGACGCCAATTTCTGGGCGCTTTGGCAGCGTGGCTGGAATAGAAGAGCATATTGGATTATTCAGTAATACCGTGCCAGTACGTGTGCAGTTACAGCCAGAACTGACGTTATGGCAGCAAATGCAACAGGTTCAGAATGAACAAATTGGGTTGTTGGAGCACGACGGATTAGGTTTGGCCGAAATCCAACGACTCGGTGGGCATGGTAATTTATTCGATACCTTGCTAGTGGTAGAAAACTTCCCTGAACAGGCCGATTTGTTCAGCCAGTGTTATCAAGGCTTAAAGCTTGAAGATGTGTATAACCGAGGTTTTACACATTATCCATTGACGGTGTTGGCGTTGCCAAGCGAGCAGTTGAATTTGCTGTTCGAATATCGAGGTGGCGATGAAATTCAGACTTTGATAGCGCGTTTTAATGCGTTATTGAAAACGCTGCTACTTGAAGACGTGACAGCTCAACAAACGCTGGATTTTCGTCTTCCGTCAGAAAAAACCTTGATTACCGACTTGAATCAGACGTCACACTTGCTACCTCAAATAACGCTTCGGGACGCTTTGGTTGAGCAGGCGCTTCTGACACCGAATCAGATTTGCTTATCGGATGACGAGCATCAGTTAACGTATTTACAGGCTCGCTACGAAGTGATCGCTTTGGCGAAAAACTTGCAATCGTTAGGGGTTCAATCGGGCGATATCGTCGCGGTGGCTCTTCCTCGCTCGGTGAAGTTAAGTCTTGCCCTATGGGCGATTATCGAAGTGGGGGCGGCGTATCTGCCTCTTGATACAGGTTATCCAGATGATCGACTCAATTACATGCTGGAGGATGCAAAGCCAGCCGCTTTAATCACCTTAGCAAAAGAAGCGTCCCGTTTTGAAATGGATGGGAAACGTTATCTTTACGATGCGCCTATTACACCAGTGAGTGACGCACAACGAGAGCAAGTCATAAACTCGTGGAAAGCGCCAGCTCTTAGCGTTAACGGGTCGGCGTATTTGCTCTATACCTCTGGCTCTACGGGTCGTCCTAAAGGCGTGTTGGTATCTCATCAAGCCATCGTAAATCGAATTCTTTGGATGCAGGATGAATACCCACTGGCGAGCCATGATGTCGTTTTACAAAAAACGCCATGTAGCTTTGATGTCTCTGTTTGGGAGTTTTTCTGGAGCGCTATGGTCGGTGCTAAATTGCACATGGCACCACCAGATTCTCATCGTGATCCTATTCAGCTTCAACAGTTAATTGTTGATCATAACATCACCACATTGCATTTTGTGCCTTCTATGCTGGCGGCATTTGTCACGTCATTAGACGATGAAAAAGTGGGCACTTGCCACACGTTAGAACGTGTTTTTTGCAGTGGTGAAGCCTTGCCAATGGCGCTTTCTAAACAGTTTGAAAAGGAGGTTGGCTGTGAACTTCATAACTTATATGGTCCAACGGAAGCCGCGGTGGACGTGACGTATTACCCTGCATTTGGTGATGGTCTGGCTCAAGTAAAAGCAACGGGGGTACCAATTGGTTATCCGGTTTGGAATACTCAATTACGAATACTGGACGATTTTTTACGGCCCGTTCCGATTGGCGTGGCAGGTGAATTGTATTTGTGCGGTGTGCAATTAGCGGATGGGTATTGGCGCCGCCCAGAGCTATGTGCGGTACGATTTGTCGCTGACCCTGAAAGTGATGGCGAGCGAATGTATCGTACTGGTGACGTGGTTCGTTGGTTAGACAGCGGCGCGATTGAATACCTTGGTCGTAGTGATGATCAGCTTAAAATCCGCGGTCAGCGTATTGAGTTAGGTGAGATCGAGCAAGTCCTAGCGGCACAAACAGGCGTAGAGCAATCAGTAGTGGTTGCCAAATCATGGGGGCAGGAAAGTAATGCGATGGGGGTTGATGCACGCCAGCTTGTCGCTTATGTCACGAGTAAAAACAGCACGAGTCAAAATAGCACGGGCAAAGTAAACAAACTGGATACAGTGAGTATTCGTAACGCCATGAGCGAACAAATTCCTGCACACATGGTACCTGTTGCTGTGTTGCAATTGGAAACTATGCCGCTGAGCGCCAATGGCAAGTTGGACCGCAAAGCGCTGCCGTTACCGTCTGACTTGTTAGAGCCGACACAAGGAAGAGTGCTTAAGCTAGGGATTGAAACAGAGATAGCAAACGCTTTCTCTAATGTGCTGGGTGTCACGGGATTGAGTGCGAGTGATGATTTCTTTGCTTTAGGCGGGCATTCCATTCTGGCGGTACGCCTAGTGTCGGAGTTGCGTAAAGCCTTGAAGCTTAATGTCACCGTGGGACAGATCATGGTGTCTCCTAGTATCGAAAAACTGGCTCATGTACTCAGCAATCAAGACCTTGCTAACAGTCGTGAATTGTCTGGTTTTGGTTCAGTGTTGCCGATTAAACAAGGGGCCGGCACGCCCATTTTTTGTATTCACCCCGCTTCTGGTTTTGCGTGGCAATACACTGGGTTCGCTCGATATCTTTCTCAGACTTGTCCAATGATTGGTTTGCAGTCGCCACGGCCAGATGGCCCGATTGCATCACAAAGCAATATGCCTGATGTGGTGGAACAGCATTTGAAGGTGTTAAAGGCGCGTCAACCGTCTGGGCCTTATCGACTTATTGGTTATTCTCTTGGTGGCGCCATTGCCCATGGTCTTGCGGTTCGATTGCAAGAAATGGGTGAAGAAGTCAGCTTCCTAGGCCTTTTAGATACCTATCCACCTGATGAGCAAGATTGGTCAGGGTCGGTCGATACGGAAGCCCAAGAAGAAGTTGAACGTGAAAAAGCGCAATTCATGGAAACCTCTGAGGATACTTTAGACGAGCAAATGACGGTCGAGCGAGATGCGATGTTTGCCGATATTGTGAAAAATTACGCGGACTCGGTTGCTTTACTGTCGAAGGCGAAATCGCAACGTTATCACGGTAAGGCCGTGCTATTTGTCGCGGATAAAACCGTTCCAGAAGGTATGGATATTCAAGTCACTTGGTCGCCTTATGTGGATACTCTTGAAGAGCATCATTTTGATTTTGCTCATGAAGATATTTTATCCCCCGAAGCGCTTGTGGTGCTTGGTCCTGTGTTCAATCAGCTAGTGTCAGCCTTGTAATGTATTCGTGCGCGGCATGAAGCCGCGCCAAACTTAAAGAGTCGTTATGTCAAAATCAAAGATCATGTTGGATTTTAGTCTGCTAAAAACCAACGCTAATTTCCGCGCTATTTTCATTGCCCGTTTGATGTCTGTATTGGGCATAGGTATGTTGAATGTGGCGGTGCCAGTACAAATTTATGAGTTAACAGGGTCTAGCTTACAGGTTGGTTTTGCTGTCGCGTTAGATGGCATGGGCATGTTTGTAGGACTGATGTTGGGCGGTGTTTTGGCCGACAGGATGGATCGTAAATGGCTGATTTTAGCCTCGCGCTTTATTTGTGGTGTGGGGTTTGTACTGCTGGCATTGAATGCGTACCTTTCTGAGCCAAGCCTTTGGGCTGTTTATGCCATTTCACTGTGGGATGGTTTCTTCAGCGCCATTGGACTGACCGCATTAATGGCGTCTATTCCTCATTTGGTTGGACGAGAAAATATTCCTACCGCAGGCGCATTGAGCATGCTGGTTGTTCGCATTGGTTCGGTCATTTCACCTGCCATAGCGGGTGTGGTGATTGTGTCATTTGGTGTTACTTGGAATTACACCTTGGCCGCTATTGGCACTCTTTGCACCCTGATTACGTTGGTGACTTTGCCGAACATGAAGCCAGAAAAAGGTGGTCCACAAGAGCATCCCATTAAATCTTTATTGGATGGTTTTACTTTTGTCTTTACGCATAAAGTGATTCGCGCTGTGGTGGCGTTAGGCACGCTAGAGGCCGTTACCAAATCCATTCGAATTTTGTTCCCTGCTTTGGCGGCAACGGCTTTTGGCGGTGGGGCGTTTGAGGTCGGCCTTATGTATTCCGCTGTGCCAGTGGGGTCAACTTTAGGTGCATTAACCAGTGGTTGGATACGCGGTTTACGGCGTCCAGGCGTGGTGATGCTAATAACGGCTTTCTTGTCTTTTTTATGTGTTGCGTCTTTGGGGGTAATGGGGCATTTAGCGTTGATGCTAGGGGCGTTAGCGGTGTTTGGTTATCTTGGTTCTATTGGCGGTTTACTGCAGTATTCGATTGTACAAGGCCATACACCGGATAATATGTTGGGTCGAATTGGTAGTTTTTGGACGGCGCAAGATGTCGTCGGCGACTCTGCTGGGGCATTAGGGATTGGGGTGATTGTCAAAGTACTGTCGCCGGTGATGGGGCTGGTAAGTCTAGGGCTTGGCTGTGCCGTAGCAACTTTGTTTGTCGGCGCGGGCGTTCGATCACTTCGAGAAGCTAGTTGGATTGATACCAGCCTTTTCCCGCCAGAGCCTGACGCTATGAAAGACACAAAGAATACTGTGGCTGAAGTGGCATAACGAAGAATAAGACACTAAATAAAGCGGCGATGAGCCATTCATCGCCGCTTTATTTTTGCTGTTGTTTTTGCTGTTATTGTCGGCCTTTTGGAATGACCAATGGTGTGCCTGAAATGGGATCTTCTAAAATAATACAAGGCAGTCCGAATACCGTTTCAATTAATGTCTCCGTGACAATGTCATTAGGTGTGCCTGTGGCGACAACTTGTCCAGACTTCATGGCGATCAGGTTATCAGCGTATCGACAGGCGTGGTTAAGATCATGTAATACGGCCACTATGGTATGGCCTTGTAGTCGGTTCAAATCTTGAAATAAATCCATTAATTCAATCTGATGGGCAATGTCCAAATACGTGGTTGGTTCGTCCAGTAATAGCAGAGGTGTTTTTTGCGCTAACGCCATAGCAACCCAAACACGCTGTCGTTGTCCACCGGACAATTGATCTACATTAAGTTGGGCAAAGTGGGTGATGTCCGTTGCTTTCATTGCTGCATCCACCGCATCTTGATCTTGTTCACGCCAAGGCTGAAACCATTTTTGGTGAGGAAAGCGTCCACGGGCAACCAGGTCGACTACTTTAATACCGTCTGGAGCAATGGCGCTTTGTGGTAGCAGGCCTAATATTTTTGCAACATCACGAGTTGCCAGTGAATGGATGTTTTTTCCATTAAGTAAAACTTGGCCGGATTGTGGTTTAAGTAGCCGGCTCATCGCGCGTAACAAGGTGGACTTTCCACAGCCGTTTGGTCCGACGATAACGCTGAATTTACCCTCAGGAATATGAATGGAAAGGTCTTGTGTAATGATGTTTTGGTCATAACTTAGGGTGACTGATTCTGTGCCAAGTGAAATGGATGATTGCGATGTCATAGTTTGCCTTCCCGAGTAATCAAATAGACTAGATAAATGCCACCCAAACTGATGGTAACCAGTCCTACCGGTAGGGTGGAATTTTCCCAACCGTGTTGTGCAATAAAGTCAGCAAGTAGCAATAATATCGCGCCAACCAAAGCTGAAGAACCGAGCGACACATTGGCGCTATTCGCCAAACGACGGGCAATTTGTGGCGCTGCAAGCGAGATAAAGGCAATAGGGCCTGTAATGGCGGTGGCAACGGCGGTGAGTGCCACGCCGACAAACATTAATATAAGGCGACTCTTGTTAACCGACACTCCCAAGGCTGCAGCGGTGTCGTCGCCCATTTCTAATAATTTCATGCGCGTATTCAGTAGGAAAGCACAGATCAGAAAGACCGTAATCAAGAGTGCAGCGGGAAGGATGCGAGACCATGTCATACCATTTAACGATCCGGCACTCCACAAGGCTGCTGTCATGGCGGTTTCCAATGATACAGTGAGTGACAACCATTGGTTAAAAGCGGTGAGCGTTGCGCTAATGGCGATGCCAACAATGATCAAACGGAAGCCAGAATGACCATCCCGATAGGCGAACAAATAGACCAGTAGCGCAGAAAATAGCCCACCTAAAATGGCACTGAAAACACTTAGCCAATATAAATTGCCAAACAGTGCGATGGAGATCAAAACGCCCGTAAAAGCTCCTACGTTAAAGCCCGTTATGTCTGGGCTACCAAGCGGGTTACGCACCAACGATTGAAACACTGCGCCACTGACGCCAAGCGCTGCGCCAATGATCAGCGCCGCAAATAAGCGAGAAGCTCGCCATTGCCATACCACGATAGACTGATAACGATCAGCGCTCCCTGTTACTAATTGCCAAATATCGTGAAAATTATTGGTAATGTGTTCACCAAAAAATAACGTGGCGAAGATGAGCAGTAAGCTGAAGAGTGTCGTGATGAGAGTAGGTAGTGTGGTTGCCAACGGGGTAGAAGCGTTTTTGGACAAAAAGCGGTTTTTCATAATCCTGTCGCACCTTTTCTTCGCACCAAATAAATTAAGATTGGCGCACCGATAAAAGCAGTCACAATCGAGACTCGCAGTTCGCCAGTAATCAATACTCGCCCAATAATATCTGCGCTTAATAGCAGAATAGGCGTCAAAATAAAGCTGAAAGGAATAATCCAGCGTTGATCTGGACCGACCATCCAGCGGGCTATATGGGGCATCATCAAGCTGACAAAGCCAATGGGCCCTGCGGCGGCGGTTGCGGCGCCACAAAGCAGAGTAATCGCTATCAACCCCACTACTTGGATTCGAGCGGGTTTACTTCCCAGTGCAGCGGCTAAGGAATCTCCTAAGCTAAATGCGTTTAAAGCAGGTGTAATGGCAACAGCCAGAAGGCAGCCAACGATAACCACAGGGGCAATAAACAGCGGTACAGACAGCGTTCGAATATCTAAACTGCCAACGGACCAAAAGCGAACTTGATCAAACGCGACCGGATTAAACAGTGTGAGAGCGGAACTTAACCCGCCAAAGACGGCGCCAATCGCCACGCCTGCTAAGGTCAGCTTAAGAGGGTCGACTTTTCCGCCTCCCATGCTGCCAACAAAATATACTAACAAACTGGCTAAGAAAGCACCGAGCGCCGCGTAATAGAAGAATTCAGTAAGCTGAGTCGCCCCCAGAAAAACAATAGCAATCGCGATAGCCAGACTGGCGCCTAAGTTAACGCCGAGTATGCCTGGGTCGGCAAGGGGGTTGCGAGTGATGGCTTGAATCAGTGCACCAGAGGTGCCAAGCGCCATGCCAACAAAAAGTCCGTTTAAGGTTCTAGGGAGTCGACCTTCAAAAATGATGATTTCGGCAATACCATGTTCTTTGCCGATTAAGACATTCCAAAGCTGATCTAGCGATAAGGGCTTTGCGCCAATGCATAAACTGGCCACCATAATGACAAATAATAAAAGGATGGAAGCCAGCAGCCAAGCGTAGCGCTTGTTGCTAGTCGTCGATGTCGTTGTATTAAGTGGCTTGGTATTAGGTATTTTTTCTCTCGCTAAGCTGTTACTGGACATGAGTTTGGTGTCCAAACTGAGTTTGTAATTGCTTGAGAAAGTTAGTGGCGCTGTAGTAGTCCAAGCGAAAGGTGTCATCACCCACCGCGAATACTTGGTTATTTTTTACGGCGCTTGTTTCACGTAAGTAATGGTTTTCTTTGAACGCTTTTTCTCTGTCCTTGGAAGCTGAAAATAACAGGACGGAGTTACCCATAACGGCATCTGGGAATCGCTCACCAGTGGCAATGACTATATCGTTACGCATGCCCATACTGATATTGCCTTTGACGGATTCTGGAATGTCAGCAATGGTGAATCCTAGTTCTTGTAAAATGCGACCTTGGGCGGACTCGGTTGTCCAAATGTTTGCGCCTGTGCCGTCTTGGTAATACACCATGGCAGTGGTTGGTTGAGGTGGTAGGGTGATCATCGATTTCGTTTCTTTTAAACTCTTTTCAAAGCGCTGTGTGATGGTTTTAGCTTGTTCTTCAAGGCCAAGAATGTTCCCCAAAATATCAGCCAGTTGAATCCAACTTTTGTCGTCATAGCCAATGACCAGAATGGGGGCTATGTCTTTTAGCTGATCGTAGAGTTTTAGTGCCGAGTCGCCACCCGTTGCAGAGATAATGATCAGGTCTGGATTCGCTTTGATAATGGCCTCAGCATTGGGCTCTGTTTGATAAAGCGGAATAACGCCTCGTTCGTCCGCTACGTTTGCCCATTGACGCATGAAACCTTGTTCTGCCGCGACGCTGGTGTTCGCCATGGTCGCGCCAGAAGCAACAAGTGGTGCATTGATTGCGAGTAATGTGCCAGACAAGGTGACGCTGGTGGAAACAATCCTGCTTGGTTGTTTATCTAGAGTGAGCAAACCTTCACGAGTCATGATGCTTCTGGGCCATCCAGAGTTGTTTTTCTCGACCTGACCTATTTTTAATAAAGAGGTTTGTGATGACGTTTGATCGCAGGCCGCCAGAAAAAAACAAAAAACAAAGAGTGCTAAGAATCGACCAAATATCGGAATATTGTTAACCATGACTGAACCCTGTAGACCAAAAAGACCGCGTTATTATAGCGATGGGAAGTTATTAATTATACTATTGATAATCATTTTCATTATCTTTTGTTATTAATTTTCCTGTTCACACCGTAAAACACCAAAAACTAATACTGTAAGGGCTGACGAGGTTTAGCTTTGATAGCTTAGGGAAATCTTTTAAGGCCACTCGTCCTTTATTAAACTTAGGTTTGATGCCATTGATGCGAATTTTTTTTGAGGTGAGTGAATCTGCTGTGATTTCGAAACGTTTTTTCTTTGATCCAAATCCTTGGCAGTTCATAATTTTTGGCTTGGCCGACATGTTGATGATAAGCAGTGTGCATTTGCCTTCTTTTTTTGCACTGTGGCAGTAAGTTTGCACAAAAGGGTCGTTACTTTGTACGGCAAAAACGTCTTCACCCATTAGCTTTCCCCATAACCAGCTGACCCAATAATCAGGGTTTGGTTTTAACGTATTGCGATTGATTAGGGCATAGTCTCCACCAATTAGGCTTTGCCTTATCATGACTTTTTGGCCGATTTTCGCCCCTCGTCCTAATTGATCCGCCCACCAGAAACAGGAGACAAAACGATCAGACAGTTTGGCTTGTCCGCCGCATTGTGCTGAGCCTGTTTCTCCGGTCCAAAGTTCTGCTTTTGGTTGATATTGGTTGCGCCACTTATCGAGTTGCATCGAGTATTTTTCATAGTCCTTTAAAGAGTTTGGCGACAGGATATTGTTAATGGTGGCAGCGCGTGTTCTCACTGGCGAGCGGCTACTTTGGAAGGGGTAATAATGCCAATCTACGATGTCGATTTTTTCCTCTAGGCTTGCCAGAAAAGTGGATGAGATATTGCTTAGTGGTTTGACGGCCTCACCGATCCTCGGCCAAAAGGCACTGCCTGGACCGGCAATTTTACTGTGTGGACTGTGTTGTCGAACGCATCGAGTAAAGGTGTCGTAGTCTTTGGCGAGATTTTTGGCACTGGGTTGCGAGGTGAATCCGTGGAACGCCCAGTAAGCATTGAGCTCGTTGCCTAACTCAAGTACCTCGATAGTTTGTCCGTGCTCATGGCTGTATTTTAGTAATGATTCCACTTCATTCGATTGCCATGCGCCTTGTTGACGTCGCTCAAATAGGCCGTACTTTATGGTGAACATGAGGTGTAAAGCATGACGCTGGCAAAAGTCGTGTAGGTTATGCCACATTTCTTTTGTGAGAACGAGCGGATCAGGTTGCTCAGTAGAAGCGTTTTTGAGACTGGTAAAATAATGTACTTTATCGGCTTCTGACCCGCCAACGCGAACATAGGCAGGTCCAAGCGCTTTGATAAGTTGGTCTAGCTTTGGCTGGTTTAGATCTAACGGCTCGACACGCTGCGTTCCCAATCCTCGCTGGGTACCTTTACTGCCTTCCCACCAAAATCCGCCTGCCAGAACAGAGATATCGATAGAAAAAGACAAAAACCTCGCGTCAACCTTGGTCATTGGCGTCATACTGCTTAGACTCACAGACACGGTTTTATTCTGTTGCCTGATGCTTCTTCCATGCCGCCATGAATGTACTAATCTATTACTAAACAAGATGTTTGTTCCCGAGTAAACGATCTTAATAGACTGCAATAAGACTGTGACATTTGTATTAAGTAGTGAAACCTAAACGAGTTATAAGGATGACCATATGAAATATGTTGTTTGGATTATGTCGATTCTATTGGCGGGTTGTACTAGTGCGCCTAAAAATATTGATCCTGTTACTCAATTTCAGTTAGAGCGTTATTTAGGAACCTGGTATGAAATTGCTCGGCAAGATCATGCGTTTGAGGAGGGTCTGTCGAATGTAACCGCCACGTATTCTATGCGAGATGATGGTGGTGTGGCGGTATCAAATAGAGGCTATTCAGCAGACGATAAAGAATGGCGAGAAGCCACAGGGCGAGCATATTTTGTCAATTCTTCTGATGTTGGGCATTTAAAAGTGTCTTTCTTTGGGCCATTTTATGGTGCTTATGTGATCTTTGAATTGGATAAAAAAGACTACCAATACGCCATGGTGTCAGGCCCTAATCGAGATTTTTTTTGGTTATTATCAAGAACACCTACGATGCCAAAAGACGTAAAGCAAAGACTGTTCGCAAAAGCAGAGAAGCTAGGCTTTCAGATGGATAAACTGGTTAATGTGGTGCAAACCGAGACCATAATTCAGTAATGCTCTAATACACTGGATGGCTAGAAAAGAGCGCAAGTGACAGATTGTTTTGCTTCATCGTCAGAACAAACGGCCGCATACGCGTCTGGATTTTGAAGCAGTGCGTAATGATCATCTGAATCTCTGCATTGGGCGAGAAAAGCCTCATGTCGTTGGTCAAAATTCGCTCTTGTTATTTCATAGTCAACTTTTGAGTCGTCACCATCAAAGCGCTCTTCGGACGCTTCTACTTCTTTCCTATTAATACGATATGTTAGTTCGTTATAACGACGACGAATTTGATGGCAATAGGCACTATTGGGTGCGGTTTCTGCGCATTCGGTCATCGATGTTTCTAACTGCTTTTTTTCTTCTTGGTACTGTTTTAAAGAAAGCCATGCCTGATTTGTCTTGGTCTGTGTCTGATCGGAACGACGGGATAGAGTGTCTAATTTTATTTTTGCTTGGTTTAAACGCTCTTCTTTTACTAGACAGGCTTTCCCAAAAGTAATTAGATCATTGGCGTTAGCCAAATTAACAGACATAAATCCTAATAGAATCAAACCGAATTTAATGATAGGAATAGACATAAAGGTATTTAGCCTGCTTTTCGTCTTTGGTTAAATTTAAGCGGTAGTATAAGTGAATAAGGCGGTTTCTCTGTTGTGTTTATTATTTTAATGAGCCTTTGATTCTATTTGTTGTTACTTTTGTAATACATTTTTCATAATAACTAACGTCGAGAATACACTGTGTTTTTTAGAGAACATATGAAAATCGTTATCAGAAATAGGGTTTTCTTGCTCTCTTGATCTAGGGAGTCGTTAGTATTGTCTATATATTGGCGCTCTGTTGGTAATGAGGAGCCAGATAATGGTTCTCATTGGTGGTCAACTTATTGTGGACAACTTAATAATAATGGCCAAAAAAAGGGCAAGCTATTCAGTTGACGGTGTTTGTGTAGGTCCAAAAGTATGGGGTGGTCAATGGCTGCCTTTCTTATGAAGGTGAGCAGATAAGTCTACTTGGTTTCACCGATACCTTTGCCGACAAAAATATATTACAAAGTGTTAGCCTAAGTGATATATGTGTTGAAGACACATCACCCCATATCACTTGTCGGCCGTATAAACCAAGATGCTAGTGTTTTAGTGCTCTCTCGATGGTTGGCTAATTCAACTACGATTAAGAATCGTATCTTCAGGCAAACTATTTGAATTGGGAATTAACTAAAATCCACTGTTGAGTATTTATCAGATTGTGAAGGAAAACACATGAATTTAAGCCATGCTTTTAATAGAGAAGAGCACGATCAAACCGTAATCGATTGTTTTTTACAGATGTGGCGGTACTCTGCTGATTTGATGTTTATTATGGCTGTCGAAGAGGACGATGAGTTTTCTTTATACGACAATAATCCTGCTTCAAAAACAGTCATGGGACTTGAAGAAGGTGCTGAGATACACAGGCTAAATTTGCGTATGCAATTTGGTGATGAAATGGCGGAACAGGTCTATGCGACATACCGTCAAGTACTTCAAGCTAAAACCCCTATATCTATCGAACAAACTGGTGTGCGTGGAGACGGCAGTCGTATTTATTTTGATACTTTGTTTGTACCTATCTTTGATGAGTTAGGTAAGCCCATTTTTGTTTGTGGTGTGAGTCGCGATATTACCAAAATAAAAGACGCAGAATCGGTGGCATTAAAAGCCAATGAGAAACTTCTTGAATACAGCGTCGCGCTTGAAACGATAAATCAAGACCTTGACCGAAAAGTACAAGAACGAACCAAAGAATTAGAAAGTGCGAAGCGTACCGTAGAGGAATCATTGGAAGCCAAGTCCTCCTTTGTCGCCAGAATGAGCCATGAAATACGCACACCTATTAACGCGGTAATAGGATTAAGTCACTTAAGTCTTAAAACATCTTTAAATGATGAACAACAAGACTGTATGAATAAAATATTAGCCTCTGGTGAAGTTCTGCTTAGTCTTGTTAACGATGTGCTGGATTTTTCGAAGATCGAAGCGGGAAAAATGAGCATAGAAACCGTACCTTTTTCTCCTAGGTTGATTGTTCAGCATGCGATCAATATGAACACAACTAAGGCTCAAGAAAAAAAGCTGGCGTTGACAGTCGATATTTCTGCGTCACTACCGCCCATGCTCTTGGGTGATCCATTACGGATACAACAAGTGTTGGTCAATCTGGTAACGAATGCGGTTAAATTTACTGAACGCGGTGGTGTTTGCGTGCGCGTTTATTCTGATACCAATAATGGTCAAGGTGTTTTGTTAAGGTGCGATGTGATTGACACGGGTATAGGGATATCAAAAACGAATATAAAACAGCTCTTTCAATCGTTTCAGCAGGCAGACGACAGTATTACTCGGGTGTTTGGTGGAACCGGATTGGGTTTAACGATATCTCGTCAACTCTGTGACATTATGGGGGGCGACATTTGGGTAAACAGCGAAATAGGTCACGGCTCAACCTTCAGTTTCACGTTACCTCTTAATGTTTCGTCAAGCTTATCGCTTTCTATTGATCCAACGTTAAATGAAGAAAATAACATTCCTGATTTATCTCAATATAATTTGTTATTGGCAGAAGATAATCTAATAAATCAAAAAGTTATTCTAGGGTATCTAGATGATACGTCTATTAATGTAGACGTGGCAGGAAACGGCGAAGACGCCATTAATAAATTAGATAGTAAGAATTATGATATCGTTTTGATGGATATTCAAATGCCCATTATGGATGGATTAACAGCTACAAGACATATTAGATCGTCTAGTGTATATGGAAATATCCCCATTATTGCGATGACGGCCCATGTGTCTGAAGACGCAAAAAAGCAGTCTGCTCAGGCAGGTATGAATGCGCATTTAGATAAGCCAATTAAAAAAATCGATTTGTACAAAACTTTACAAAAACACTTACATGCAGAAACACAAGATAATCCCTTAAAAATGAATGATTTGTTTGTCTCTAATCAGGATTCCTCGTATGTTGAGGTATTGTCTAAAATGTCATCAATCGATACATTAGACATCAAAGGTGCAATAAACAATCTTGGTGGGAAAACAAGTCTATACCTCGATTTAGTAACGGCTTTTTATAATAAATACAAAGTGTTTACTATAGACAGATGTTTAGAAAGTAATATTGTCGATATTATTCATTCATTAAAATCGAACTCAGCTTATATTGGAGCCTTTGATTTATCACTACATTGTTCTGAATTAGAGCGAAATATTCAGAACAATATGATCAGTTCAAAATTACTTGAACGTCTCGTTCAGACAGTAAATAAATTAGCTTATGAGCTAGAAAAAGTCTTAATACCTTATAATTCTTTGATTAACAGTGATGAAGGAGATCGGACGTTTTGTGCCGATGAACTGGCCAGTAAACTGGAAGTGATCGTCCCCTTGCTAAAAAAATCAGACTTCTTTGTAGAAAATCATTTTAGCCTATTGCGTAAGATGGTGAGAGGCACAAAGTATGCTTTAGATATTGAACACTTAATTTTTGATATAAAAGATGTCGAGTTTGAGGTTGCCGCTGTTAAAGCATCTCAGCTTATTTTCGAGCTTCAAGGTAATTAAATACGATGTCAGTAAAGCAAAGTGTTTTAGTCATTGATGATGAAAAAATCAACCTGAAAATAATCGGTGACATGCTTAATGATGATGTCTGTATCATGATGGCAAAAAGTGGTGAGCAGGGTATTAGAAAAGCCATAGAATATCAGCCAGATTTGATTTTACTAGATGTCTTAATGCCTGAAATGGATGGCTTTGAGACCATGAGTCGACTTCGTCACGATGCACGTACAAGTACTATTCCCGTTATTTTTATTACCGCCTTAAATGATTCAAGTCATGAAGAAAAAGCGCTATTAATGGGCGCCAGTGATTACATTCAAAAACCACTGCATACGAACATTGTACAGGCTCGTGTACGTCTTCATTTGCAGCTTATAAAACAGCGTAAAATGCTTGAAAAATTAGCTAACATAGACCCACTTACATCGCTTGCAAATCGTCGTAAATATCACGATGTGATTACACACGAGTGGCAAGCAGCCATCCAAAATCAAGATTGTATTTCGTTAATTGTTATTGATATCGATAACTTTAAGCAATACAACGACTGTTACGGCCACGCCACTGGCGATAAAGTGCTCCAACAAGTGGCTGAGGTATTAGCAAATCAAGTATCAGATAAAGGTTTGGTCGCACGATACGGAGGAGAGGAGTTTGTCATTTTGCTGCCGCGGCACTCTCGGGAGCACTCTATTGATGTTGCTCGTCGTTGTATGCAAGACGTAGAAGCTTTGAATTTGGCTTATAGCCATGAAGATTTTAGCGGCAAGGTGACGGTAAGTGTGGGAGGTTCCACACAATCACCGAGTCTTGGTTGTAAAAGTGACGATTTTTTTGATGCGGCTGATGACATGCTTGGGCTTGCTAAAAAAAGCGGTAAAAATAGAATTTTATGGAAGTTAGCGAATGATCGACAGGTTGTCGTTGAGTAATTTTTATTTTTTCTAAATGTTTTTGTTTAACGCTCATTTTTAAATATTGGTAGTAAAGTCAGTGGCTAAAGCTAATAACTCGTATGGATTGGAAATGCATCCATTGCGTGATGTAATTTATGCGGAGTTACATTCGCGCCCTTTTCAGGTGATCCCTAGTCCTACCAGAATAAGTTATCTCGCCATCATGGTTGGCTCAGAGCAAAAAAATGCTGAGTACGAGCATTTTCGTTCACTTTATAGCTATTTTGATGGCATCCCGCCCGAAGGCGATGGTGCGTGTTTTGAGGTGGATTTTGGCAATTTCAAAATACGTCGTGATAAACATCTTGAGTTTACTTCTTATATGATCACTCATACTCCGGTGGATGGCTCTATCGGTTTTTTTGATCAAAATGCATTAGATTGCTTACCTATAAATTGGTTGTCAAAAATTCCTGGTATTGTAATTGCCGCCTTTCATGTGGCAGTTGAGGATGCGCGCACCATACCTGAACTTGATTTAGCGTTGGTAAAAAGCCATTTTGAAGGCATGCGTCTGGTTGGGAGTCGACCACAAAACGGTGACGTTCAAGTCTGGACCAGTTTTCAGTTGCACAGCGATGGCTGTGGCCGTTTTTTGATCTACAATAAAAATATGAGCGACAGTCAGCTGGGCCGTATGGTTCAGCGGGTAGTAGAAATCGAAACGTATCGTCTAATGGCCTTATTGGCGCTGCCTATGGCCCGAAGATACAGTGCTGAACTGGTGAATATGGATGAACAATTGGCTCAAATAACAGCCAATTTATCGGATTCAACAGAACCACTTGATGAGCAAGCTATATTAGGTGAGTTAATTGACATGGCGGCTTGGGTAGAAGCCACCAGAGCGAAAACCTCTTTTCGATTTAGCGCGACAAAAGCGTATCATGAATTGGTTTTAAAGCGTTTAAATGAGTTAAAAGAAGATGAGGTTTCAGGACATCTAACGATTACTGAATTTATGACGCGTCGTTTAACGCCCGCTGTTCGTACTTGCAGTACGGTAGGTAATCACTTGGAAAGCCTCTCTAGGCGTATTGATAGAGTCTCGGATATGATGCGGACTCAGGTAGAAATGTCGATTCAATCACAGAATCAGCAACTTCTCACGTCAATGGATCGTCGTTCAAAAATTCAACTTGCAATGCAGCATACTGTAGAGGGCTTATCTGTAGCCGCTATTAGTTATTATAGTGTTGGATTGTTAAAATTTCTTATCGAAGCTGTCTACGATAAAGGCGTGAATTTTGATAAAAGTTTAGTTATTGGGTTGTCTGTTCCTCTTGTTGTCGGAGGCGTTTGGCTCGCGACAAGACGAATTCACAAGCGTTTCTTGTTGCTAGCAAAGGCTAGGGAAGAAAAGGGTGAGTAAATGGTAATCAAGGAAAATATTTTTAGCATTTAATGAAAATAAAACTATCTATCTTATTAATACGCCTATATTATAACGGCTCAAGCTAGAAAGAAGTCTCTAACTATAAACTCTGTAATACGCTGTCTTATTCATAATTCCTCGTCCTGAAGTTTCTAAGTAACAGTCTAATTTTTTTGCAATTTATGCCTCATTTTGAGGTGTTTAATTTTTATTCAGGTGAATATTTATGTCTAATACAGTTAAAGGAACCGTTAAGTGGTTCAACGAAATTAAAGGTTTTGGTTTTATCGAGCAAGAGTCTGGCCCTGATGTGTTCGCACATTTCAGTGCTATCGCTAGCTCAGGATTCAAAACTTTGGCTGAAGGCCAACAAGTAGAATTCGTTGTTACTGCTGGCCAAAAAGGTCCTCAAGCAGAAAATATTACAGTACTTTAATTAGCTGCTAAGAATATTTAAAAAAGGGTAAGTTCTTCGGAACTTACCTTTTTTTTGTTTTTGAAAAAAAACTTTCATCCTGTTACATCACAGAGCGTATTTTTTAATTCTGTCCTCTAATGCACTCCACTGAAACTTTTCCTGCTTTTTCACGTATCTCTTGGTATGCGTTAGGTTTGCCGAAACGGCATTCAGGCGTTCTTTTATTTGGAGGTATTGTTATGAATCGTCGACATTTTCTTGTGCAAACCGCTTGCGTTGTTGGGGTTGCTAAATTTTCGACTATGCCCGCGACAGCGGCCGTGTTGTCTTCTGGCTCAAAATTTGAGGTACTTCGTTCCAAGCAGCAATGGCAAGCGAGATTAACCGACTTTGAATATCAGGTGATGCGAGAGGAAAAAACAGAGCGAGCTGGGAGTAGTGCATTGCTTAATGAAAAACGTGTAGGAACTTATCACTGTAAAGGCTGCGACCTACCTCTGTACGCTAGTAGCACCAAATATGAGAGCGGAACAGGCTGGCCAAGTTTTTATCAAAGCCTGCCAGATTCCGTTAGGACAAAAGAAGACAATGGCTTTTTTATAGAACGTACAGAAGTTCATTGTCGTCGTTGTGGTAGTCACTTGGGGCATATTTTTGATGATGGTCCACAGCCAACGGGATTGCGTCATTGTTTGAATGGTATTTCTCTAGTGTTTCAGCCCGCCTAATTATTGAAATTAATTATTTTTAACTAATGTTTTAAAGAACGGTGAAACTTTTTTTAATTCGCACCGTATCTCTTTATAACCATGGCGAATTGTTATGGACAAACAAACTGGAGAAAAACAATGAAATTACTAAGCCTTGTTTCTGCTGCTACCATCGTAACTCTTGCTGGCTGTTCTACTGGAGGCATGAAGAGTGCCGATGAAAATAGCAACCCAATGGTGGGCGGCGCTCCTATGTATGCGAGCAAGAATATTATTGAAAATGCCGTAAACTCCAAAGATCATACGACGCTCGTGGCGGCGGTGAAAGCAGCGGGTTTGGTTGACACTTTGCAAGGCGAAGGGCCGTTTACCGTTTTTGCACCGACCAATGCCGCGTTCGATAAATTACCTGAAGGTGCTGTCGCTAACCTGTTAAAACCAGAAAATAAAGTAGCATTGACGAAAGTGTTAGCTTGTCATGTAGTGAAGGCCGATGCGCTCTCTGGCGCGATCAAAACCATGATCGACGATGATATGGGCAAACACCCGGTTCCAACGATTGGCGGATGCACTCTGATGGCCACCTACATGGGTGATAAGATTATGCTTGAAGATGAAAATGGCCGTGTGGCGCATGTCACCATTGCCGATGTAAAGCAATCTAATGGTGTGATTCATGTGATTGACGCAGTGCTTTTACCTAAACAGTAATACGCCAGCGGGATTAATCTCCGCGAATTTTAACGATGCCATACGAATGCCTCGCCTCTAGTTAATATTTTAGGGGCGGGGCATTTCTGCCTATGAGACGGATGTGTTCTTTTGTTTGGTAGCCATTAAGGTTGCTAATAAAATACAGCCACCGCCAAGCATTTGAATCAGAGTAAGTGACTCGTTTAACCAAACGAAGGCGAAAAGCGCGCCGAAGGCGGGCTCTGACCCTGTTAGCAAAGCAACACGAGATGGGGTTGTGTGTTTAACGCCATAGTTTTGTGCGAAGAGTGTGAAGACAGTACAAAAAAGAGCAAGATAAAACGTCGCCAGCCAGAAAGACCATTCCGTTGGAAACAGTTCTGTTACCTTAATGTCACTCGCGAAGAAAATAACCAATGCCCCCAGCGTGACCACATTGGCTTGGAGGCTGGTCGTACACAATGCTGAAAGCCGCTTGCCATGCAATAACACCTTCGTTGTGACGACCATGCAAGCGCGTAAAAATGCGGCCAATAAAATGAAATAATCGCCAATATTAAAGACCATCCAGCCAATGTTTTTCTGTGTTAGTAACAACACACCCACCACCGACAATAATGCGCACCCTAATATATTTTTGCTCGGCCATCGTTTTGCTGTGATCGCTTCTACAAAAGGCGTCATTAATACGCAAAGGCTGATCAGGAACGCCGCTTTAGACGCGGTTGTGTGGTAAACGCCATAGGTCTCAGTGAGAAAAATGCAGAGCAAAATGGCGCCAGTTGGCAGAGCGTACTTCCAGTCTTTGGTCTGCCCTTTGCGTGTTTGTCGCCAATAAAAAGGCATTAATAAAAGCGATGTTAAGCCGAATCGAATCACGATAAAGGCGAGGACACTGGTATAAACCAATGCTTCTTTTGTGATGCCATAACTGGTTCCCCAAAAAAAGGCGGTTAAAAGTAACGACATTTCGGCGATAGGAAGTCGGTTGAAAAGAGTTGGGTTGTTAGATGTTTGTACTTTCATACGTTCTCAAAGGTGTCTGGGTGGAATAAAAAGCTAGGTTAACTGATGCGTTGATGTATGATAATTGCTTCATAAATCAAAATACTTATGACTCATGAACACAAATGAATTAATCGCGTTATTGCCCGACATGGCCGCCTTTGTCGCTGTGGTAGAAACGGGAAGTTTCACAAAAGCCGCCAAAAGGCTCGGCGTAACGCCATCCGGTGTCAGTCGACAGGTGTCGAGAATTGAGCGCGCGTTATCGGCGGTGTTAATCGAGCGCACGACACGACGCCAAACCACAACCTTAGTCGGTGTCGCGGTTTACGAGCAATGTCGCCAAATGCTAGACAGCGCGAAAGAAGCCGTCGTAGCGTCTGAAAGTGAGGCGACAGAAGCAAAAGGGCGCTTGCGGATTGCGGCGCCAGACGCTTTTGCCAAGCAGGTTTTAGAGCCTTTGTTACTGGAATTTATGGCCTTGTACCCTGCAATTTCGTTGCAAGTTCAAGTGACTGACTTGCGAGTCGATCCGGCTTATCAGAATGTCGATGTGGTGTTTTATGTGGCGGATAAACCGCATGAACATTTAGTCTGTAAAACCTTAGGGAAGGTTCGCTCCATACTTTGCGCCAGCCCCGAGTATTTGGTGGAGCACGGCACACCGAATTCACCAGAAGACTTGCTGGATCATCTTTGTTTGCCGCTCGGTTTTTTTGATGGCGATAACATTTGGTCCTTTACGCAAGGTGAGCGAAAGTCGGTGATCACCGTTGATGGTCGTTATATTAATAACGATGCAGAAATGCGCTTAAGAGGTGTAAGGCAAGGGTTTGGCATCGCCCCTTTTCCCGACTTCGTGGTACGAGAATCGTTGGAAAAAGGGGATGTGGTTCAAGTATTAAGTGATTGGCAACTTAACAGTGATTTTCAGGGCGGTATTCACATGCAGTTTTTAGCGATGCGCTTTATGCCCAATAAAATGCGGGTATTCATCGACTTTATAGAAAACCGCTGGACTACGACAGTTTAAATATTAGGCTGTCGTTTCTTCATTTCTTAGCGTTAATACCTCATAGCCTGTTTTTGTGACCAGAATAGTGTGTTCCCATTGTGCCGAGAGTTTTTTGTCGGCGGTGACAACGGTCCAGCCGTCTTTCTTGGTTTTGGTCTTGGCTTTGCCTTGGTTTATCATTGGCTCAATGGTAAACGTCATGCCTTCTTCCAAAACAAGACCTGTTCCTGCTTTGCCGTAATGCAGCACTTGAGGCTCTTCGTGCATTTCTCGGCCTATGCCGTGACCACAATATTCTTTTACTACAGAGTAGCCTTTACTTTCGGCTAATGTCTGAATGGCAGCGCCAATATCGCCTAATGTTGCGCCTGGTTTTACCTTTTTAATGCCTGCCCACATTGCGGCGTACGTGTTTTTAACGAGGCGTTTTGCGATCGGGTTGGCGTCGCCCATGACGTACATTTTGCTAGAGTCGGCAATAAAGCCATTCTTTTCTAAGGTAATGTCTAGATTCACAATGTCTTTTGCTTTGAGGATCTGAGTTGCTGAAGGAACGCCATGACAAACGACGTCATTTATTGAGGAGTTGAGTACGAACTCATAGCCGTATTGCCCTAGGCTTGCAGGTCTTGCGTTTAACTCATTGCGAATGAAGTCTTCAACTTTGTCGTTGATTTCTAAAGTCGATACGCCTTCTTTTACGACGTCATCTAACATGTGAAAGACGTCCGCTAGCAGCTTTCCCGATGCGCGCATTAATTCAATTTCATCTGCGGTTTTAATCTGTACTTGCATACTACTTCACCATTTTTAATGGTGTTTCGAGATTGGCGTTTGCCAGTTCATTGGCAATGAGTTCTGAAAAAGTCAGGCTCGGATTGAGTTCGGCTAAGCGTCCCATCTTCATCCAGAATTCGGCTTGAGCGTTGATAGAGCGAGACATGACGTGGCAGCTTTTACGAATGTCGTCGTGAAGGTCGTCGGAAATTTTGATGATACCCATGATATATGATCCGTATATGAATTATATACGGATCATATATTCGGTGTTGCAGAGTTTCAAGCAATATTTACTGTGGATTTTGAGAATGAACTTAGTGAAATAAGTCTTTGATCAGTTTAATGCCTTCTTCTTGCCCGCCTTTGTTGTACGCATCCAATAGCGCAGAACCAAGAATAGCGATGTCGGCTTTGCCAATTAACTGTTCGATTTGGGCTCGTTCTCGTAAGCCGAACCCGACACCCATTGGGGCGCTGGCGTGTTGCTTGATGTTAGCCAAATAGTCGTCGAGCGAGGTGTTTTTTACTTTGCCTTCATGGCTTTTGTTTTCATGGACAGAATGGCCCGTTACACCAGAGCGAGCCACACAATATAGGAAACCACTGGCTTGGCTTGCTAACATAGCCAACCGTTCTGGCGGTGTTACTGGTGTAACGAGCCAGATTGGATCGATGCCGTTGTCTTTACAAGCGGCTTTATACGTGGCGGCTTGCTCAATCGGCAGATCAGGCAAGATTAAGCCTAGAATATTTTCTTCGGCCGCACGTTTGGCCAGTTTGTCTAAACCGAAACGAAACATAGGATTGAGATAACTCATCAATACGATGCGGCTTTCAGGAAAACCTTTCGCCAGTTCGCCAAGTTGCGCTAAACAGGTATCTACGTCTAGTGTTTGCTCTAACGCTTTATGGCACGCAGCGACAATACTTGGGCCATCGGCCACAGGGTCCGAAAAAGGAAATTGCACTTCGATGAAGTCCACGCCTTCTTGCATCAGGCGTTTCATCCAATCCAGACTTTCTTGAACCGTTGGATACCCATAAACCACGTGAGTCATAGACAAAATAGGTTTTTGCTGACGTTTTTCTTTAATACTCTTTTTTTCTTCAATAAAAGCGGCTAACTGGCTCATGCGTTTTGCTCCTTATGATCAGCGTGGCTAGTTGGGTAAGCCGCAAGATAATCGGTTAAGAATTGAGGGAAAGTTTCATCTTGCACGGCTTTCGCGACGTTGAAGATGTCTTTGTCGCCACGACCAGAAAGGTTGATTACAATTTTTGACTCTTTTGGTAAATTCGGAGCGTCTTTAAACGCGCCCGCCAAAGCATGAGACGATTCTAGCGCGGGAATAATCCCTTCTTTTTTCAACAATAGCGTACAAGCGGCAATCACTTCATCGTCCATCGCGTAGGTCATTTTAATACGACCTGTTTCGGCCAAATGCGCAATGATGGGCGAAACGCCAACGTAGTCCAAACCGGCAGCGATAGAATGGGTTTCTTGTAATTGGCCAGCTTGGTCTTGCAAGAACATGGTCGCAAAACCTTGGGCGATACCGGGCTGACCAAGGTTATGAGATAGGCGAATAGAGTGCTCGCCCAATTCCAGTCCTTTACCGCCAGCTTCGACGCCCACCATTTCGACGTCTTTGTCATCTAAGAAAGGCAGGAATAAGCCACAAGCGTTTGATCCACCGCCAACACACGCGTACAGACGATCTGGAAATTGACCAAATTGCGCCACGCTTTGCTCGCGGACTTCGTCACCAATAACGGATTGAAAAAACGCCACCATTTCAGGGAAGGGCGCGCAACCACAAGACGTGCCAATTAAATAATGGCTGTTTTCGTGGCTAGAAGACCAGTCACGTAAGGCTTCGTCTAGCGCATCGCGTAGGGTTTGTGCGCCTGTGGTAACCGGTACTACCGTTGCGCCGAGTTGCTTCATCCAAAATACATTGGGGTATTGGCGTTCTATGTCTTTTGCGCCCATGTAAATCGTACATTCAAGGCCTAAACGCGCCGCAACCAATGCGGTTGCAATACCGTGCTGACCCGCACCCGTTTCGGCGATAACACGTTTTTTGCCCATGCGTTTGACCAACAAACCTTGGCCAATCACGTTGTTCATCTTGTGCGCGCCACTGTGGTTTAAGTCTTCGCGTTTAAGGTAAATCTGCGCACCACCAAAGTGTTCAGTCAGGTTCGCGCAATAGGTTAATGGCGTTGGACGGCCAGAAAACTGCTGCCATTGTTTGTGTAGCTCAGCGAGAAAGGCTGGGTCGTTTTTAGCGTCTTCGAACGCGTGCAAGATTTGCTGCTGGCTCGAATAAAGGATCTCAGGGATGTAGCTACCGCCGTATTGCCCGTAGAAACCGTTCTCACTTTTCATCTTAAACCTCTTTAATTTATTAACTATACCGTTTAGTTAATATAATGAGGTTGTCGGTATACGTCAAGCGCATTATTGAGAAACATTGATGAATACTATTAAGTGAGAAAGGCGTTTGATGTTTTTATTGAAAATACAGGAAGCATTCGTTTGCTATACACAGAGCTATTACTTTATTTCGCCGTTTTGCTAATTGGTCTTCTTGTATGGGTTCGATGATAAAAGAACCAACAAGTCCACAACAATCCTGACAGCCCAATCGCTATGAATATCGCAGGCTTCGGATTATCAATAGAACTAATGGAACCCGCATAGGTTGCAATAAACGCATAAGGTACGGTACTCACTAACCAAGCACTTAAAAAGGTTCTAAATCGAAGCTTCATCATGCCGGCCAGGCATGCAGACACTTCTGGTAAAATAGGCATAGCTCTCGATAGAAGGATGGTAACTAAGCCATGTTTTTGAAACATGGTGATCGCTTCATCACGTTTCTGCTCGTCTTTTATTAATACAGTCAGAAGTTTGCCACCGTACCATCGGCTCAAACAATATCCTCCTATTCCTGCCATGCTAAAACCAATCAATACTGCAATGAAACCGTATGAATGACCAAGAAAATACCCCGCAAGAATCGCAACGGTTAGCGTAGGTACAGCGACAAACAAATCTAGGAAAAGTAGGGATATCACAAATAATCCCATGTATGTAGGAGACAACTCTTTAGCTTGTGTTAACCATTGCTCAATCAGCTCTACCGTTAGTATGCCGGTTAGGTTAAGCAGTAAAAAAGTAGATGCAAAGAGGGTAAAAAGGATCAAGGCAACCCTTATTAATGCTGTCATGGGAAATACTCCGTCTTAATATATGATTGAAATAGTGGCTTCGCTTTTTGGCGCAACGAACCTGATTTTTGATTTCAGGTAATTTGGAGGTCCAGTTAATCCAATCTTTTGGTCATTAGAAAAACCAAGGCCATCTTTTGGATAAATCCCCGTCCAATTTTTAGTGACTTCCCCGTCTCCATTTTCATCGTGCAGCACCTTAATAGCGACTTCTGGCTGGTTTATTAAAAATGTAAAAACCATAGTGTTGCTTAACACCTTCTTTGTTGCCGTTAACAAAGCCAGCGCATGATTTTTAGGAAAACCCTCCTCGCCGAAGATCATCACGACAATATTTCCACCTCGTGATGTATCGATATTAGTCACGGTGATATTCAGCTCGGTTGTGAATCGCTCGGTTGCGAATGTTGGTGATGTAAATAGCATAAAAACACCTAACAAAATCCCATAAAATTTATGCATCTTTCACCTCTTCAATACTTTTTCATGATGCGTTTTGCGATAGAAGGTACAAGCCTTAACAACACCCTGAGCAATTTGACTTTGCCGATATTATTAATAGAAATATCATTTTCAATGCCATAGATGATCTTTTGCGCTGCTAACTTGGGAGACATCTTGTTTGTTCCTCTGCCCGCTGTCATTGGAGTGTCCACCAACTCTAGAAACGCTTGTTGGACTCGAACATTTGTTTGTTCCAATTGATAGCTCAGTGATTGAGAAAAGATGTCCAGCGCGGCTTTGGTGGCACAATACACAGCGGATGACGTTTTCGGTACGAACCCAAGACCAGAGTTAATATTCAAAATAATGGTTCTTTCATGGCTCTTTTCATTCTTCATTAACGCGGGCAACAACCAATAGGTCATATGGCAAATATTAGTAAAATTTAACGCGACCTCATCAGCAATATTTGAATATTGAAAGTCATCATCTAAAAAGGTTGGCGTGTATTGCACTGCCACGTTATTAATAAGAATATCGAGGGATTTAAAGCGCTCTAGGATCTTATTAGCCGCTGCTTCTACCTCTGTTGCTTGCGATAAGTCTGCCTGATAAGTAACAACGCCAGGCAACTCAAGTTCGAGTTTATTCAACTTCATCGCATTTCTAGCAATAACTATTACCTCATTTTCTGAGTGTAATAATTTCACCATTTCATAACCAATACCCGATGTACCTCCAGTAATGACAATACGTTTTTTCGTGATTTTCATAAGGCTCGCTTCCCCTGAATTTAGGTCTCAATGGCTGTTTCTAATCTTCATGCTGTATATTTAGGGAAATGAACCAAGCACGCATTAACCGAGGTTAAAACGGATGAACTTTTATGAACTTTTACAACGTGAAGGGATAGCCATAGAAAAAGAGAGTGGTGAACACCTATTTAGGCAAGGAGAGACAGACACGTCTCTTTATCTTATTAATTCGGGGTTATTGAAGGCTTATTACTTATCTGACGATGGCAAAGAATCAATCAAATCTTTTTTATCAAACAAGGATATTATTGGAAGCCTAACGTCTGCTCATGCTAGCGGCTTATGCTCTTTTAGCTTGCTGTGTTTAGAACTGACAACAGTAACCAAAATCCCTTTCGACGTGATTCGTGAACACAGCCGTAGAGATGTGAACATCGCCAATGAAATGCTGGATGTCTTACTTCAATTTTCGATGAAAAAAGAAAAACGAGAATATGAGTTTTTGTGTTTAAGCGCAGAAGAACGCTTTTCTTTACTGATCAAAAGCAGACCTAACATACTGAACAACATAACCCAAAATGATTTAGCTCGTTATCTAGGCGTAACGCCAGTGGGTTTGTCGCGTATTAAGAAAAGAGTGGAAGACAAAACTAAACCCCATAAATAGCCTTTAAAGATGATTTCTTGATGAACGAGTTAAGCCGCTTGTTTTAAACGACTTGAATGCACTCGGCTTTACAGAATATTTTCGCAATATTAGGTGCTTAAATGCGTTGTAATGGATTGACGGCATGACATCGGGCATTAACAAAGCAAAACTCACGGAAACAGAGATCATTACTAAATTCATTTTACCAGCAGTGCAAAACGTTGGTTGGGATGATATGACGCAGATTCGTCAGCAAGTAAAACTCCGTGATGGCAAGGTGAATGTCCGAGGACAAATAGCAGAGCGTCAAACAGTAAAATCTGCCGACATTGTTTTGTACTACAAGCCAAGTATGCCGCTGACGGTTTTTCTGAAAGTTTATTAAGGTATTTCTAATACCGGTCGATGGGGTAATGGTGATGTTGAACTAAAAATCACACAGGTTGCCGATTTGCCATACGCTATTGATCTGATTCAGCAGGTGCTGGATAGACAGCAATAAAGTTAAAACTGGGCTTCCTAAGCACGCATTAACTTTAGAACCTAATTCTATAAAATAGTTTATGAAGTCCAAAATTTACTCTAAATAGTCCGAAATAGAAGCTTTTAAGTAAGTGAATATACGCATTTACTTGTCCTCTAAATATGCTGATTTTCATGCATTTAATTCAAGTTAATGGTACTTTTACTGCCAACTAGCGCGGAATGAATTAGGCATCCTATGGTTAAGTATCTTGTATCAAAGTCGTTGTCTTTAGTTTGTGTTGTGGCCGCGTCATCGGTGGCTTCTGCGCAAAATTGGGTGATGCCAACGCCCTTTGGTGATCGAAACCAGCCAACCCAAATCGCTTATGAGTTTGCAGAAGACGTGCAAGCCTTGACGAATGGCGAGGTCAATATTTTGGTGAAATCAAATGGTCATGCGCTACCTCATCTTGCAATTCCTGGGGCAGTGATGACGGGTAAGGTTGTGATTGGTGAGTTTTTATTGGGGTTGTTAGACAAACAAAATTCCATTTTTCAGCACGATATGATTCCGTTCCTTGCTAATAATTATGACGACTCTCAGTTGTTGTGGCAGGTGTCGAAGGCGGATACGCAAAAGCAATTGCATAAGCTGGGTCTGCACTATTTATACGTGGTGCCATGGACGCCTTATAGTGCTTTTTCGACTCGTAAGATTGAAAATATTGACGATTTTAGTGGTTTGTCCATTCGCGCGTTTAACCAGACGGTAACATCGTTGATACAGAAACTCGGCGCCAATCCAGTTAAAGTGCCGC